>JBGSLM010000176.1:0-23740 GCA_041740755.1 Parvularculaceae bacterium | reverse complement strand
GCGTCGCCGCGAGCGCCGCCACCAGACCGGCGGCCTCCGGCGCGAGGCGGTTCGCCGGGGCGACAACGGCGATCGAGCAGGCTGGCTTTGCCATCTGGTTGACGTGTCCCGCAAATAAGAGGTTGTTCAAAAACCTCGTTTAGGATTGTCGATCATGGTTGAAAAGCGTCAATATTTTCTGTGCGGCGTCGGCGGGTCCGGGATGCTCCCTCTCGCGCTGATCCTTCGCGCCCGGGGCGAGACCGTATCGGGTTCTGACCGGGCGCTCGACCAGGGTCGGACAGCGCCGAAATTCGACTTTCTGCGGGCGCAGGGAATTTCACTGTTTCCGCAGGACGGGTCGGGCGTTGTCGGCCCCGACCAGATCCTTGTCGCCTCCGCTGCCGTCGAAGAGACAGTGCCCGACGTCCAGACGGCGATCCGCCTTGGCGCCCGGCGCCTCGGCCGCGCCGAGCTTCTCGCCGACCTTTTCAACGCGGCGCCAACGCCGATCGGCGTCGCCGGCACCTCAGGCAAATCGACGACCACCGCGATGATCGCCTGGATTCTCTTTGCCGCCGGGAAAGATCCGACCGTGATGAACGGCGCCGTCATGAAGAACTTTGTCTCGCCCGACGCGCTGTTTGCGAGCGCCCTCGTCGGCAAGGGCGGCGCCTTTGTCAGCGAGCTTGACGAAAGCGACGGCACGATTGCGCTTTATCAGCCTAAAATCGCGGTTTTGAACAATGTCTCGCTTGACCATAAATCGATGGACGAGCTGCGCGCCCTGTTCGGCGATTTCGTTGCAAAAGCCGAGACCGCAATTCTCAATCTCGACAATGACGAGACGATGCGGCTTGCGCACCTGGCAAAGCGCGCGGTCGCCTATTCGATCGAAACGGATGAGGGCGATTTCGGGGCCGTCAACATCCGGCCCGAACCCTTTGGCGTTTCCTTCATGGCCGTCGACCATCGCGGCGAAGAGCAGGTGAAAATCGACCTCAAGGCGCCAGGGCGCCACAACGTTTCGAACGCCCTAGCCGCCATCGCCGCCGCAACAGTCGCCGGCGTTCCCTTCGTCGCGGCGGCCCATGCGCTGTCCGCTTTCGCCGGGGTCAAACGCCGGTTCGAACTCGTCGGCGAGGCCAAAGGCGTCACTGTCATCGACGATTTTGGCCATAACCCCGACAAGATCGCCGCCACGCTGCGCACATTGCACGAATTTCCCGGACGTCTTCTCGTGATGTTCCAGCCGCATGGCTTTGGCCCATTGAAGAAAATGAAAGCCGAGTTCATCGATTGTTTTGCGGCGCATCTTGCGAAGGACGATATCTTGCTGATGCCCGAGCCTGTCTATTTCGGCGGCACCGTGGACCGCAGCGTCGGCAGCCGGGATATCGCCATCGGCGTCACCTTGCGCAACAAATGTGCGGAAGCGCACGCAACGAGAGCGGCTTGCGGGGAACGTCTCCTCAAACTGGCGCAAAAAGGCGACCGCATCATCGTCATGGGCGCAAGAGACGACACGCTGTCGACATTCGCGTCGGACCTTGTGGCGCGACTTTGAGCGCCCTTCAGCGTTAGAACTCCGAATTATCCGGCGGCGCATTTTTGCGCAAAGGGGCGATCGCCCGTAGACCCGGGCGATTTTTTTATCGAAACCGAACGCCAGACCCGCGAGACCGGCGCACGGTAAACCAGACTTGTCAAAGAGCCGCAGGCGCCGCAATCGCGACACCTGCATTGTTTGTTTTCGGAGATGGAAATTTCGCTCGCCGTTTCAAGCATTCGAAAAGGCGTATTTCATTCAGCGTTTTCGCGCGATTGGGGTAAGCGTCGTCAGCGTGGGAACTAACGCAGGATTTCGCGGATCACTTTCGCCGTCGAAATCACGCAGGGCTGAACGCTGCAATTGCGGGACGAGAGGCGCGGCGCCGGGCCGCCTTCATCCGCATTGCGATGCCGGCAAAGCCGAGCATCATCATCGCCCATGCCGACGGTTCGGGCGTCGCCGCGACAAGCGTTGAAATACGGAAATTGCTGCCGCCGGCGGAATAGGTCGAGTTGCCGAAGACGAGCGCGTTGCATCCGCCGATCGATTGGCACGACGTGAAGAACGGATTGAGAAATATCGTTGCAACGCCGGGCGCCGTAATTTGCGCATAGACGTTTGCTGTCGGCGAAGAGTCCGGCGCTGTTTGTCCGGTCGCTGTTGCGGTGTTGAAGACAGATCCATTCCAGTTGCCAAGCCGCACCCAGAGATAGGTCGTGTTGTTGCTGACCGTCGTTATATTGAAGAAGAGGCGCGAGCCGGCGACAATATTGATGGCGGAGCCGTAATTGAGGCCGATCGTCTGGTTTCGGTTTAGCCGCGCGGTCGCCGCAGTATTGCCGACCAGATTGCCAGAGCCCGTGCCGCCGGTCTGGAATACGCTTGCTGGAAAAGTCGAAATCGCAGCGTTTGCCGCGCCGCCAATTCCCAGCGCAGCGAATGCAATTAAAACGGCAAGCGAACGCGCGATCATCGTTGATTCTCCCTCCTCAACCGATGAAACTCATTGCAAATTACTTTTAATTGCCGGTTTCACCGATGCGTAAAATTTGAATCGCCCGGTCGTCGATCGGGAACGACCTCTACGCCGCATTTGCGCACATGCCCGCGCCGCAAATGAATGCGGCTCAATGCACCTGAAACAGCGTGCCGACGCGCATTTCCGCCGCAGAGACAAGCTCTTTGCCGGCGACGCGCACCGAGTGGAGCGGACCTTCGATCTGGCGCATCCAGAATTCGAGAAAGCGATTGAGGACCGGATATCGCGGGGCGATGTCATAGTCCTGCCAGACATAGGTCTGGAGAAGTCCTGGGTGGTCCGGAAGGCGGTAGAGGATTTCGGCCGTCGCCAGCCGATAGCCCTGAAGCTGGAGGGCAAGCGGAGATTGGTTACGCATACAACGCCCCTTTTACTTGCGGCGCCCGGCGCAATTTGCCGGCGCCGATGTCACGCTAGCTGAGGAATTTTGCCGCGCGCTGAACGCCTGCGCAATCCTTGGATCGACTTTTTTATAATAAAATCAATATCTTAGCAGCATACACGCCTGACCGCTGACAGCTAATGCTTTGAAACTGCGGGAAATTTTCGATTCGGAAAATCTTTACAAACAGGTGGAACGTTCTTATGTGCGCGTTTCGTCAATCCCATGGGACCTCTCCGCAAGATTGGCGTCTTGGTTGAAGCTGCTTAGCGAGGTTCCATGAGATGGACAGACACCAGTCTGCGCTTGCGCTGGTCCTAGCGGACCAGCCCGAACTCCCGGTTCATTGTCTGCGCCCGGAGGCCGCCATGAAGGCGGCGGATTTCTTCGTGCGCAATTTTCCGGGCGATGTGCTTTACGCGGTGAAGGCCAATCCGCATCCCGCAATCATCGATGCCGTTTACGCGGCAGGCGTCAGAGCGTTTGACGTCGCGTCATTGCCGGAAATCGAACTTGTCGCGGCGCGCTGTCCGGATGCAAAGCTCGCCTTCATGCACCCGGTGAAGTCGCGCCTTGCGATACGCAAAGCGTATTTCGAATTCGGCGTTCGCGTCTTTTCGCTCGACAGCCTCGATGAGCTCGACAAGATCATCAAGGAAACGAACGGCGCGAAGGACTTGCATCTTGTCGTGCGGATCGCGGTTTCGTCCGATTACGCGCAGCATAAGCTCAACGGCAAATTCGGCGCTTCCGGCCAGGAAGCGATCCAGCTGCTGCGTCAGACGCGCGGATCGTGCGAAGAACTCGGCGTTTCATTCCACGTCGGCTCCCAGTGCATGCGCCCTGAAGCTTATCGCGCTGCGATGGAGATCGTGTCCGACCTTATCCGCCAGGCGCAGGTGACGATCGACATCGTCGACGTGGGCGGCGGATTCCCCGTCGCCTATCCGCAGCTGTCGCCTCCGCCGCTCAAAACCTACATTGAAGAAATCGCGGCGGCGTTTGAATCGATGCCGGTGCTCGAAAACGCCGACCTGTGGTGCGAGCCAGGCCGCGCGCTTTGCGCGGAAGCGGGCAGCCATATCGTGCGCGTCGAACTTCGCAAAGGCGACGCGCTCTATCTGAATGACGGCGCATACGGCGCGTTGTTCGATGCGGCGCATGACGGGCTTGTTTACCCGACGCGCCTTCTGCGCGCGAAGAAAGGACCGCGCCGCCAGCTAAAGGCGTTCCGCCTTTATGGCCCGACCTGCGATTCGATCGACACGCTCAAAGGTCCGTTCATGCTTCCATCCGATGTGCATGAAGGCGACTATATCGAATTCGGCCAGACGGGCGCCTATGGCGCAGCGCTTGCGACCCGTTTCAACGGCTTTGGCGAATATCTCGAAGCCATCGCCGGCGACGCGCCGTTGATGTCGATGTACGGCGAAGCGGAAGCGGCGGAAAACGTCGTCAGCCTGCAAGCGGCGAAAGCCTGATCGCAACTTTCGGTCGAAAATGGCGCTGCTCGCATAAGTAGCGCCAATTTCATTAACTCGCCGTTGAGTTTCATCATCTAGCGTCCCCCGCAGCAAAGCGCGGCCGTCAGCCCTAATGGGCGGTTGCGCGAACGCGGGGGAAGCTACGTGGCATTATTAAAGCGCCGGTTTGGCGCTCATCTCAGCGATGCGGCAAAAGGGACTCTGGCGGGAAGACGCCCCTATCCGGGACTTGCCGCTGTCCGCAATCCTCTGACACGACCACTCGCGCGCCGCATCGCGGAGAGCGATTGGCTGGCGACTTTCGATCAGCTCGATTTCGGTTATTCGTTCGAGGACTGCTCGATCGGCGGCGTTTCTTGCGTCGCCTATCGGCCGGAACAGACAAAAGCGAACGCGCCGGTGATCCTTTATATTCATGCCGGCGGATTTGTCTGCGGTTCGGCGCGCGCCAACGCGACCGCCGTGCTTCCGACCTGTCACCTCTCCGGCTGCAACGCGATTGCGGTCGACTATTCGCTCGCGCCGGAATTTGTCTTTCCGACACAGCTGATCGAGATCGAGACCGTTTACCGGACGCTGATTTCCGGCGGACATTCGCCGGACAGAATTATCGTCATCGGCGATTCCGCCGGCGGAGCGCTCGCGCTTTCCTCGCTTTATCGTTGGCGCCGGCTTGGGTTGCCAATGCCCGCCGGCCTCGCCCTGCTCTCTCCTATTCTTGACGCCCACGCTGAAAGCGACACGCACCTATCCCTGAAAGGGCGCGATCCGCTTTTTGCGGCGAACGGCGCGCAAAATTTCGCCCAGTGTTTCCGGATTTACGCCGGCGCGGGCGATTGCGCAGATCCGGAAGTCTCTCCCCTCGCCGGCGATCCTTCGGGAATGCCGCCGGTGCTGCTCCATGTCGGCACGCGTGAAGTGCTGCTTGGCGATTCCGCAAGGTTCTCGGAGAAAGCGCGCCAGGCCGGCGTCGATGTGTCATTGCGGGTCTTTGATGGAATGTTCCATCTGTTCCACCAGCACTGGCGTCTGGCCGAAGCCAGGATCGCGCATCAAGACATCGCCGAATTCATCGGGAAAGCCGCGCGCTAGACGTTTTCGCAGGCTCTCCTCCGGCAGGTCTTGTCCCCCCCGCCAGTCCTACTATATAGCGCGCGCATACGGCCCTCCGCGCGTCGATCCTGACGCGGCCCGGATCCGGTTTTGAACTGGAAGGACCGAGTGCGATGACCAAAAAGCCCGACAACCGCAAAGCCGAACTTCTTTCGACTGAAGTTGAGCATATCGACATCACCAAGTTCGACGCCCGCCCGATCATCGATGCATGGGGCAAGATGTCGTTCACCTCGCGCGACGCCGCGCGCGCCGCGCAGATTCTCAACATGTCGATCGAGGACGAGAATTGTTCGACCTGGCTGATCATGGCCGGCTCAACCGGCGCCGGCGGCTGCCTCCATGTCTGGCGCGACATGGTTGAGTACAACATGATTGACGCGGTCGTTGCGACAGGCGCGTCGATCATCGACATGGATTTCCTTGAAGCGCTCGGCTTCAAGCATTACCAGGCGAACGAAATCCCTGACGACAATACGCTGCGCTCGCTCTATATCGACCGCATCTACGACACCTATATTGATGAAGAAGAGCTGCAGAACGTCGATCACACGATCTATGAGATCTGCGAACGGCTTGAGCCGCGCCCTTACACGTCGCGCGAATTCATCCATGAAATCGGCAAGTGGCTCGCCGCCGGCAACGCCAAGAAGAAAGACAGCCTCATTCAACGGGCGTATGAAAAAGGCGTGCCGATCTTCGTTCCTGCGTTTTCGGATTGCTCGGCGGGCTTTGGCATCGTCAAGCATCAGGTCGAACGCCGCAAGGCGGGCAAGCCGTATGTCACGATCGACAGCGCGGGCGATTTCCGCGAACTGACGGAAGTCAAACTCGCCGCCGGCACCACAGGCCTCTTCATGATCGGCGGCGGCGTTCCGAAAAACTTTGCGCAGGATACGGTCGTGTGCGCCGAAATCCTTGGGCATGACGATGTGGAAATGCACAAATACGCGGTGCAGATCACGGTCGCCGACGTTCGTGACGGCGCCTGCTCGTCATCGACGCTGAAAGAAGCGGCGAGCTGGGGCAAAGTCTCGACCGTTTACGAGCAAATGGTGTTTGCTGAAGCGACAAGCGTCGCGCCGCTCATCGTTTCCGACGCCTGGCATCGCGGCGGCTGGAAAAAGCGTGAAGCGCGCCGTTGGGCGAAGCTGTTTGAATAGGATCCGTTGAACCCATTCACGGAATTTGGCGCGCCGCAAGCGCGCCCTTTTTTTCAATATGCGCAATTTTTCCATCTGGCCGTCATTCAAGGTTGCCGGCCGTTAATCTTAATCGCGGCGGATGACGCGGGACGCAAAAGTCTTCGTTCAAATTCTACGAGAACCAGTCGCTCTCTTCGCACATTTTTAGCCGTTGTTTATCTCAGTAGCTGCAAAAATGGATTTCGATGGCGTGCAACGGGATGATCGCATGGTTGAGTTGTTGTGCGCCGCTGAACTGGGGAACACTCCTTGAGGCGGCCAAAGGCGATATCGAGTTCAAGCGAAGACGCGTACGCTGCCGCAATTGGCCGCAGCATGTGGCGCATGGCGAAGCGCCGGGCCTTTGCAATGATCGAAGGGCAGAGTGAAGCAACGACGGTTACGCGCGCCGTGAGCGCTGGGGCTCCTGAAAATAAATCGCGGCCGCTTCCTCAATCGCTTGGGGAAGCCGCAGATGGGCCGATGCGGGCGCCGACATCTCTGAGAGAATTTCTGCAAAAACTGGCCGCAGAGCTTGGATCAGCCGATCAGGGCCGCGGCGCGTCGTGACAGTCGAAAGCGCCGCATAAGTATTGGCTGCGGCGTCTGCGGCAAGACGCGGCAAATGTTCATCGCCAAGGCGCCGCGCCCCGCCGATAAGGCGCGGCAAAATCATCGACAGTATTTCAGCGAGCTTTTCGGTATCGATCTCCGCCGCCGCCGAGGCGAACCTGCTGCGCATATCAATGATTGGGGCAGCGGTCGCGGATTGCTCTACAAGTTCGACCATCAACAGCGCGCCGCCCGTAGCATCGACCATGCGCTGGGCGATTGACGTCTCGATCGCCTCATAGCCGGCGAGAATCCGCTCAAAGCGATCGGCGTCGAGGCCGACGAGCTTTGCGAACGCCTTGGGCGTCGTACGCGTCTCCCGCAGATAGGTGGCCAGCGCTTCCATCAGCGGAGCCTCGCCGATAATCGCTGAGAGGCCTTTAACGCTTTGCGACGGATTGCCCGGGGGCCGCGCCGCCTGTAGACCGCCGGGCCTATGGCGCCGCCACTGTTAACCCTCGAGGACATCAAGCTCACCTTCGGCGGCGAGCCTTTGCTCGCAGGCGCCGCCCTTATCATCGAGCCGCGCGCGCGGATCGCCCTCGTCGGACGCAATGGTTCAGGAAAATCGACTCTCCTGAAAATCGCGGCGGCAATCACAGAACCCGACAGCGGTGAAAGATACATCGACCCCGCCGCCAGCATCGCCTACCTGCCGCAGGAGCCGGACTTCACCGGCTTCGATACGGTCGGCGCCTATATCGAGGCAGGGCTCCCGCCGGCTGGCGCGCCAATCGACATTGCGCGCCTGTTTGACGAATTGGGCGTCGATCCGAACGCGCGCTGCGACAACCTTTCAGGCGGCGAGGCGCGGCGCGCGGCGCTCGCCCGGATTTTCGCTGCGGACCCGGATGTTCTCCTCCTCGATGAGCCGACCAACCATCTCGATCTGCCGGCGATCGAGGCGCTTGAGGCGCGGCTTTCATCTTCTCGCGCCGCCTTTGTCGTCATCAGCCATGACCGCCGCTTTCTTGAAAACGTCACGATACGGACGGCATGGATTGATCGCGGGCAAATACGATTCCTTGACCGCGGCTTCAAGGAATTCGAAGCATGGCGCGACAAAGTCCTCGAAGAGGAGGAAACAGCCGCCCACAAGCTCGACCGCAAAATCGTCGCCGAAGAACACTGGGTCCGCTACGGCGTCACGGCGCGCAGGAAGCGGAACGTTCGCCGCATGCGGGAATTGGGAGACCTTCGAAAACAGCGGCGTGAGCGCAAGCGGCCGGTCGGAACGGTGACGTTCTCAACAGGCGAATCGACGCCGTCCGGCAAGCGCGTCATCGTCGCGGAGAAGATTTCAAAGAGTTACGGCGGCCGCGCGATCGTCAAGGATTTTTCAATCGAGATCGCCAGGGGCGATCGTATCGGAATTGTCGGCCCGAACGGCGCCGGCAAGACAACGCTTCTGAAAATGCTCATCGGCGACCTTGAACCGGATGAAGGGAAGGTGACGCTGGGCGCCGGGCTTTCGATGATCTCGCTCGATCAGCGGCGCGAAAGCCTTAAACCGGATGACCGCGTCGCAGACGCCATCAGCGACGGGCGCGGCGACTTTGTGACGATCGGCGCAGAAAAAAAGCATGTCGCAAGCTATCTGAAAGATTTTCTGTTCAAGCCCGACCAATGGCGGACGCCGGTTTCCGCGCTGTCAGGGGGCGAGCGCGGCCGGCTTGCGCTGGCGGCGGCGCTCGTCAAACCGTCGAACCTGCTTGTGCTCGACGAGCCGACCAATGATCTCGATCTTGAGACGCTCGACCTCCTTGAAGAGCTGATCTCCGACTATCAGGGCACGCTGCTGATCGTCAGCCATGACCGCAGCTTTATCGACCGCACCGTTACGGCGATCATCACAACCGATCCGTCAGGCAAAGATGGTCAGTGGACGGACTATGCGGGCGGCTATGACGATATGCTGGCGCAGCGAGGCGCAGCGCCCGGATCGCGCGTTATCGATCGCCCGCAGCCGAGGGAAAAGACCGTGACTGCGGCCCCGCCCGCTGCGAAAGCGAAACTCACGTTTAAAGAGAAATTCGCCCTCGAATCCCTTCCCGTAAAAATGGATGCGCTGTCGAAGGAGATCGCGACGCTGAAGGCCGCGCTCGCCGATCAGGCGCTATTCGCGCGCGACGCAAAAGCATTCAACGAGAAAGTCAAACGGCTCGAAAAAGCAGAATCTGAACTTGCCGCCGCCGAAGAAGAATGGCTGGCGCTCGAAATGAAGCGGGAAGCGCTCGAATGAGGCACACGCGCCGCCCAAAAGCGCAGCTCGGGAATTGATCCTTCCACGGAAACCTGTTTCCGATTATCATCAAGGCTTCCATGGGGGCTTTGGTGCCGGACGTTTTCATTTCCTATAGCCGCAAAGACCGCCCGCTTGCGGAGGCGATAGCGGCGCAACTTGGAAATCTGGGCGTCGAGGTCTGGTGGGACCGGGACCTTCTCGCGGGCGAAGATTACCGAAAAAAGACCGCAGGCGTCATCGCGCAGGTCGCCGTCGCCATGGTCATCTGGTCGCGCCGCTCGGTCGATAGCGAATGGGTCGTCGGCGAGGCGTCTGCCGCGCGCGAGCGAAAAATTCTCGTGCCGGTCAGCGCCGACGGCGTGACGCCGCCGCTCGATTTTCGCAGCTTCAACACGATCGACATGTCGTCCTGGGCGCCGGGCGATCCGTTGCCGGAAATGCTGTTGAAAGCGATCGGCGAAAGAATGGGGCGGCCGCTCGCCGCCGAAACCCTCGTCAACCGTTCTGCGGGTCTTGACCGTTTTTCAAAGATCGTCGCGAGGTCTTGGTTTGCAGATTTCGAATGCCTTCTGTTTTCCTTCATCGCCCAGGGATTTGCGGCGGCGCTCACCAATATTCCGCTCGCCATCCATCAGGATGATTTGCCGCTGGCCGCCGCCGTCGCCATCGCCTGCCTTAACGCGGTTGTCACCGCCGCCGTCATCATGCGCCCGACATTGTCAAACAAACGCCTTGCCGTTGCGGCTGCGTGGTTCGGCGGCGCTGTCGTCACTGGCGTTGCGGGCTACTTCGTCACCGCCGCGCTATGGCGCACGCTCGAAATCGGCGAGTACATGACTTTTGTCGGATTTTGGTCGCTTGGACTGCTTCTGGTGCTTGATGCGGCCCGCCGCACCGCCCCGAACAGCTGAGCAAACGTCAATCCTTCGCGCGCTTTTTGCGCTCATGCGGCAGCAGCGCTTTTTTCCGTAAGCGGATCGACTTCGGCGTCACCTCGACGAGTTCGTCGTCGCCGATATAGGCGATCGCCTGTTCAAGGCTCATCCGGCGCGGCGGCACAAGACGCATCGCTTCATCCGCCGCTTTCGTACGGATGTTGGTCAGCTTTTTCTCTTTCAGCGGATTGACGTCGAGATCGCCTTCCTTGGCGGCCTCGCCGATGATCATGCCCTGATAGGTCGCCTCGCCGTCGCCGACGAACAGGAAGCCGCGCTCTTGAATATACCAGAGAGCATAGAGAACCGTATTGCCGGCGTCCGTCGAGATCAGAACGCCGTTGCGACGGCCTTCGATCTGGCCCTTGTGCGGCGCGTGCTTGAGATAGGACCGGTTCATGACGCCGGTGCCGCGCGTGTCGGTCAGGAATTCGCCGTGATAACCGATGAGCGCGCGCGCCGGCGCATGCATGATGATGCGCGTCTTGCCGGCGCCTGACGGCTTCATTTCCGCCAGTTCGCATTTGCGGCGCGTCAGTTTTTCAATGACGATGCCGGTGAACTCGTCATCGACGTCGATGAAGACTTCCTCGATCGGCTCCAGCAACTGGCCGTTCTCGTCGGTGCGCGTGACGACGCGCGGGCGTGAGACGGAAAGTTCGAACCCTTCGCGGCGCATGTTTTCGATCAGAACGCCAAGCTGCAATTCGCCGCGTCCGGCGACTTCCATGGCGTCGCCCCCGACCGCGTCGGTGACGCGGATCGCGACATCGCCCTCGGCCTGACGCAAAAGCCGGTCGCGGATGACGCGGCTTTGCACCTTGTCGCCTTCGCGGCCTGCGAGCGGGGAATCGTTCGCGGAAATGGTGATCGCCAGCGTCGGCGGGTCGATCGGCTGCGCGTTGATGACTTCAGAGTTTTCGATATCGCAGAGCGTGTCGGCGACGGATGCTTGCGAGAATCCGGCGAGCGCGATGATGTCGCCTGCTTCCGCCTCATCAACCGGCTGGCGCTTCAGGCCGCGGAAAGCGAGGACTTTGGTGATGCGCACGCGTTCGATCTCGGTTCCGTCGCGCGCGAGCGCTTTCATGGTGACGCCTGGACGCGCAACGCCTGAGACAATGCGTCCCGTCAGAATGCGGCCGAGATAGGGATCAGCCTCAAGCGTCGTCGCCAGCATCTTGAACTGCAGGTTGCGCGCATTCGCCTCGATCGGCGGCGGCGGAACATGAGCGATGATTTTTTCAAAGAGCGGCGTCAGGTCGACACGCGGCCCGTCCAACGTCAGCGACGCCCAGCCGTCGCGACCCGACGCATAAACGACTGGAAAATCGAGCTGCTCGTTCGAAGCGCCAAGCGCGGCGAAGAGATCAAACGCGGAATTGAGCGCGTCATCCGGATCGGCGCTCGGACGATCGACCTTGTTCAATACGACGATCGGACGAAGCCCGAGGGCAAGCGCCTTGGACAAAACGAACTTCGTTTGCGGCATCGGGCCTTCAGCCGCGTCGATGAGGAGAAGGCAGCCGTCGACCATCGACAGAATGCGCTCGACCTCTCCGCCGAAATCGGCGTGGCCGGGCGTGTCAACAATGTTGACCCGGATCGGCGTCGCACCGTGGTCCCACAAGACGCTCGTGCACTTGGCGAGAATTGTGATGCCGCGCTCGCGCTCAATGTCATTTGAATCCATCGCGCGTTCCGCCATTTCGGTGTTGGCGCGGATGGTTCCCGACTGGCGCAACAGCGCATCGACGAGGGTAGTCTTCCCATGGTCGACGTGCGCGATGATGGCGATGTTCCGAAGGGCGGTCATGTAAGCCTTGCTGCGATGCGGGATAAGCGGCGTCTGGTGGCGCTTTTCTGCCGAAAGAGCAAGGACAAAACGAAAAAGCCGCCCGAGCGGGCGGCTTTCTCTGTATCCGTGGTCGGATCTTAGACCCTGGTCAGCTCCTGCGTGTCTTCACAGAGCGCGACCGGCACGCCGTCTATAAAGACGACCGTATAGGGAACGTAACCGCCGAACTCTCCGGTCGGCAGTCGGGAGCGAACCTTGATATCGACCCCCCACCCTTCCAGTCCCGAATAGCCCTTGAGATCAGTCGCAACGCGATAGGGCTCGCTGACGACCTGAACCCGCGCGCCATGGGAATCTGAGAGCCGGCTTTCGACATAGCTGGCGGCCTGGAGACGATAATCGTCCGGGCAGGGCGCGACGTCCGACGCCTGGCTGACGGCGAACAGCGCAGCCGCACCAGCGACCAGAGACAGAACCGCGTTTCCAAATTTCATTTCAAAAGTCCTTCTATGACAGTTGAGTGACGGTTCACCGTCTTAAGTGGCGTTATTTGTCACCATAATGTCATATTCAATCGTCCAGTCAAGAGAAAAGCGCAACTCTTGCGCCAAAAAAGCGCATCTATTGCGGTAGGTCGTTCCGCTTCTAAAATGAGCCATATAAATAAAGAATTTTTGGACCGCCCACTACGGCGGTTTGATCGCCAGCCCCGCGAGAACAGTGGCGTTGATGCGACTAAGTTCGGCAAACAGGCGGGAGTGCATTCACGCACGCTCGCTTTGCGCTTACGCTGCATCCGCTGAGTGGGGACGGAGGGATAAAGATGGCGCGTCTGCTCGAGCGGTCGGTGAAGTTCACACAGCCCGGCCGATATATCCTCAACATGCTCCTGTTCCTGATCGCGGTGGCGGCGATCATTTACTATATGTCGCCATGGAGCCCTGAACCGTCGAGGGTGCTCCTCGACGCATTCAACGCAAACCCGGCGCTTAACGGCCTGATCCTCGGCGTTCTCGGCATCGGCATCATCTACAATCTTCGGCAGGCGGGCGTCATTTCGCCTGCTGTGCGCTGGGTCGAGGCGTTCCGCGAAACGGTCGATCCGCGCCGCGCCCGGTTGCCTCGTCCGCCGATGCTGATCAGCGCAATGGTGAAACTTCTTCTCGACGCCGATGAACGCGGCGGTCGCCTTCCTCCGGAATCGACGCGCGCCATTCTCGATTCGATTGGCGTACGGATGGATGAAGGGCGCGAAATGGGCCGCTATATCGGCCACCTCCTCGTCTTTCTCGGCCTGCTCGGCACCTTCTGGGGACTGATCGAGACCGTGAACGGCGTTGTCGAAACGATCAGCGGCCTTGGCGTTACCGGCGGCGACCCGGAGACTGCGATCACGCAGCTCATCACCAATCTCAAGGCGCCGCTCGCCGGCATGGGCACGGCGTTTTCATCGTCGCTATTTGGTCTTTCCGGTTCGCTTGTCGTCGGCTTCCTCGACCTTCAATCGACGCAGGCGCAAGGGCGCTTCTACACCGATCTTGAGGACTGGCTTTCCGGCATGACCGACACCCGCGCCGGCGGATCGGGAGCAAAAGCCAATCTGAGCGGCGACGAGGACTCGCCGTTCTTCTCGCTTGAAGCGGCGCTCGCCGCCAACACAGAGAAGCTCATCAAGGCGCAGGCCGGCCAGATGGCGGAACTCAAGGACGAAATACGCGCGCTCAACCGCTCGATCATCCGCGGCAAGGAGTAAGCGATGTCGCGCCGCCGGCGATCATCGGAGGCCAATATATGGCCCGGCTTCGTCGATGGCCTGACGACGTTGCTGCTTGTCTTGATGTTCGTGCTGTCGATTTTCGTTGTCGCGCAATTCTACCTCGGAGCGAAACTGACCTCGGTCAAGGACGAGTTGGCGACGAAGGATTCGGAACTTGCGCGCCTTACCGCACGCATCAACGAACTCGCCGAACAGCTTGGCCTCGCGCAAGCCGAGAAGGACAAGCTCGCCTCGCAGATCCTCGCGCTCGAAACAACGATCTCGGACAAGGACACGCAGCTTGCGGCGGCAGCCGCAGCCTTAGCCGCAAGTCAGTCAGCGGTCGCGGCCTCCGCCGAAGAACTGAAAGCGGAAAAGGCGCTGAGCGACGACCAGAAATCGCAGATCGCAACATTGAATGCGCAACTTGCCGCCCTGCGCCGCCAACTCCAAAGTCTGCAGGAAGCGCTCGACGCAGCCGAAGCAAAGGACAAAGAGCAAAACGCGCAGATCGAAAACCTGTCGCAACGCCTCAACGCTGCGCTCGCGCGCAAGGTGCAGGAGCTGCAGGAGGTCAGGTCGCGGTTTTTTGAAGCGCTTCGCGCCGCTCTTGGAAATCGCACTGACATCAAGGTCGAAGGCGACAGATTCGTCCTTGGAAGCGACGTGTTGTTCGGGTCATGTTCGGCGACAATCGGCGAGGCTGGAAAGCTTGAGCTGAACAAGGTTGCCGACATCCTTCTCGACATCAAGGATGATATTCCAGCCGACGTGCAATGGGTGTTGCGCGTCGAAGGGCATGCGGACGCAGTTCCGCTCGGCCCATCTTGCGCTGCTATTTATTCGTCAAATCTTGAGCTCTCGGCGAAACGCGCGGTGTCGGTCGCTGATTACCTCAAGAGCCGCGGCGTGCCGTCAAAGCGTTTGATGGCGACGGGCCTGGGCTCAGAATGGCCGCTCGTATCTGGATATTCGGCGGCGGCGCTCGCGCAGAACCGCCGCATCGAATTCAAGCTCGACGCTCGATAGACGCGCGAGAGCCGGTTGAGTTAGACTGTATCGCGGCCTTTTGGGGAGGCGGCGCGGGAAGGGTGGGGATCGTTATGAGAAATATCGCTGTTGCGGCGACTGCTGGAGCGCTGGCTCTTGGCGCCGTTACCGTTATTGCGCTAGCGCAAACGTCCGATCCGGCGGCCGGCGACAGATTGCAGCAATCGTTGCAGGATCGCGCGATCACGCGGCCGACACGCGAAGCGCCGCCCATTGGACAGGCCGCAGGAGAAGCCGCCGAAGGCCAGATAAATTGGACGCAGATGCGCACCGAACTTGCGCTTACCGCGCGGCGGGACATTTCGGCTCAGCAATCGACGACGGCGGCTGTCGCTAGACCCCCTGGCATGCGCGCCGTGCAGATCGAATCCTTCAAAACCGTCGCGGCGAGCGAAGTGAATTTGGCGCAACTGCCGGTTCTTGCGCCCGAACGCGCACGCGTTAGGCAAACGCTCAAAGTCTACAGCCAGGGAAGTTCCTATTCGGCGACGGCGGAAGTCGAAGACGGCGTCGTCATGCGCATGTCGGGCGCGCGAAAGAAAATTGTGGTCGGCGATCTCAAATCATCTCGCACCCGCATAGCTGCAATGCGCGCCGAAAGAGAAACGCTCGCCAGCGTTGATGCGCCGTATCTGATCTCGCGCAGCGACAGTTCGACGGACCTGACCTTTGCAAAATTCGGCGCGGGCTACGTCCTTTCGATCATGTGTGACGATCCCGCCGACGCGCGATGCGCCGAAGACGATTTCATCACGACCCTCGCCTCGAACATCATATTGATGAACCCGGAAGCGGGAGGCCAATAATGAAAAGCGCAAACTCCTCGCAGAAGGGCAACGCAGCCGGATGGCTGCTCCTCATTCTCGTAATCGCCCTCCTCGCCGGCGGTTATTGGTGGGTCAAGAATAACGGCATGCCGACCTTGCCGGGCGGCGATAATCCGCCTGTCGATGAAACGCCGGACGATGACGAACCGCCTTTCGACGATGATCCGCCGGAAGACGACGAACCAGAAGAGCCAGAAGTCCTGACCGACGCCGACGGAAAGATCTTCAGCTATATCCCGGTCGGCGCTTTGCTGCCGAGTTCAGGCCCCGGCTTTGTCGATGAGACCGTCTATCGCGCCGACATCCTGTTTCCGACCGAAGACCCCGTGTTCCTCAACAGCCAGGTCTATCGCTATGGCGGCGGCATGGGATCTGTGAACGGCATGGAAGGCGCGCAATGCGACGCGCGCAATTACGATTACCCATGGCAGGATACGTTCTGCGAAAAACGCGACCGCAATCAGCCGCTCTGTCCCGGCGGCGGCCACGAGGGCCTCGATATCAGACCGCGAACCTGCGCCAAGAATATCCACTGGGCGGTCGCCGTCGAAGACGGCCGCGTCATTGACGTTCGCCGTCACTGGGTGACGCTCCAGACGCCGGACGGCACAATCTACAATTACCTCCATCTCAACATGAGCGAGCTTTCAGTAACGGAGGGACAAGAAGTGCTGAGAGGCGACCGGATCGGCAAGATATCGAATGACTTTTTCAAGTCGGACGGTACGGTCGTTCCAACAACGACGCATCTTCATTTCGAAATGTATGAGAACTATGTCGCGTCAGCGAGCGACGATCCGCTGTTCACGAAAGTCAACCCGTACATGACGCTCGTCGCCGCCTATGACCGCAAATTGCGCGGCGAATAGAGGTTTGATCTGATGCCCTTAAGACCGTCGCCGATCAGCATCGAGGAACGGCGCCAGCGGGTGAATGCGCTGCGATTGCGGATGGAGAAGGCCGGCGTCCAATCGGCGCTTCTAGGATCGACGTCGAGCCTTCGATATTTCACCGGCGTCACATGGCATCCGTCCGAGCGCTTTTTGGGCGCGCTCATATTCGCGGACCGTATCGATTATATCGGACCAGGATTTGAGCGATCAAAGGTTGAGAGCCTGATCTCGCTTCCCGGCGATCTTTTGACCTGGGAGGAAGAAGAAAGCCCGTACCGGCTGATCGCCGACAGAGCAGCCGGGAAGAATATCGCGGTCGACGGCGATTTGCCGCTTTTCATGTATCGCGCATTGCGGCGTGAAATCGCTGATGAAAATCTGCTCGACGCTGTTCCATTGGTCGCGCCATTGCGGGCGCGAAAATCTGCGGCGGAAATTGCGTTGATGCAGCATGCCAAAGCGATCACGCTGGAAATCCAGCGCCGCGCGCACGCGCACCTCAAAGAAGGGATGATGGCGTCGGCGGTATCGCGTTTCATCGATGAAACGCATCGAGCGCTTGGCGGCAGCGCCAATACGTTCTGCATCGTCGCCTTCGGCGCAGACACGTCGTTGCCGCATGGCCCCGAGAAGGATCGCGCGCTTAAAGGCGGCGACGCGGTATTGATTGACACGGGCTGTCAGATCGAAGGCTATAATTCCGATATCACGCGCAGCTACGTCTTCGGCGACGCGTCGCCGGAATACCGGGCGGCATGGGACGCCGAAAAGGAGGCGCAGGCCGCCGCCTTCGACGCCGCAAGGCGCGGGGCGCTCTGCGAAAGCGTCGACGCCGCCGCGCGACGCTCGCTTGAGCGCAAGGGGTTTGGGCCCGGCTATGTCCTGCCGGGCCTTCCCCATCGCACGGGCCACGGCATCGGGCTCGATATTCATGAAGCGCCAAATCTCGTCAAAGGAGACAAGACGCCGCTCGACGTCGGGATGTGCTTCTCCAACGAGCCGATGATTGTCGTTCCCGGCAAATTCGGGGTCCGGCACGAGGACCATTTCCATATCGCGAGCGATGGTCCGCGCTGGTTCACCGCGCCGGCGGCGAGTCTTGATGATCCGTTCTCAAATGCGCCGGCTTTCAACTGAACTTCTGCGGCCTACGCTTTTCTGACGCCGCGCATCGCTGCACAGTCTGATGGAAATCAGGCCAAGCAACTGGAGCGCACGCCATGCCGTCGCTTAATCTCGCCCCCGCCTCCCCTGAAGATTATCGCCGGATCGCTGAGCGGCGCCTTCCCCGCGCGCTGTTCGATTACATCGATGGCGGCGCAGGCGCCGAGACGTCGCTTGCGGATAATGTGAACGACTTTGCGCGGTTGCGGCTGAAACAGCGCGTCATGCGCGACGTGTCAAGGCTCGATGCGACGACGGAACTCTTTGGAGAAAAGCTTTCGATGCCGCTGGCGCTGGCGCCCATCGGCATGGGCGGCATGATGCGAAAGCGCGCGGAGGTTCAGGCCGTGCGGGCCGCTGACGCGATTGGAATTCCGTTCTGTCTTTCGACCGTCTCCATATGTTCGCTTGAGGAAGTCGCAAAAGAAGCCAAGCGCCCTTTCTGGTTTCAGCTCTATATGCTGAAGGACCGCGGCGCCGTGCGCGAAATACTGCAGCGCGCAAAATCCGCCGGCGTCAGAACGCTTTTCTTCACGGTCGATCTCGCCGTCGTCGGCGCTCGATATCGCGATATCAGAAATGGACTTAGCGGCGGAGGCGGCGCCTATGGCCGGCTTCGCGCGGGACTGATCGACTATCTGATGCATCCAAAATGGCTTCTCGACGTCGGAATCGGCGGCAAGCCGCATGTATTCGGCAATCTCAGCGAATATGTGCCCGAGGCGACGACACCGTCAGATTTTCGCGCCTGGGTCGATAAACAGTTCGACGCTTCCGTGACCTGGGATGACATCAAACAGCTGCGCAAGGAATGGGGCGGAAATCTTGTCATCAAGGGAGTGCTGACAGCGGACGATGCGCAAGCCGCCGTCAATGCCGGAGCCGACGGCGTCGTCGTTTCCAATCACGGAGGCCGGCAGCTTGACGGCGTCGCGTCGGGACTTGCCGCGCTTCCGCGTGTCGCGGACGCCCTTAAAGGACGCGCCAAAGTGCTCGTCGATGGCGGCGTAAGGAGCGGTCAGGACGTCGTGCGCGCTATCGCTTCGGGCGCTGACGCGGCGCTCATAGGCCGGCCCTGGATCTACGCCGTCGCTGCGCAAGGCGAAGCGGGGTTGAGGCGTTATCTCGGCCTCGTCAAGCACGACTTTCATACAGCCATGGCGCTGACAGGAACGACGCGAATTTGCGAACTTGATTCTTCGATACTTGATCGTCCGTAATCGGAATTATCCGCCGAACGCGACCTTGTGCATAATTCTGCCGGGAAGAAACGCGAGCCCGCCGGCGATGATTAGCCCGCCAATATAGAGGCCGATGAACGGTCTGCTGTGAAAACGCATGGCTGGCCCGCCGCGCAGCAGCATCAAGCCGCCATGAATGAGCGCGACAGCCGTCAACAGCGTGAAAAGATGAATCGGCGTAAAGCGCGCAAGGAATGGATCGCCGGGATTGGTCGGCTCGACAATGAAGGCTGAACTGACGCCGACTGTCGCCATGACAAGGATCCACACCATCCCGAGCGCTTTGTGAGGCAAGGTTCCCTTCGGCGCGACTATCTGGATCGCGCCCAGAACTATCCCCGCCATCGCGCCGAAGGCGTGAACCTGAACGACCAATGGGGCCGTAAAGAGCGGTTCGAAATTCATGGCTCCCGTTCCCTTTCTTATCCGTATCGCCGCCCGAGGCGATCCTTTGCCGATCCGGTTTTCTCGATCGTCCGGCGGCCGGATAGCTATACTTTGGATTTCAAAGTAGTTTGCCAAATGAGCTCCGGCAAGGGAAATTCGGCGGATTGAGCGGACAGAGCGGCGGACCGTCTGTCAGTCGGGTTTGAGGGAAAAGGCGATGAATACGCCAAGAAGGGCCGCCGCGAGGCCGAACCAGGTAAGGGCGTATTCAAAATGCCTGTTTGGAATATCGATCCGCGTCACGCCGCCCTTGGGCCACAGGCTTTCGCCCTGCTGCTTGAAGCTGTCGATGTAGACCGATGGGACGTCGATCGAATGACGGGCGGCGAGGACCAGCGGATCGCGAACGAAATAGAGATTGTCTGCAGGCTGATTATCCGGAGCCAGCCATTTCTCGAAGCCGCGCTTTCTTTCGGCGTGACGCAAGAGTCCCTCAACGCGCACGCCGCCTGAGACCTGTCCGTCGGCGCGCGTCGCAGGATCGCGTAATTCCTGCGGCGCAAATCCCCGGTTGACATAAATGAACCGGCGCCCGCCAGTCGTTGGATCCGCCGCATCGAGCGGCGTAAAGACATAAACCCCCGGCTGTCCGCCCAGCGTGCCGAATACGGTTGTCTCAAGGTCATGCGCGAAGACGCCTTCAATGAACACGGGCTGATATTCCATGTTCGCGCCCGCCGCCTCGCGCGCAAGCGCCTCGTCAAATGCGATCGGATCGGCGGTGAGCCGCTCAGTCATCTGCGCGATGAGGCCGCGCTTCCATTCGAGACGCTTTAGCTGCCACGACCCAAGCGAGCAGAGAATGGCGAGCGCGATCAGCGTCGCAACGACAAGGCCAGGGCGCAGACGAAATGTCATTCGCCGAGCCGGCCTTCTTCAGCCTTGTGCTTGAATTGAAGCGCGACAAGCGTCGCCTTGAACGGGCGCAACAAGGCAAGGCTTAAAGCAATGGCGACGCCGCCCGACACAAGGAAAGCCGTCAATATCGGCGCAAACCAGACAAATCGGGCGATGAAGGCGACGGCGACTGCGACAAAGCCGACGATGAACATGATGAAGACGGCCGGACCATCGCCGGCATCGGCCTTTGAATAATCGAGATTGCAGACCTCGCAGCGGTCTTTGACGCTGATGAAGTTCTTGAAGAGTGCGCCCTGGCCGCAGCGCGGACATTTGCCGCCGAGTCCGGCGGCATACGGCGATACCGGCGGATAATACGTCATTGCGCCGGGACTGAGGGACGGATCACGACCCGATTGTCGGTCTTTGCTTCACCCGCCGCATAGGACTTCGCCGCCGCAATGACCGCGCCAGGCGTTTTCACAGTGCAGGTCGAATAGTCCTCATCCGCTTCAATGGAACCATCCTCAATCAGCTTATCGACAAGAGCGCGCGGAAGATCCGAGCACCACAGCAGCGTCAGCGTCAAAGCATCGCCGTCGAGCGCGCCCCAATAATACATGAAGCTGTCATCGTCTGATTCAGCCATCTGGAGCGCGTAGTCGCCGTCGCCGATCTCCCGGAAACGCGCGTCGATGCGATCATCCTCGACGACGAACGTGTATCGTCCGTCCTCTCCGAGTTCGATAGTCATCGGGTTGCATTCGACTGTGTCGTCATCCGTCGATCCGGAGCATGCATCGTAAACGCCTGCCGCGATGGGCGTGGCGCTTGCGTTTGACGCATCGAAGAGCGGCGTTTCAGAGACGAGACAGCCCGTGAGCAGGAAGCCTGCGGCGAGAGCGGCAGTGCGGACGAGGACCTTCATTGAAAGCCCCTTTCTTGAACCGCCTGCCGCGTTACGAGAGCAGGCCCTGATTGCCGAGAACGTAGATGAAGGCGAACAGGAACAGCCAGACCACGTCGACAAAATGCCAATACCACGCCGCCGCCTCGAAGCCAAAATGGCGATCCGGCGTAAAGTGGCCGGCCATAGCCCGGAACAGGCAAACGATCAGGAAAATCGTGCCGATGACGACATGAAGCCCGTGGAAGCCCGTCGCCATGAAGAACGACGCGCCGTATATGCCGCCGCCCGAAAACTTGAACATGCCGAGCGTCAGCGCCTCGGTGTATTCGACCGCCTGCAAGAAGGTGAAGAATGCGCCGAGCACAATCGTGACGATCAGGCCCTGCACGAGACCTTTCTGGTCGTTGTGAACGACAGCATGGTGCGCCCAGGTAACTGTCGTGCCGGAAAGCAGGAGGATCAGCGTATTGATGAGCGGAAGGCCCCACGCTGAAAGCGGCTCGACGCCGACGGGCGGCCAGACGCCGCCGGTCGCATGCGCGCGGAAGTCATTGCCGAGAAACGCCGGATCGCCATTGAGGTTCATCATCTGCGAACCATCGGTCAGGATCACCGGATCGAGCGCTGCAGGAAACAGCGCCGCGCCGAAGAACGCCCAGAACCATGCGGCGAAGAACATGACCTCCGACGCGATGAACAAGATCATCCCGTAGCGAAGGCCGAGGCGAACGACGAGCGAGGTGTTTTCGCCGCGAAGGCTCTCTTTGATGACGTCGCGCCACCAGCCGATCATCGTCAGCAGTACGCCGGAAAGACCAAGCAGGAAGAGCCAATTGCCCTTCATTGAGAAGGGATAAACGCCGTTCGCATCAGGGTGCCCAAGAGCAAGTCCAGGCTCGCCGGCGCCGGATTTCATCCACATGACCGCGCCCGCCATCATCATGACCGCCGCAGCGGAGCCGACCAGCGGCCACGGGCTCGGATTGACCAGATGGTACTCATGCTTGACCTCGGCTCCCGCCATGGAATTCGCCCTCTTAATTCGGTTTGGCGTCGTCTATAGCCCTCTGCGGGCAGGCTTTCCAAGCCCCGGCTGAATGGTCCGGCTGCGACAAATCCCGCCTATTGCTGCCCCGACGCGCCGACGGCGCCGGAGTCTTCCCAAGGGAAGAAGGTATAAGCGAGCGTGATCGTCTGGACGTCGTCGAGATTGGGGTCATCGGCGAGCGAGGGATCGACGAAATAGGTGACCGGCATAGACGCCGTTTCTCCCGCCTTCAGCGTCTGTTCGGTGAAGCAGAAACACTCAATTTTCTTGAAGTAAATCCCGGCCTTGGCCGGCTGCACGTTGAATGTCGCGCGGCCGGTGACAGGCGCGCCGGTCAAATTCTCGGCCCTGTAAAAGGCAAGCCCCGTCTCGCCAAGATGCAGGGTCTGGTCGATCTGTTCGGGCTTGAACGACCAGGCAAGGCCCTGGTTGACGGTTGCATCGAAACGGATGGTGATCTTGCGTTCGAGGACGCGGTCCGAAGCCTTGTCCGCGCGCTGAGTCGTGCCGTCAAAGCCGGTGATCTGGCAGAACGCGCGATAGGCGGGAACAGCAGCAAATGACAGGGCGACCATGCCGGCGGCGGCGGCGGCGACGATCGTCGCGGTCTTCCGGTTATTTCCACTACCTTCGACCGCCATCAGGACGCTCCGCCGATATTGCCGCTGATTTTCAGGATCGTCACAAGAAAGACGATAATGACAAACGCGGCAAGGCCGAGCGCAATCGCGACATTTCGTTGGGCGCGCTGTTTCTTCGCTTGCGGCGACAAATCAGTTTCGGACATAGAGCGAATAAATATCCTCGGTAAGGAGCGCTGCAAAGAGCGCAAACAGATAAAGAATCGAAAACGCGAACAGCTGTTTGGGCGCTTCTTTTGAGTTCGGCGGCGAATGCAGGACGCGCCATGAAAGCATCAAGAATCCGGCCCCGAAGGCGGACGAAATCGCGAGATAAACCGTTCCGCCAAGACCTGTCGCGTATGGGGCGATCCCGGCGATAGCCAGCATTATCGCATAGCCGAAGATCTGCTTCTTCGTCGATTCTTCGCCTGCGACATTCGGCATCATCGGAATGCCGGCGCGCGCGTAATCGCCTTCGCGATAGAGCGCGAGCGCCCAAAAATGCGGCGGCGTCCAAAGGAAGATGATGAGGAACAATATCCATGCGTCAAACGGCGCCGAGCCTGAAGCCGCGGCCCACGCGACAACCGGCGGCAACGCGCCGGCGGCGCCGCCGAT
>JBGSLM010000175.1:0-4054 GCA_041740755.1 Parvularculaceae bacterium | reverse complement strand
AGTGCGCGGGCGCCGATTGGGCGGCGATGGGACTTGACGACGGTCGCACCGGCGCGCGGCCAAAACTTTTCGAGCAGCAAAGAGACGCCTGCATTTCCGCCGGATACGCCGTCGACACCGCAGCGTATGAAGCCGGCCGCGCTGAAGGACTGAAAACATATTGCACGTCAAAGGGCGGCTTTGACGCCGGGAAATCCGGCGGCGAATATTCCGGCCTTTGCCCCAAAGAGAATGAGATCGAATTTCTCGCAAGCTTTGCGCTCGGTGAACGGCTTCATGACCTTACCGAAGAGAAGAAAAAGGCGGTCTCAGACTATGAGGCGGCGATCGCCGATCTCGACCAGCATCATTATCTGCTGCGCGTCTCGGAAAAGCGCTACACGAAGCCCTCGATCAGCAATGAGGACCGCGAACATGAACGCCAGGACGCGGAATTTCGCCGGCGCGAGATTGCGCGCATTGAAGGGCGCCTTCCGGCAATGCTCGACGAGATCGAGAAGACGCGCGAGGCGCTAGAAGTCTATAGAATCGAGCTTTTGACAAACGGCCTTGAAATCTGATCAGGCGAGAAGGCGCTTCGCCTCGGCGCAATCGAGCGCGATCTGCGCTTTCAGCGCATCGAGCCCGCTGAATTTCATTTCATCGCGCATGAACCGGATAAAATCGACGGTGATTGTTCGGCCGTAAATGTCGCGCGCGAAGTCGAAGAGGTGGACCTCAAGCAGAGGCGCTGGCGCGCCGACGGTCGGGCGCCGCCCGAAATTGGCGACGCCGTCATATGTCTTTCCATCGATTTCCGCGCGAACCGCGTATACGCCGCGCCTTGGTTCGATCAGCTGCCCAAGCGTCATGTTCGCCGTCGGAAATCCGAGCGTCCGCCCGACTTTGTTTCCGGCTTCGACAACGCCCTCGACGCGCCAGAAGCGGCCAAGCATGTCGGCGGCCCGATCGACGGCGCCCGAGAGGATCGCTTCGCGGATCGCGGTCGACCCAATCTTGTCGGAATGGCCTTTCTCGGTGAGCGGTTCGATAATCTGAGCGAACAGCCCGTGTGCGACGCAAAGGTTTGCAAGCGCCGCAGCGTCGCCTGCGCGTCCTGCGCCGAAGCGAAAGTCGCCGCCGACCGCAACGCCCGCAAGTCCAAGGTCGCGCTTTAAAACGTCGCGTACAAATTCATCCGGCGTGAGCGCGGCAAGCTTGCCGTCAAAGGCGAGATGCAGGACCGCCGCGACGCCCGCAGCGCGCAAAAGCGCGTCGCGCATCGCGGGCGTTGTAATGAGGAACGGCGGATCGCCCGGACGGAAATAGCGGCGCGGATGCGGATCGAAAACGACCGCGCCGGCCTTTGCGTCCCGCGCTCGCGCGATCCCGGCGACACGTTCGATCAAGGCGCGATGCCCGCGATGAACGCCGTCGAAATTGCCTATCGCCGCAATGACCGAAATGGCGCTCACCAAGATAACCCCGTTGACGCATAGTCGGCGCTGACGCCAGCGCGTTCAAGCGAGCGCGCAATCGAGGCTTCGTCCGCTTCGCCCTCATGCACGCCGCCGTCGCCCGCGACAAACAGCGACGAAAATCCGTTTTGGTTGGCGCCGGCGATATCGGTCTTCACGCCGTCGCCGATCGCAAGAATGCGCCGCCGGTCGAGCGGCTTTCGCGCGATCGCCTCAAGCCGGTTGCAGGCGAGATCATAAATCGGCGGATGAGGCTTGCCGCCATAGACGACCTCGCCGCCGATTTTTTCATAGGCTTGCGCAAGCGCGCCCGCGCAAAAAATCAGCCTGTCGCCCCAGCGCACGACGATATCCGGATTGGCGCAGACCATCGGCAGCTTCATCGCGGCGGCCCGCTCAAGGAGGGCCGCGTAGTCCGCCGGCGTTTCATGCGAATCATCGACGAGGCCCGTGCAGACGATAAAGCCTGCGCGCTCGATCGGCGCGAATTCTACATCGAAGCCCGCATAGAGCGATTCATCCTTGTCCGGACCAAGCTTGTAGACGGCGCGCGGCAGCAGAGCTTCGATTGCGGCGCGCGTTGCGTCCCCCGACGTGACGACCGCGTCATAGGCGGCGCGGGAGAGGCCGATGCGGTCAAGTTGCGCAGGAATGATCGATGACGGGCGCGGCGCGTTGGTTAAAATGACGACAGGGCCGCGACGCTCGCGAAAGGTCGAAAGAGCCTCCTCCACGCCCTCAAACAGCCGCACGCCGTTATGAATGACGCCCCACGCATCGCATAAAAGCGCGTCAAAACCGTCGGCGACTTCAGAAAGGCGGCGGATGAAATGCGGCGGCATGAGAGAGCCGTAATTCCGTCGCGCCTCGCCGGTCAAGCGCAAACGCCAGAAAGAGCGTCAGGCGGCGACTGCTTTTTCAGCGCCCGGCGCCGCGCCGCCGAGATAGAAATCCGAACGGCGTGCGGCGCCAAAGAGGTTGCCCTGACCATAGTCGATGCCGAAGGAGAGAATTTCCGGCATGTGGTTTTCGAATTCGATCTTCTCAGCGATGAGGTCGACGCCGGCGTCTGCGAGCCGTTTGCGGAACGCGCGAAGCCTGGCGATCGACGCATCGTCGCCGCGGCTCGCCGCGAGAAGCAGGCTCGCCGGCGCCTTGGCGAAGCAGAAATTGCGGGCGCGCAGATCCTCCCAGTCGAGATCGATCGTGTGGATATGATCGATCGAGAATTCAAACCCCTTGGCGGCGATGGCGTTCAGGTTTTCCATGACGCGCGGGTGCATCGTCTGAATCGCCGGATAGGTGAATTCAAAGATGAGATTGGGAGCGATGTCGCTGTTCATCTCAAGATAATCAGTAAGCTGATTGAAAAAGGCTGTATCGTAAACGGTCGCCGGCGAAAGGTTGCAGAAAACTGCAAGCCTTGGCGTGCGTCTCTTTTCATCGCGCAGCGCCTGGATGCAGCGCATGAGAATCATGTTGTCGATGACGCCGATCTTGCTCGCGCGTTCTGCGGCTTCGAGATAGTCTGCGGGCTTCAAGATCCTCCCCTCCGCATCGCGCAGGCGCGAGAACGCCTCGTAAAATCTCGGCTTTCTCTGGGGAAGGCTGACGATCGGCTGCAAATAAAAGTCGATGCGCCCGTTCTCTACGGCGTCGCGAACGCGGTTGAGCATCGCGACATCGCCGTCGCTTAGTTTTGTGCTCGCCGCCACCTTTAGCGCGCTGACAGCGTCGGCGCCTTTTGTGGCGGCGGCGCGATTCGTGAGCCCGCGCATGATTTCGATCTCGTTCTGGATGCGCCCGAGCGCAAATCCCATGCGCGCATGAAGGATCAGCACGACGAGAAGAGAGGCGCCGAGCGAATATTCGACATAGGGCGGCATGCCCTGCATGATCGAAGTGACCAACAGCACGACGCTCGTTGCGCCTGCGGCGAAATGAACGCCAAATCCGTAACGGGAGCTTCGCTGTCGCGAGTTCACGTCCGCCCTCAATTTTTTCCAACCGGAGCAGAGCCTAGTCGAAAGCCGTTTCGCAGGGCTTAATCGCAATCTTAACAGGCCGTGAACGGAGTAATGAAAAAGCCGCCTGGCTTTCGCCGGGCGGCTTCGTCGATTGCAGCGCTGAAAGGTCAGCTCTGGAATTCGGCCTCGACCGGGTCGATCGTGATTTCGACGCGGCGATTGAGCGACTGCCCCGCCGACGTGGCGTTATCGCCGATGGGTCTCGTTTCGCCATAGCCGATCGCCCGAAGGCGCGCCGGATCGACGCCGTGCGAGCCCAGATAGTTCGACACGGAAAGGGCGCGCCGCTGCGACAGGTCCATATTGTAGCTGTCCGAGCCGCGGCTGTCGGCGTGGCCGCCGACCGTCACGGTGGTCTTGTCGAACTCGTCGAGAACTTCCGCGACTGCGTTCAGCGTCTGATAAAAGCCCGCCTTCACGTCGGACTGCGCCGTATCGAAGGTGATATCCGACGGCATGATGAGATGAATGTTATCGCCGTCGCGCTGAACCTGGACGCCCGCATTCACGAGCCGCTCGCGGAGTTTGGCCTGTTGCTGATCCTGGTAAACGCCGATGCCGCCGCCGATG
>JBGSLM010000174.1:0-6741 GCA_041740755.1 Parvularculaceae bacterium | reverse complement strand
GGCGGAAAGTCTGATCGCGCTTGCCGGCGAGGCGCAAGAGCCCTGGATCGCCGCGCGCGACGCTGCAGTTTTTACGCTTCTTTACGGCGCGGGGCTTCGCATCTCCGAGGCGTTGTCGCTGACGATGGCGGAAGCGCCGTTTGGAGACGCCGTCCGGATAAAGGGAAAAGGCGCAAAGACGCGGATCGCGCCGCTGCTTCCGGAAGTGCGCGACGCGCTCATGCGTTATGTGGAGCTAAGGCGCCCGGCGAAATCCCGCGACGAGCCGCTGTTTCTTTCGGTGCGCGGAAAACCGCTATCGCCCCGTCAGGTGCAGCTCACCATGAAGACGCATGCGCGCGCCCTCGGCCTTGACGACAGCGCGACGCCGCATGCGCTTCGCCACGCTTTTGCAACGCACCTGCTGGCGGCGGGCGGGGACCTTAGATCGATACAGGAATTGCTGGGCCATTCCTCGGTCGCGGCGACGCAGCGCTACACCAAGGTCGAGATGCAGGGACTTATCTCAAGCTACAAGGCCGCGCATCCAAGGGCCCGCTAGGCCTTCGCCCTGTATTTGCGATTGTACTCGGCGATGTCGCGCTTCAGCTCGGGCAGAAGAACATAGAGCGCGATGATGTTCGGAATGCACATGGCGAACAGCATCGCATCGATGAAGTCGATGATTGCTGAAAGCGAGATCGCCGCGCCGAGCGACAAGATTGCGCAAAGTATGAGTTTGAACGCGACATCGACTTTTTTAGACGGACCAAAGACATAGGCCGCCGCCTGCGCGCCGTAAAAAGACCAGCTGACGAGGGTCGTGAAGGCGAACAGCATCGAAGCGACGAGCAGCACGATCGGGAACCACGAAAACGCGCTCGCAAACGCCGCCGAGGTGATTTCAATGCCGCGCTCCGGCGGGTGGAAGAGGTAGGGCTCATAGGCGCCGGTCACGATAACGACGAGCGCTGTGATCGTGCAGACGACAATCGTGTCGATGAAGGGTTCGAGCGACGCGACAAATCCTTCAGTCATGGGCTCTGTCGTTTTCACCGCCGAATGCGCGATCGCCGACGAGCCGATGCCGGCCTCGTTCGAATAGGTCGCGCGCTTTATGCCGTTGATGAGCGCGCCGACTAGTCCGCCGCCGGCGGCGTCAAGACCGAACGCGCTGTTGAAGATCGTCGCAATCGCCTTCGGCACCGCGTCGATGTTCATGGCGATGATGACGAGCCCGGCGCCGAGATAGATAACGCCCATCAGCGGCACGAGAATGCCGGAGACGAAACCGATCCGCTTGATGCCGCCCAAAATCACAAAGGCGACCAGCGCGCACATGATGACGCCGAAGGCGAGCGGCGCTTCAATCCCGGTCACCGACGAGAACTGCGCGTAGCTCTGATTTACTTGAAAAAGACTGATCGATCCGCCCATTGCTGCGACCGCAAAGAAAATCGCCGCCGCTTTGCCGAGCGACTTCAAGCCGATCCGCCTGAAGGCTTCTTCGATATAAAACATCGGGCCGCCGATTGTGCGCCCGTCGGGCTGCACGCGCCGGTATTTCACTGCGAGGGCGCATTCGGCGAATTTCGACGACATCCCGAGAAAGCCGGCGACGATCATCCAGAAAACGGCGCCCGGACCGCCGATCGCGATCGCCACCGGCACCGACGCGATATTGCCGAGCCCGACGGTGCCAGAGAGGGCGGATGACAAAGCCTGGAAATGCGAGATTTCGCCGTCGCCGCCTTTCAGGTGGTGCGTTCGCCTGCCGGATACGAGGGCGAGGGCGTGCCCGAAGCCGGTCAGATTTATGAAGCGAAGCGACAGGGTAAAAACGAGCGCGGCGGCGATCAGCCAGACGACAACAAGCGGAAGCGAAACGCCAAAAAAGTCGACCGAATAGAAAATGACGGAGTTGACCGCATTGCTGACCGGGACAAAGGCGCCGTCGATCTGCTGGGCGAGGCTCGCACTGTCCGATTCGGCCATGAAATTCCTCTTTTTTGGGGCGTTTGCGGGCCCGGCGGCCCGGTAGGAGTGCAATTATCGCGCGATTGCGCAAGAGCGAAATGCAACGCCGGGTCACGCAGAAAAAGATTGCGCGCGGCGTAAACTTACATATTTTGACGACTGTCCAATTTTCGCGGTTCGCGAGACGGGATTGGCCTAAGGGGTGGCCAAGAAGGGTCGCTGGCATCTCCCCCGCTGGCGGCAAGGGAGCGGCGCCGGTCTTTGACCGGCGTCGCTTTCTTTTTGGGGTCAAAGTCCCTTTAGCGCAGCTTCCAGATCCGCCCGCAGATCGTCGAGACTTTCGATGCCGACGGACAGGCGAACGAGGGAATCGTCGACGCCGAGTTCCTTTCGCCGCTCCGGCGGGATCGAAGCGTGCGTCATGATCCCCGGATGTTCGATCAGGCTTTCAACGCCGCCGAGGGATTCGGCGAGCGTGAAAAGTTCGACCCGCTCCAGCATTGTCTTTGCGGCGTCGAGCCCGCCTTTCAGATAGATCGTCAGCATACCGCCGAATGCGTCCATCTGACGGCTCGCGATCGCATGGCCCGGATGGCTTTTGAGGCCCGGATAGGTGACGCGCGAGATAGCGGGATGCGCCTCCAGCCATTCGGCGAGCGCCATGGCGTTGGAGCAGTGACGCTCAAGGCGCACGGCGAGCGTCTTTAGGCCGCGAAGAGCGAGATAGCTGTCAAATGGGCCCTGAATGCCGCCGACGGAATTTTGCAGGAATTGCAGCCTGTCGCCGAGATCCTTGTCGTTGACGACAAGCAATCCGCCGATGACGTCGGAATGGCCGCCGATATATTTGGTCGCCGAATGCATGACAATGTCGGCGCCGAGATCGAGCGGGCGCTGACAATAGGGCGAGGCGAAAGTGTTGTCGCAGCCGACAAGAACGCCGCGCTTCTTCGCGATTTTGGCGATCGCCTCGATATCGACGATTTTCAGCATCGGATTGGTCGGCGTCTCGATCCAGACGAGCTTTGTCTCCGGCGTCAGCGCCTTTTCAAAGTTTTCGGGCTTTGAAAGGTCGACATAGGAAACCGAAAGGTTCGCCGATGATTTCCGGACCCGCTCGAACAGGCGGTATGTGCCGCCATAGACGTCGTCCATGGCGATTACATGCGAGCCCGCCGGGAAAAGTTCGAGCGCGGTCGCAATCGCCGCCATGCCGGAAGCAAAGGCGAACCCGCGCGCGCCGTTTTCAAGATCGGCGACGCAGCGCTCATAGGCAAAGCGCGTCGGATTGTGTCCGCGCGCATAGACGAACCCCTTGTGGACGCCGGGGCTTTCCTGCGCATAGGTCGATGTCTGGTAAATCGGCTGCATGACAGCGCCGGTCAAAGGATCGGGCGCCTGGCCCGCATGGATGACGCGGCTTGAAAAGGCGAGACGGTTCTTGGGGGAGGACATTGGGGGCGCCCGTTTGTTGAAAGCCTTGCGCCCCCGCTAGCAGTTTTGTCCGTATGGGAAAAGGCGAAGGGGCCGCCCATGGCGGCGCTTGTTGATCGGCGCAAAAGGAATGCGCCTTGATGCGCGCGGACTTTCGCAGCAAAAGGCTTCCCAGTCGCCTGCCGGACAAGGCTGGGCGTTGCGCGGGGCGGAGGAGCGCGACGGTTCCTCCTGCAGCGGCGGCCAGCGCGTCGCCGGTTCGCCGTCAAATATTAACGATGTCAAAGACCAGACGCGTCAGACTTTCGCCAAATACGTCATTGCATTCGCCGAGATGGCGATTGGCGTTGCGCATTCAAGTATTCGAAAAGACGTATTTTGATCTGTATTTTCCCGCCATTGGGGAAAGATGCGCTATACCAACTTGCATTGAGACAAACCCATTCGCGTCACCCCGGGGCGCAGCGAGGCATCGAACCCGGGGTCCATCTGGCGATCAGTCCGTTGGGTGCGGTGGATTCCGGGTTCCGCCGCCCTTCATCCTGAGGAGCTGCCCGCGCGCGACGGCGCGCAATTTTCAGAGTGGCCGCTTTCGCGGCCGGGCGGCGTCTCGAAGGACGCGGCGGCCCTGGAATGACGCGGTTCAGATGAGTCTCGACCGATGCAGGTTGGTATTATTTGGCGACAGCGGCCGCGATATCCTTCGTCCAGCCGACGAAGACTTCGGTGTCGCCGCGCTCGATGATCGGGCGTTTCATCAGCGCTGGATGCGCGGCCATCAGCGAAACCGCTTTCGCTTCGGTAAGGCCGGTCTTGTCGGCGTCGGAAAGTCCGCGCCACGTTGTCGATGATTTGTTGAGCAACGTCTCCCAACCGGCCTTTTTCGCCCAGCGCGCGACTTGAGCTTTCGTCACGCCTTCGTCTCGAACGTCGTGAAATTCATAGGCGACGTGAGCTGCGTCAAGTTCCTTGCGGACTTTCCGGCACGTGTCGCAGTTCTTGAGGCCGTAGAGGATCATTGAATAATCACGGGATTTGAAAGTAGCGGTTGCTCACTCAGCAAATCCTCTTGCCCAAATTCCCACGGCCATTTTCGGTCGATCGAGGACCATATCAACTGGAGCATAGGAAAATCGCCTCGGTCACAATACCATCCAGCCGATTTCGCATATTCCTCCTTGATCGGAGAGTCGGTTATGTCGATAAAAAAGGCGTCATATCCCTCAATTAAGTCATCAACAAATTCGCCGCCACGATAAATGACACCGGCGTTGCGTATACGCTGTCCATACAAATTGATGATACCGCCCGCAGGCTTTAACGGTAAGCCAATAATTATTATCTCGGGTTGCTGCAGAGTTTCGTAAATGCCAATCGAATATGAAAATTCTGGTTGCTTTTTACCTTTGTCAAACACACCAGTCACTTGCCAGCCATAATCCTTGATAGTCTGGATCAGCTTTCGTTCATAATCGTTCTTTGGATCTGAAGGCATACATCAAGCCACCTGCAATCTCAGATAATTCAGCAAATCCGTTCTCGCGATCAGCCCTTCGAACTTGCCGCCTTTGGTCACGACCGCGACATAGCCTTTTGCAAAGACGGGCAGAAGCTCTTCCATTTTTTCCGACGCGTCCAATGTTTCAACGCGATAGGTCATTGCGGATTTGACCGGGTCCTTGAACTTTTCGCGGTTTCTGACGACGGCGAACAAGATGTCTTCTTCGTCGATGATCCCGGCGAGCGTGCCGTCATCGTTCAGGACGGGAAGCTGGGAGATATCGTAGAGTTTCATGCGGCCATAGGCGATCATCAAACTGTCGTCTGGCTTGACCGTCACTGTCGCGCGCTCTGAATGTTTTCGCGTGATAAGATCGGTCAGATCGCCCTTCGGCGGGCGCTTGATGAAGCCCTGATCGTACATCCAGTAATCATTGTACATTTTCGAAAGATATTTGTCGCCGCGATCGCAGACGAATGCGACGACGCGCTTCTTCGTTTTCTGCTCGCGGCAATATTTTAGCGCGGCGGCGAGGATCGTGCCCGAAGACGAGCCGCCGAGAATGCCTTCCTTTTTCAGAAGGTCGCGCGCGGCCTCAAAGCTCTCCTTGTCGGTGATGCCATAGGCTTTTTTAACCCGCGTCAGATCGCAGATGTCGGGAATGAAATCCTCGCCGATGCCTTCGACGAGCCACGAGCCGACTTCGTTCGGTTTGACGCCCGTGTTCACGTAGTCGGTGAGGATCGACCCCTTCGGGTCCGCAAGAATGATTTCGACATGCGGCGCCGCCTCTTCGAAGAAGACGGAAAGGCCTGAGATCGTGCCGCCCGATCCGACGCCGGCGACGAGCGCATCCATATTATGGCTCATCTGTCCCCAGATTTCGGGGCCAGTCACCGTCTGATGCGCTTTGGGGTTCGCAGGGTTGCCGAATTGGTTGACGTAGAAAGCGCCGGTCTCGTCGGCGATTTTCTGCGCGACGTCCTGATAATAATCGGGATGCCCCTTGCCGACGTCGGAGCGCGTCAGGCGCACATCGGCGCCGAGCGCTTTCAGGTGGAAGATTTTTTCCTGCGCCATCTTGTCGGGAACGACGATGGTGAGCCTGTAGCCTTTTTGAGCGGCGACGAGTGCGAGCGCGAGACCGGTATTGCCGGCGGTCGCCTCGACGATTGCGCCGCCCGGCTTCAGCTTGCCGTCTTTTTCCGCCTGCTCGATCATCGCAAGACCGATGCGGTCCTTGATCGATCCGCCGGGATTGTTCGACTCGAGTTTCAGAAAAAGCTCGCAAGGCCCAGTGTCGATCTTTGAAATCTTCACCATCGGCGTCTTGCCGATGCCTTCGAGAACATTGTCGTAGACGGGCCCGAAGGGGGTTTCCTGCATGCGGCCTCTCCCTGATGGTTTTTTCTGACTTAAACCCGATGCCGCGCGCGGCGGCAAGGCGAGGCGCTATTTCGCAACAATCCGCTGCGAACGCTTCAACTCGCGAATGAAAAACCGCGCGGGGTGGAGCGCTTCGGCGATCTCCCGCTCAAAGGGCGCGCCCGTCATTTCCGCAACAATGAGCGAGGCGGCGTAAGGCGCGGTGACGAGGCCGCGCGAGCCGAGCCCTGAAAGGATGAAAAGGCCGTGCGCCGCCGTTCCCGGCGGATAGTCGCGCTTTTTGCCGAGGCGAAGGTCGTCATACGCGCCGCTATAGAAATTCCAGTCGGGAAGGGGCCCTGCGACCGGCAGTCGATCGGGCGTCTGGCAGCGTATCGCGGCGCGCGGGCGAGCCCTTGAAGCGTCAAGACCTGCGCCGAGCTCTGGAAGGATCGCGGCGATCGCCTCGATGTTTTCGCGCGTCG
>JBGSLM010000173.1:0-12087 GCA_041740755.1 Parvularculaceae bacterium | reverse complement strand
GCCGCGCAGGGCCTCGGTCGCGAGCGGGGCAGGGTCTTCGCCGAAGTCGAGCGCGGTCGGATGAAATTGCACAAATTCCGGGTCGCGGATGACGGCGCCCGCGCGCGCGGCGAAGGCAAGTCCGTGCCCTTGCGCAGGTTTCGGGTTAGTCGTCACCGCATAAAGGCCGCCGAGCCCGCCGGTTGCGAGCACGGTTTCGGACGCCTCCATCAAAACGCGCTCGCCGCGTTCGACAATGAAGGCGAGGACGCCGGCGACGGCGCCCTCGGCGTCGGTCAACAGATCCTCGACGACGACGCGCTCCAAGATGGTGATGTGCGGGGATTTTCTCGCCGCATCGATCAGCGCGCGCATGATCTCTGCGCCCGCCTGATCGCCCGTCGCGTGAACAATGCGATGGCGGCAATGCGCCGCTTCGCGGCCGAGGATGTAGTTTCCATCCGCGTCGCGATCGAAATGGACGCCGATACGCGCAAGATCGTCGACCGCGTCCGGACCGCCGTCGACAAGAATGCGCGCTGCGTCCGGATCGACGAGGCCTGCGCCAGCCTCCATCGTGTCGGCGAAATGAAGATTGGGCGTATCGTTCTCGCCGATCGCCGCTGCCATGCCGCCTTGCGCCCACGCGCTCGATGCGTCGGCGCCGAGAGGACGCGCGGTGATGACCGTAACGGGCCGGGGAGCGAGTTTCAGCGCGGTGTAAAGTCCGGCAACGCCAGCGCCGATGATGAGGATGTTATTTTGAGGAGCCAATCTTCACCCGTTCATCCCGGCGAAAGCCAGGATCACGTCATTGATGCAAAAATGGACCCCGGCTTTCGCCGGGGTGAGCGGATTATGAGACATCACATCGCCCGCGCCTCAACCGCCATCACCTGCGGCCGCTTTTGATGTGTGTACATCGATTGGCGCGTCAGGGGGAGGGCGATCATGCGCTCGATCGCTGCGCGGGCGCGGCCTGCGATTTCCGGATCGACCAGCACCTCATATTGCATCGTCTGCAGCGACTGCAAAATCTTCGGCAGGGTGATCCGCTTCATGTGCGTGCAGAGATTGCAGGGCCTCACGAAATTCACATTCGGGTTTTCAAGCGCGACATTGTCGGACATCGAGCATTCGGTGATGAGGACGACGTTTTTCGGCTGATGCTTCCTTACGAAATTCGACATCCCGCTGGTTGATCCGGCGAAATCGGCCTCGGCGAGAACGTCGGGCGGGCACTCGGGGTGCGCAAGCACGATGACGCCGGGATTGCCTTCGCGCATTTCGCGGATGTCGCCTGCTCTGAAACGCTCGTGCACCTCGCAAGAGCCCGCCCATGTGACGATCTTCACATCCGTCATCGCCGCGACGTTTTTTGCGAGATACTGATCGGGGATCATGATGACGGTGTCGGATTTCCACTCTTTCGCAGCCCATTCGACGATCTCGACAGCGTTCGACGAGGTGCAGCAAATATCTGTTTCGGCTTTGACGTCGGCGGACGTGTTCACATAGGTGACGACCGGCGCGCCCGGATATTTTTGCTTCAGCAGGCGCACGTCTTCGCCGGTCAGCGACGAGGCGAGCGAGCAGCCGGCCGCCATGTCGGGAATGAGAACTGTCTTTTCCGGGCAGAGGATTTTCGACGTCTCCGCCATGAAGTGAACGCCCGCCTGGACGATCACCTGCGCGTCCGTCGCCTGCGCCATCTTGGCGAGTTGCAGGCTGTCGCCCGCAAAATCTCCGACCCCGAAATAAATTTCCGGCGTCATGTAATTATGCGCGAGGATGACCGCGTTCTTCTTTTTCTTGAGGTAGTTGATCTCCGCGATATAGGGCGCGTGAACGCGCCATTCCGCCGGGGAGATCAGTTTTGCGACTTTGGGATAGAGATGATCGGTCTTTGCTGCGACGTCGTCCGTGAACGGCAACGGCTCGGGCTTCGCCGTCTTCGTGCGGGGAAATTCAAGGACTGTCATTGTCGTCTCCAAACCTGCCTGAAATATGCTCAGATCGAGCATATATAGGATGTAAAAAATCGCCCTCAATGGGCGAGGGGCGAGCATCGTCCTCCGACGGGCTTAGGTCAACTGGCGGTTTAATGGTTGATCGACCTTGGCGAACCGGCCATAGCCCCCTAGCTATGCGGTTCCAATAGACGGGAGACCGGGCGGCCGACGCCCACAACCTATGGAAATAGCCATACTTCTGGCGCTCTTTCTGACCAACGGCCTCTTCGCCATGTCGGAACTCTCGCTGCTGTCCGCAAAGCCCGCCCGGTTAAGGGCGCGGGCCGATGCGGGCGATAATGGCGCAGTCGCGGCGCTGAAACTTCTTGAGGACCCCTCGCGCCTTTTGTCGGCGGTCCAGATCGGGATCACGCTTGTCGGCGTCTTCGCGGGCGCGTTTGGCGCTGCTGCATTTTCCGATGATCTTGCGCCGGTTATCGCGAAGGCGCTGCCGCGTTTTGCAGAGCGCGCCGACGAAGCGGCTTTCGCAATCGTCGTCGTCATCATCACCTATCTGTCGCTCGTCGTCGGCGAACTCGTCCCGAAGAGGATTGCGCTCGCTGCGCCCGAACTCATCGCGTCGATCGCCGCGCGTCCGATGCGCGTGATTGCGCTGATCGCGCATCCTGCGGTGTCGCTCCTTCGCCTATCGACCGAAGGAATTATCACCGTGCTTGGTCTTTCCAGGGTAAAGCCGGAACAGGTTTCGGAAGAAGAAATTCTGCACCTTGTCGCTGAAGGCGCGACGTCCGGCGCTATCGGCGCCGAAGAGCGGGAGATGATCGAGGGCGTGCTCGATCTTCCCGATCGCAATGTGCGCTCCATTATGACGCCGCGCACGGACGTCGTCTGGGTCGACATATTATCGCCGCAGACGGAGACGCTCGCCGAGATCGCGACCAGCGGACACTCGCGCTTTCCGGTTGCGCGCGGCGACGCCGACGAGATCATCGGCATCGTCCAGACAAAGGACCTGCTTGGCCGCTTTGCGACGGCTGGTTCAATCGAAATCGAAAAGACCATGCGCAAGCCGGTCTATGTTCCGGAAACATTATCGGTCGCAACGCTTCTCGACGCGCTGGCTCATTCTGAAGTGAGAATGGCGATCGTTGTTGACGAACACGGCGACTTCGCGGGCATTGTCACAGCGGCCGACATGCTCGGCGCAATCGCCGGCGCAAAAGCGTTCTCGCCTGCCGACCGGATCGAGCCCGGCGTCAGGCGCGCCGACGGCTCATGGCTGATTGACGGAATGACACCCGTCGAAGACTTCGAACGCCTGCTCGGCGTAAAAGGTTTCGTAGACCCGGAGAATTATTCGACGGTCGCTGGGCTCGTCGTTCATTTGCTTCAGCGCATAGCCCAGGCAGGCGACGTCATCGCTTCGCGCAATCTAAAATTTGAAGTAGCGGATGTCGACGGACGGCGCATCGACAAGGTCATCGTCACTCTGGCGGAAGAAGACGAAGTCGCTGTCATTTGACATCGTCGACTGCGCCCTCTGCGACCGTGAATGCCGCCGTTGGTCCCGTCTTCATCCTCGGAATTGCAAGGCCTGAAGCGGCGCCGTCGGCTGTGACCGCTGGTGAGGGACTAAACAATGCCGCCGGTCTGCCGCTCGTCTGCTGAACCGCCCGCGGCGTTTTGACGACAAGGCCACCCTGTTCGACGCTCCTGCGGAAGTTTTGTTTGTGCAGCTCGAAGCCGACAATAGCTTCGACGGTTTTCTGCAGAGCGAGCAGCGTGAATTCAGCGGGCATCAATTCGAAAATGACGGGACGATATTTTAGTTTGCCGCGCAGGCGACCGATCGCGGTCGCGAGGATTCGCCGGTGATCTGACGTCATCGGAAGGCCTGTCGCCCTTGCGGCGGCCCGTTCATTGCGAGGCGCCGGCAGTCCCGCATTCGCGCGATCGCGCCACGCTTCTTCTATCAGGCCCGCGCCGTACATCAGTTCGTAGCGTTCAAGCGCGCGTTCTTCCTCCCACCCATTTTCACTCAAGCCAAAGGCAAGCGCGATGCGGGCTCGACGCTCGCGCGCCGCTGAAGCGCTTTCCGATTGCGAGGCGGAGGCTTCAAGTCCGGGGAGGATAATTTTTCTGAGAATGACGGGCTCGCCGAGCCGCCAGTCTTCCCACGGGAAGAAGTCGTACCAGCTGCGCCATTCGGTGTTTGTTTCCGCAACTTCGGCTGCGGCGGGGGCGAGCGCGAGATACCCGACCGAGACGACGCGCGCTGCGGCGTCTCCGCCTGCGATCCCTGCCGCCGGCGCTTCGCGGCCCTTATCGCCGAAAGTGTATAGCTGCTCGACATAACCTAGCGTCACTTTCGTCTGTTCCGCGACCCAGGTTCTAAGGCCGAGTTCAAACGTGCGGTGCGCTGCCGGATCGAACGGTCCATAGGGCAGGCCAAGGCCGTCGCTGCGCCTGACGCACAATGATTTGGGATCGCCGCTTTCAACAATGGCAAGCACCGCATTGAGAAGGATTGCGATCGGCGGCGGCGCTGGCGGATGTCGGATCTGATTGCCCACGCTCGCTCTATAGCGGCGCCCGGGCGAAAAATCAGGCCGCCAGCTTCACAAGCGCCACCGGCGCCGAAATCGCCGGGCAAGGCGGGCAAAGATCATCGAGCGCATCAGTCATCCGGCCTTCCCGGCCCAGAATCTCATCGGCGTAATTGACCAGCAAGGGGCAGGGGTCTGCATGCGGCGCCACCGATCTAAGGCGCTTCATCAGCGCAGACTCAGGGGTCGATGGCTCTTTCATGCACATGATGATGAAAGCCGCCGCCGTCGAACGGGAAACGCCGCGGTTGCAATGGATGAGAATATCGCCCTTGCCGTCCCAACCCCGTATGAATTCGATGATATCCCGCGCTCTGGCGCTGGCGGCTTTGCTTATCGTGTCGGCGCAGCTTTCCCGGTCGACATACATAAAGAGACGGTTTGCCGGGTCAAGGCCCGGAAAGTCAGGCGGCGTCTCCTCTTCCGACAGAAGGGATATGACCCGGTCGGGATGATGCTTGCGGAACGCGTCCGCAGCGCCGGCGAGGGAAGAGACGATCAACATGTTACAGATACTGGCGCTTTATCCTTGATGATAAAAGAACACGGGGGTCACACACCCTTGAGGTCGCGATAAGTTTACCGCACTTGCGAACCGTCAATGGCGGCGATTAGGGCGGTGAATCTCGCGAGATAGAGCATTTGGACCGTCGCGGTCGTTTCAATCTTGATCTTGGTTATGGGAACGCCCTGCGGCGCTCCAAAGAGCTGCGCCGCCTCAGTCGGCTCAAAGCCGGCGATCTGGGTCGCCTCGAAAAAGGCGCTCGCCCGATCGGCTCTCTTTATAGCTTTTTCCACTGCCTCTGGGAGGTCGGCCGGCAGACCAAAGCGCAGGTGGATTGCACGCTGAAGCCGCTTCTCGATGGATTTATATTTGTCGCCCAGCGCCGATTTGAACGGGCTGATCATATCGCCGATCACGAACTCCGGTCCGTCGTGGAGGAGGGCCGCGAGGCGCCATTTCGCCGGCCAGTCGGGCCTTAGCGCCTCGCAGAATTCTTCGACCAGAAGCGAGTGCTGGGCGACCGAAAACGGAAGCGGCCCGGTCGTCTGCCCATTCCAGCGGGCGACACGCGCAAGCCCGTGGGCGATATCTTCGATTTCAATGTCAATTGGCGATGGATCAAGGAGATCGAGCCGCCGGCCGGACAGCATTCGCTGCCAGGCGCGCGGCGGGGCCGATTTGGGCGACGCAGTTTTTCGGGGCTTGTTCACGGAGGCGGCATTCGTTGGACAGTCGGAAAGCGGCGTAACGCAGCTCCGGACGCCGGGCAAGCCGCCCTGCTAGTTCGCCGCCGCAACCTCCGGCGGCAGTGCGATCGACGACTGGCCAAACGCGTAGCGCCAGCCGTCCTGCGTCCGTACGTAAGTGTCGCTGAACCACAAGCGCTTGTCGAATTCCGTCCCGCCGCGTGCGCCCTTGAGCCAGAGCCTTGCCGTTACGATCGCCGTGTCCGGGCCGTAGAGGCGCACGACCTGCGTTCCCTCGTCTTCGACTTGGCGCTCGTAGATGATCTCTTCGTCCCGCGCCGAACGCAGCAGGTCGGCGCGCGTGAAGACGGTTCCAGCGCCGACGACGAGGATCATGTCCTTATGGAGTATCTTCGCCATCGTCCCGGCGTCATTGCGTTCAACCGCCGCCTGATAAGCTGTATCGAGCGCCGCGACGGTCTTAATATCGTCAGCGGGGCTCGCCGCCGCTGTCGAAAATTGAAACGCCAGCGCCGCCGTGAGAGGGGCAAGAGTGTTCTTCAGCATGGTCAGATCCTTTGTCGTCAACTCCCGGAACGGTTAGCTGATGCTGCGCAGCGACCGCTTGCGCTTTTTTGCTAATTTTCAAACACCGATCCGAGAGGGAGGCGCGCCGTAAAGGCGGGCGAAGCTGCGCGTGAAATGGCTGAGGTTATTGAAGCCGCAGGCATAGCAGGTCTCGGTGACGCTGCGTCCGTCAGCAATCATGCCGTGCGCGGCGGCAAGACGCGCCCGCAGGCGGTAGCGGTGCGGCGGGCACCCCACTAGCTCGGTAAAAACGCGAATGAAGTGAAAAAGGCTCATGCCGACCGATCTGGCGAGTTCGGAAGCTGTCAGCTCGTCCCCGATGTCCGCATTGAGCCGTTCGCGCGCATAGTCGATCCGTTCGGCGTACCATCCGAACTTCTTCTCGCAGTACGGTTTGCCGTTTGCGCCATTGGGAACTTCCCGGAAAATTTCCGTCGCGCAATATTCCGCAAACATCGACGCTCCGGTAGCGATCGTGCGCTGAAGGCCCCAGCGCAAATAGCGCAGGCGATTGGTGCCCAAAAGCACGGAACGATTCGTCTTCGACCAGCTTCGCGCAGCGTCAAACCCGTCTTCGGCGGCTGCAAGATAGGTGAGCGAGATGCAGGTGTCATTGAATCGCTCGCCGTCGAAACTCGCGCGGAAGCGCATGCCAGGACGGCTCAGCATCACGTCGCCTTCGGCGACGCGCCATCCCGCCCCATCGGACTTCGAGATTGAATTTTCCATCCTCAACGAAGCTCGCCATGAAGGAGGAAGCGACCTCCTCGTAAGGTTGGTCTTCGTGCTCTGCCGGGTGGCTGAAGCGGTGCACGCTGATCTCGGCCGAGCGAAATAGAGGAGTGATCTTCGCCATGCCCCAAAATAGCACCGCGACGGGCTATTTGTCGAATTCGCCCCATAAAAGCGCCTATTTCAGCGACGGGCGGGGCGGGGTTTGCGACAGGACGACTTGAAGTCGGCGCCGGGTCGCGCGATTTTACGGACGACAGTGGAGCGCGTTCAAGACTCCGGAAAAACAGCCAACTAGAAAAAGGGGCTACCTAAATGGCCAATCACGAAATCGACTATCAGGGCGAACGCCGCAGCGGCGGCATGGCGTGGCTTTATATGCCGATCGTCCTCATAATTTTCCTCGGCGCCGCGTTGTCGGTCGCCGCTTACAATTTCTCGGACACCGATCTTTCGGTCGCTGAATCAATTGCGGCCGGCTTCGGCGGCCTTGCCGGCATCATCCTCGGTCTCTTTGGCGCCGCGATCGGTGTTGTTGTCGGCCTCATCGGCGCCCTCGTCGGCCTTGTCGCTGCGGGCGGCGCTGTTGCGATGACGCTTTTCATCGTCGGCTCGCCGATCATTGCGCTGGTCCTGATTGCGCTCCTGTGGCGCCGGTCGAAGCAGGTTTCATGCCCAGATCCGGGCGCGCACCCTGCCGGCTGACGGCAGATTGAGCCGTGAATTTTGAAAGCGCCGGCGCATCAGCCGGCGCTTTTTCTACATTCGGAAAGTATGGCCAAGGCGCAAGGCAAGTCCGGTCCCCTGCGCGCGGAACGATTGAGGGAAACGATCTTCCTCAATCAGCGCTGTGTGCCCGAGCGAGATGAATATCTCACGCTCCGGCGTCGGCTCCCAGCTGAAGCGCGACAGGAAGGTGAAAGCTTCCGAAATATTGTCGTACTGGATGTCCGACCGCACGAACATTGTCGGGGAGATCGCGACGATCGACTCTATCGTTCCGACATGAACCGCCAGAAAGCCAGTCGGGAGGTCGAATTGCGTCAAACTATATCTCGCCGTCAGATTGAAATGTCGGTTCGGGCGGACCGACGCGTTTGTGTTCCACTGACGAAAATCGCCGCCGTAAACGCCGCCCCAGCGATACTCAACGCCAGCGGCGACGGCGCGGGCCTCGGATGTTTGAAGATTGATGCGATAGCGCGTGAACTTGTATTCGTTCACCGGCACGTTGAGCACGCCGGCGATGTCGAATGTATCGCGGATGTCGAGGAAACCCCGGAAAACTTCGATATTTGCGTTATCGCCTGTGCGCAGGTCTGCAAACACCCAGCCGCCGAATTCGCGGTCGAGCAACTCGTCGTCGAGATCCGTGACCGCAAGCGCGAAGACGCCCGTCTCAAGAAGTCGAATCGGACCATCGTCAGGACGCACCGCCCTGAAGGCGTTCACATTATACTCTCTGATGCCGGTTCGATTTACGAAACCAAGGCGCGGCCGGTAATCCTCGCCGACATGACGAAAGCGCGTCGTCCAGTTCCATTTTTGGCTGCGATAGGCGATTTCCGAACTTGCGAACTGGTCGGATACCGAGACCCCGCTCGAACTGTCGAATGAACGCAGGTAAGTAAAATCCGCAAACAGCGTTCCCGCAAAGCGCGTTGAATTCTTGTATTGGAAGTCGGCGCCGCCGAGGGTGTTCGTCGACACGCCGGTCGGGTCGCCGTGTGTGAAGACGAGCCCTGCCTTCGATTCGCTTAGGACATCGAACGAAGCGCGCGCCGCGCCGAGATATTGGCCGCCATACATTGTGTCATCGCCCGTCCGGACGACAAGCGCGCCAAGATTTGCCGGGCCGAGCTTGCCGCTGACTTTGGCGCCGGCGATCAAATCGACGGGCCGACCCTCGACAATGCCGATATTGCGCGAGAAGAACGGCAACCCGTTCACATTGTCCTGGAAAACGCGACCGCCGAATTCGAATGAAGCGGCGTCCTGGAGGAAAAAGTCGCGCGTCTCAGGAAAAAACAGATCGAAGCGGCCGGTATTGACCTGCCGCGCATCTAGCGGCGCATCGGCAAAATCCGTATTGAGCGTCAAAGAGCCGGTGAGGCTCGGCGTGATCTTGTAGAAAATATTGGCGCTTGGATCGAAAGAAAAATCGGTTTCGCCGGTTTCCCAATCATAGGACGTCGCGCCCGTTGCAAAGAGTTGGGCTTCGAGCCCGATCCCGGTGCTGATGTTATCGACGCCCGAAAGCCGGCCGGGATTGGTGATGTCGATGCGATCGCGAGAGCGGTCGATATTCGACCACCGGATTTCCTCATTATTGCGCCTGATGGTGCGCAACAGCTGCAACCCCCACTCGTCCAGCGAAGCGTCAACCGCAATCGATTGAAACGGAATGGCGAATTCCGCGATCCAGCCGTCTTCGACAATACGCGTCTTGACATTCCAGATCGTATTCCACTCGTTCTTGATCGCGGAATTGTTCTCGATCAGCGCATCGACCTTGGCGCCGTTGGCGTTTGTCGCAAAAAAGTAGGCGTTCCTGAATGTGCCGAACGGATCGAGTATGACCCGGATTGCGTCTTCATCGCGCAATATCGCGTCACGGGCCAGCATCTGGCGATTGATCTGGGCCGTATCTTCATCGAAGAGATAAAACCCGACATACAGATTTTTGTCGTCGTAAACTATGTATGCCGTTGTCGCTTGCGACGGCTCGCCGCCTTCGACAGGTTCGACCTGAAAGAATTCTGTTATAGCCGTCGCCTTCGACCATGCCGTATCCGAAAGATCGCCATCGATCTTCGGCGCTTCGTCGGGCGAAATGCGCATGGCGGCGATTCTCGGCGTATAGGTCGTAAAATCGCGCGCTTCTTCCGCCGCAGCGGGAAACGCAACAAACAACGTCAACGCGGCGGCGACAATCCTCATACTGGAACGCATTACTCTCAAATTGTTACGGAAAAGATTGCGCGGCGGCAGAATGCCGCCTCGCCGGAATTGCTTACCGCTTAGTTAAATCGAGCCCCATCCGAGCGGCGATCATAACTGAAAAGTGACTTCCTGAATATCGGCCTGGCGCAAAAGCCGCTCGGACCGGCGCGCAAGGGAAGGTGGGGTTCAATGTCAGGTTAACGAACCGGCGCTAAAACGAGCGGAACGGCTGCAGAGCCGACGGCAAGGCAAGGGGCGGCATCCAATGATTGCATTGCAGCAAACCGACACGGACGCGTCTCCCGCGCCAGCGGCTCCCGCTGTGGTGACGGACGATGCGAGCGCCGCAGCGCTAAAGACGGTTTTGTCGACGCAGGCTGCGCGATACATCCATATTTCTGCCTGGGGACTCCTCCTTGCGACCGTTGCGCGCCTGGACGTCGCTGTCGTCTGGTATGTGCTGACGATGACGGCAGGCGTCGGACGATCTTTTGTCGAGAAGCGCATGCGCGCCAATCCGGCCGCATCGTTTTCCAGCCGCAGCTATGCCCTTGTCGGCATGACCGCATGCGCGTTCTGGGCCGCAGCGCCGATCATTGCGTGGCATTCCGGACACCAGATGGGCCCCGCTCTGGCGCTTTTCTATATCGTCTGCGGCTATATGCTGGCGACAGCGCAGCTGCGCTCAACGCCGTCGAGCGCATTGATCGTAACCGCGCCCTATGCTGCTGCATTCTTCTATATTCTCGCTGCGAGCATCGGCGGCCCCACGGTCTGGACGATGGCCGCCGTGTTCCCGGTACTCCTGACGACCGTCGCCTATGTTCTGATCTTCGGCTATCTGTCGCAGGCCGAGATGGCGAGGATGAACGCGGAGCGGACTGCGCTTATCCAGGAACTCCAGAAAGCGCGCGTCGACGCTGAACGCGCCTCCCAAGCGAAATCGATGTTCCTCGCAAATATGAGTCACGAGATTCGTACGCCGATGAACGGCGTGCTCGGCATGGCTGAACTTCTTTCGCAAACCAATCTTGACGCCCGCCAGCGGCTTTACGCCGACACGATTCATAAATCAGGCGGCGCCTTGCTGACGATCATCAACGACATTCTCGATTTCTCAAAAATCGAAGCCGGCAGACTTGAGCTTGATGAAGCGCCCTTCGACTTGAGAACGGCGATCGAGGATGTCGTGGCGCTGGTTGCGCCGCGCGCGCATGAAAAGCAGGTTGAAGTCGTCGTTCGTTATCAACCGTCGCTTCCTTCCGCCCTAGTCGGAGACGGCGGCCGCATCCGCCAGATCATCACGAACCTTGTCGGAAACGCGATAAAATTCACCGAGAAGGGGTATGTTCTCGTCAGCGTCACCAGCGGGACGCATAACGGCGCCGCAAACTTCCGTATCGAAGTGTCCGACACCGGCATCGGTATCGCCCCGGACAAGCTGGCGAAGATTTTCGATTCTTTTGCCCAGGCCGATTCATCCACGACGCGGCGCTTCGGAGGCACCGGTCTTGGTCTTTCGATCTCGAAAAAGCTTGTCGAAGCGATGAATGGGCGACTTGGCGTTGCGTCGGCGGTCGGCGACGGCTCGAATTTCTGGTTCGATCTGACGCTCCCGGTTGCGGAGGCCGTTCATCCGCGATCAGACGATCTCAGCATCACCCATAACCGGCGCGTCCTCATTGTCGATGACGTGGAGGTGAACCGGCAGATCGGCGTTGAGCAGCTCGCCGCATGGGGATTCCGCGTTGAAGCGGTAGACAGCGCCGCGATGGCGATGAAATCGCTGACCGCTGCAAAGGATCTGGGCGATCCGTTCGAACTCGCAATTCTCGACTACTTCATGCCCGACGTTGATGGAGCAATGCTGGCGCGGGAAATCCGGTCGACCGCCGCTATTGAAGACATGCCGCTCCTGATCCTCACTTCCGTCGATCAGCCGGGCGATGCAAAGCAGTTCAAGGAAATCGGGGTTCAAGGTTATCTCGTCAAGCCAGCCCGCTCGTCGCTCCTGCTGACGACGATCAAGCAAATTTTCGCAGGCGCCGCGCCGGCGCTAAGCGATCTGGAGCCGG
>JBGSLM010000172.1:0-8110 GCA_041740755.1 Parvularculaceae bacterium | reverse complement strand
CTTGCCGAAAGCTCAGCCTTCTCGCGCGCCGGCGCGCGGCCTCGCGGCGCCATCGGATTTGCCGTCGTCAGGGGTGGCGGAATCATTGGGGACCACGATGTCCTTTTTGCGGGCGGCGAGGAGGTGATAACGCTCTCGCATCGCGCGATTGATCGCGGTCTTTTCGCCAGGGGCGCAGTTGCGGCGGCGAAGTGGGCGGCCGGAAAACCGCCCGGCCTTTATTCGATGGCGGATGTTCTTGAATTGAAGCGGTGATTTTCAGCCTTCGTTCACCAAGCTTTCCCGTCAAACCTTAACCATCGGCATGCGAGGATCAACCTTCGATAGAAGGAAGATCGGCATGCGGTCTGAAATCCTCGCTGGCGTCGTGTGCATTTGCGCAACGGTTGTCGCCGTCAAGCATTTCGATGTGTCGAAAGCGGCGCAGGCCGCGACCGAGGGCGAGGCCGTTTTCGCCGCCGCGACGCCGAGCGTTTCGCCGCCTTCTGCAAAGAGGGCGCATTCCGGCCGGGAAGTGCGCCTTCCCGCAGGCGCAAATCACCAATATTTCGTAACCGCCGCCGTCAACCAGCGTCCCGCGTCATTTCTGGTCGATACCGGCGCGTCATTCGTCGCCCTTCGCGATTCTGACGCTCGGGCTGCGAACATTTACGTTTCCTGGGCGGACTATAAACACCCGGTCCGCACCGCGAATGGAGAGACTAAAGCCGCGCTCATCGATATCGACGTCATCGAAATTGACGGCATCCGCGTCGAAAACGTCAAGGCGTTCATTCTCCCTGACGAGCAACTCGCGATGAACCTCCTCGGCATGAGCTTTCTGTCACAACTTGAAAGCGTCGAGCAGCGCGGAGGCGAACTTGTGCTGAAGGGTTAGGCGAGCGGCGCCATCAGGGACGGCAATCGCCCGAGATCTGCGCCCGCCTGTTTCATGAACATTCGCCGCAAGGGAGCAACGGCGTTTACCGCACCCATCCCTAGATCGCGAACGAGGCGCACTGGCGCTGCATCATTGGAAAATAATCTGACCAGCGCGTCGCCGCCGAAAGCGAGCACGGCTGAATCAAAACGCCGCCAGCGTTGATAATTCTCCAGCGTCGAAAGCGCGCCGATATCAAGCCCAAGTCCCCGCGCATCGGCGAGCGTTTCGGTGAGTGCCGCGATATCCTTGACGCCGAGATTAAAGCCTTGTCCTGCGATCGGATGAATTGCATGCGCCGCATCGCCGATGAGCGCGAGACGAGGGGCGACAAACGATTGCGCAAGGTGAAAGGCGAGCGGATAGGACCATCTTGGCCCCGCGAGCGTCACATCTCCTAGGTAATCGCCAAAGCGCGCCCGGATCGCCGAAAGGAATTTTTCGTTGTCGAGCGCCATATAAGCGGGCGCGGCTGACTGTGTTTCGGTCCAGACTAGGTTGGACCTGTTGCGGGTCAAGGGAAGTATGGCGAACGGGCCCGAGGGCAGGAACAATTCCTGCGCGACGCCTTCGTGCGGCTTTTCATGCGCGACGGTCGCAACGATGCCGGTCTGCGGATACGACCAGTTGTTGACTTTAACGCCCGCTTCAGCGCGCAGCGGCGAGTGACGCCCGTCTGCGGCGATGACAAGCGGCGCCGTCAATTCGCGGCCGTCAGCAAGAATGACAGTCGCCGCCCCCCTTCCAAATTCCGTCCGCATACGGCGGGCTGGCGCGAACGGAGCGATCCCCGCCTCACGTCCGATCCCGTCGTAGATCGCGTTTCGCAGCGCGCGGTTCTCGACAATGAACCCTAGCGGTTCGCCGTTCTCAAGTTCGCGGCTGTCGAAATGAAGGTGGAACGACGATACGAACCCTGGCCGTGCGATGCTCGCTCTGCGGCCGTCGGTCACGAGGATATCAAGGATCGGCTGGGCCTCGTCACAGAACGCGTCCCAAAGCCCAAGGCGCCTGAAAACCCGCGCCGCGGCATAAGCGAGCGCGGTCGTTCGTCCGTCAAAAGCTTCGCCGCGCATCGCAATCGGCGTTTCAGCGTCGATCAGCGCGACAGAAAACGTCTCATGCGCGAGCGCCAATGCGGCAAGCCCGCCCGCAAGGCCGCCGCCCACGATTATCGCGTCGAATGCAATGGATCTGTTCATGGTCCGCATTGTTGAACGTCGGGCGCGTTTCGTCCAGCGGCGAAGACGCGCTGCGGCGATCGGCGGCGGCGCCTGAAGGCGCAGGCGGTGCGGTACAGACAGGCTGTGATCCCCCAAATTCGCCTTCGTCGCGTTTCTGCGGAGGTTAGCCAGTATCGCCGCGCCGCCCTCGTCCTTCACGTCTCCGGTCGGGCTACGCCTGCGCCGCAGGGTCGGCCATGTCGCTTTTGGGGCGAAGCATCGTAAGGAGTAGGCAAGGACGCGCATCGCAACCAATCGGCGGGATATTCGATGAAAACCGGAATGAGGACGATCATAATCGCCGCGCTGGCGCTCGCCGCGCCGTCCGTCGCACTCGCCCAGGAAGCTGCGCCCGCGAGCGAGACCTCGGTCTTTGTCTTCAACACGCTGCTGCTCGTCTTTTGCGGCATGATCGTGATGTTCATGACGGCGGGCTTTTGCATGCTCGAAGTCGGGCTCGTCAGGGCGAAGAATGCGGCGGCGATCTGTCTTAAGAACATCGCAGCCTATGCGGTCGCGAGCGCCATGGTCTGGCTTGTCGGCTATCATTTGATCTACGGCGTCGAGCCGGGCGGATTTCTCGGTCAGTTCGAGCTTTGGTCGCCGAGAGACATCGATCCTGTCGGAAGGGGCGTTGCATCCTCCGCCGATTTCTTTTTCCAGCTTGTGTTCGTTGCGACGGCAGCCTCGATCGTCTCGGGCGCGCTGGCCGAACGGGTAAAGCTCAGCGCCTTCATTATTTTCACGGCGGTCCTGACCGGGCTCATCTATCCGATCGCCGCGTCATGGGAATGGGGCAAAGGATATCTCGACGCCGACTGGAAATTCATCGACTTTGCGGGCTCGACGCTCGTTCATTCGGTCGGCGGCTGGGCGGCGCTCGCCGGGGCCCTCATCGTCGGTCCTCGCCGCGGCAAGTATCACGGGCGCCGCGTCACGCCGCTTCCCGGCTCCAATTTGCCGCTGGCGACGCTTGGAACATTCATCCTCTGGTTTGGCTGGTTCGGGTTCAACGGCGGATCGCAGCTCGTCTTCGGCGCGGTTGGCGATGCGATCGCCGTCTCCACAATCATCGTCAATACAAATATGGCGGCGTCTGGAGGCGTCATCGCGGCGATTATCATGACGGCGATGATCTACAAGCGCATCGATCTGACAATCGTCCTTAACGGCGCAATCGGCGGCCTCGTCTCGATCACCGCCGACCCGCTGTCGCCCGCGATCTGGCAGGCGGTCCTGATCGGCGCCATGGGCGGCGTCATCGTCACCGTCGGCGTGCCGCTGCTCGACCGGTTGAAGATCGACGATGTCGTCGGCGCCTTGCCCGCGCATCTCTTTTGCGGCATCTGGGGAACGCTCGTTGTTTTGTGGACGAACCCCGAGGCCTCTATTCTCGGCCAGATTGTCGGCGTCCTGATGGTCGGCGCTTTCGCTTTCGGAATGAGCGCGCTCATCTGGACGGCGCTGCGCTTTTCAATCGGGGTGAGGGTAACCGCAGAGCAGGAACTGCTTGGTCTCGACCGCGCCGAACTGGGGCTTGAGGCGTATCCCGAATTCGGGAAGTCATGACCTTGAAGGCTGCAGAAGAGTTAACGACCATTAACCCTTTCTTTGAAAGCGCGTGGCATGGTCATCGTCGGCGCTCGTCGCCAACCCGTTATGCACGTTTGGCAGTCCCAGAGTAATGGCAAAACGCTCGACACACGCTCGCAGAAAACCGTCTTTCGCAGAACGCCTCGACGCATGGCGCCGGCAGGCGATCGCCCGCTCCGGCGGGGCGTCGATGATCGCGCTTGGAACATGGCTGACCCTTGCCCTCGCGTCGTTCTCGATCAGCGATCCGAGCCTTTCAAACGCGACGCCTCGCGATCCCGAAAACTGGATGGGCGGGCTTGGCGCCGTCTTCGCCGACATTTTGTTACAGGCGATCGGCGGGGCAAGCCTTCTTGCGGCGCCGCCGCTCATTATCTGGGGCGCAGTTGCGGTGAAGCGCGGCGCTGACGACATGCCTGCGGACAAGACGCCGCTCGATGTCGTGATCCGCTTTGTCGTCGGCCCGCTTTCATTTCTCCTGCTCGCCGGCGCGCTATCGCTGGCGCCGACGCCGGCGAGTTGGCCGTTTGCTGTCGGGCTCGGCGGCTTTTTCGGCGATATGGCGGCTGGCGGCGCGACGGCGCTATTCATGCTGGCGAAACTACCCGCTGCGGAGATTTTCGCCGTTCTTCTCCTCTCGGTCCTTGGAGCGGCCGGTTATCTCTTCGCCTGCGGCCTCACCTTGACGCGCATCGAAGCGGCGATCGCCGAACTCGAGGCTCTTGCGTCGAAAGCGCGTGATCTTGTCGCCGAGCGCTTCGACGCCATGTCGCGCGAAGACGTCGCCGCCGAGAAGACCGGAGATCTCGACGAAGACTACGAGGACTATGACGCCAGCGACGACGAATTCGACGACGAAGCCGAACCCCCGCTCGTCGCCGCATCGAAAAAGCGCAACATCATCCGCAAGAGCGAAGAAAAGAAAACAGGCAGGCGCGAGACGCGCGAGGCCCAGCCGGAACTCCCCGTATTCAAGCCGGGTTCTTATGAATTGCCGGCGCTTTCGCTCCTCGCAAAGCCTGAAGCCCGCAAGGCGAAAGTCGTCTCAGACGAACAGCTGGAGCAGAACGCGCGCATGCTGGAAAGCGTGCTCGCCGATTTCGGCGTCAAGGGCGAAATCATCAATGTCCGCCCGGGCCCGGTCGTCACCCTTTATGAACTTGAACCCGCAGCCGGCGTCAAATCATCGCGCGTTATCGGTCTTGCTGACGACATTGCGCGTTCAATGAGCGCGGTCGCAGCGCGCGTCGCGGTTGTTCCCGGCCGCAACGTCATCGGCATCGAACTCCCAAATCTCGACCGCGAGACCGTTTATATCCGCGAACTCCTCGGCGCTGCGGAATTCGAGAACAGCCGCGGGGATCTGACGCTCGCGCTCGGCAAATCGATCGGCGGCGAGCCGGTATACGCAGATCTTGCGCGGATGCCGCATCTGCTGATTGCGGGAACGACCGGGTCCGGCAAATCCGTCGGCATCAATACGATGATCTTGTCGCTTCTCTACCGCCTATCGCCGGATCAGGCGAAACTGATCATGATCGATCCGAAGATGCTGGAACTGTCCGTCTACGAAGGAATTCCGCATCTGCTGGCGCCGGTCGTCACAGATCCGAAAAAAGCCGTCGTCGCGCTGAAATGGACGGTGCGCGAGATGGAAGAGCGCTATCGCCGCATGTCGAAGGTCGGCGTTCGCAATATCGAAGGCTTTAACCAGCGCATCGCCGAAGCCGGCGCGCAAGGCGAGGTCCTGACGCGCCGCGTTCACACCGGCTATGAGGAAGCGACCGGCGAGCCGATCTACGAGACGGAAGAGCTGAAATACGAAACCATGCCGTTCATCGTCGTCGTCATCGACGAGGTCGCAGACCTCATGATGGTGGCGGGGAAAGACATCGAAGGAATGGTGCAGCGCCTCGCGCAGATGGCGCGCGCCGCCGGCATCCACCTCATCATGGCGACGCAGCGCCCGTCGGTCGATGTCATCACCGGAACGATCAAGGCGAACTTCCCGACGCGCGTCTCCTTTCAGGTGACGTCAAAAATCGACAGCCGCACCATCCTCGGCGAGCAGGGGGCCGAACAGCTGCTTGGCATGGGCGATATGCTGCACATGGCGGGCGGCGGGCGCATCCGCCGCGTCCACGGCGCCTTCGTTTCTGACGAGGAAGTCGAAAAGGTCGTTCAATTCCTGAAAAAGCAGGGGTCGCCCTCTTATGTTCAGGAAGTCACCGAATTGCGCGACGAAGACGATGACGGCGCTTTTGACGGTCTCGATATCGGCGGCAATGCGTCCTCGGGCGACGCCCTTTATGACAAGGCGGTTGCGATCGTTTTGCGCGACCGCAAGGCGTCGACCTCCTATATCCAGCGACGCCTGCAAATCGGCTATAACCGCGCGGCGACGCTGATCGAACGGATGGAACAGAAAGGCGTCGTCGGCGCCGCGAACCACGCCGGCAAGCGCGACATTCTAGCCGGCGAAGACGCGGCGTAGAAATCGCATACTTCCATCACTGCGCGGCTGTTCTATGATGACACAGTATCGCGGGGGCCGCTTTCAATGACGCAAGGACCGTCGCGCCGGGTCGAAGCGCAAACGCCAGCCGTGAGCGCTGTCGGCGCGTGGCTTGATCCGCGCGAAGCAGGGTCGGTTGAGGCTGAATGGACAGATCTTTCCGCAAACAGCGTTGAGCCCAATCCGTTCTACTCGCCTGCGCTCCTCGTCCCAGCCCTTGAGGCTTTCGCCGAAAAGGGCCTTCGAATTGCGATTGTCCGCGATGGGCAAGGCCGCCTGATCGCCCTCGCGCCTGTTGCGCCTTGCCGAGGTTATTCGCGCCTTCCGGTCAGCTATCTTGCAACCTGGATGCACCCGCACTGCTTCTTTGCGGCGCCGCTTATTCGCCAAAGCTCGGAGGATGCGGCGCTCAGCGCGCTGTTCGATCTCGTTGAAAGCGACGGCGCATTCTTGCGCCTGCGCTCCCTTGATGAGGGCGGACCAATCGCCAAAGCGGCGGCGCGTGTCGCCGAGGCGACCGGGCGATTTATCGCGCCTTCCGCCCGCTACAGCCGCGCGCTGCTTTCCGGCGGATACAGGACCGAAGCGACGCTTGAAAATGCGCTGAAAGGAAAAAAGCGCAAAGAACTGCGCCGCCTTCGCGCGCGTCTTGAAGATGAAGGCGCCGTAGTTTTTGACACTCTCGCCTCCGCCGATCGCGTCGCATCGTGGACAGCTGATTTCCTGTCGCTTGAAGGCGCGGGCTGGAAGGGCGGCGCCGGGACCGCATTCGCGAGCAGCGATGCGGGGAGGGCGTTTTTCACACCGGCGGTCCAAAAGTCGTTTGCAGCAGGATCGCTCGACTTTCATCGCCTGACCGTCGATGGCCGGCCGATCGCGATGATCATCAATTTCATCGAGCGCGGCGTCGGATATTCATTCAAGATCGCTTATGACGAAAGCTATGCCCGGTTTTCACCGGGCGTCCTTCTCGAAATTGAAATGATGCGCGCGCTTGAAACGCGCACAGGGCTTCGCTTTGTCGATTCCTGCGCAGCGCCCGATCATCCGATGATCAATTCGCTTTGGCGCGGCCGGCGCACGATCGAAGCCTTGAATGTCAGCGGGAGACGCGTCGGCGCGAAAGCGCTGCTGCGGCTTTTGACGGGGCTTGAACGCGCCGGAGAAAAACTCCGCCGCGAAAAAGAAAGCATCGCCGATGACGATCTTTGAAAATCCCAAAGCCGCTCTGGCGGGCGCATATCCGCAACAACCCGCGCGGCTAAAGCACAAGCTCGCAGGCGATCCCCTGTTTTCGCTCGAAGCGCTGGCGGCGCTTGCCATGCGCCTCCCGGCCTCAAGCGTTGAATACAATGCCGGCGATCTTCCCGTCGATCAGGACCCGGATAAAACGCCGTCAAACGGGCTTTCGATCGAGGAAACCATCCGCCGCATTCGCGACTGCAAATCCTGGATGGCGCTGAAGAATGTCGAGCAGGTTCCAGAATACAAGGATGCGCTCGAGCGCTGTCTTGCAGAAATCGATCCGGCGGCGCGGGCGGCGACCGGGCGAATGGAAAAGAAACTCGCCTTCATATTTGTCAGCTCGCCGCATTCGGTGACGCCGTTTCACATGGACCCCGAACACAACATCCTGATGCAGATCGCGGGGTCGAAGCGTTTTCACATCTTTCCTGCTGATGCGGGCCTCGTCACCGATGAACAGCATGAGCTTTATCATTCAGGCGATGCGCACCGTAACTTGAAGCACCGTCCGGAATTTGATGCGCATGTCGCGGCGCACGACCTTGAACCCGGCGACGCGCTTTATGTGCCGGTCAAGGCGCCCCACTGGGTCCGGAACGGTCCGCACCCGTCGGT
>JBGSLM010000171.1:0-6847 GCA_041740755.1 Parvularculaceae bacterium | reverse complement strand
GCGCCTTCGCTGCCGCGCATTGCAGCGAAGCGTCGACGATCGCGTATTTCACGGATTATCTCGACCGCGCATTTCCGGAAGGAACGCAATGACTGACGGACAAAGAAAGCCCAATCTCTTTCTCGTCGGCGCGATGAAATGCGGGACGACGAGCCTGCACAACATGCTGGACGCGCATCCTTCGATATTCATGTGCCAGAACCCGAAGGAGCCTGCCTGGTTCGCGGGCGGCAATCAGTCGAAGGATCTGTCCTGGTATCTGGAGCGGTTCGCGGACGCGCGAGACGAGCGCTATGTCGGAGAGTCTTCGACCGACTACACAAAGGCGCCGCGGCTTGGCCCCGTTGCAAAGCGGATCAGGGAATTCTCGCCTGATGCGCGCATTCTCTACATCATGCGCGATCCGGTTGAGCGCGCTGTCAGCCACTACTGGTGGGAGGTCGAATTTTCGGCGGAGGGCCGGCGATTCCCGGAAGCGGTGAAAGCGCTCGGCGAAATCGCCGATGTCGGCCATTACGCCATGCAGATCGAGCCATACCTGAACGCCTTTGGGCGGGACCGCGTCCACGTTCTCACGATGGAGGAACTGACCAATGCGCCGGCGGCGGCGATGGGCGCGATTTTTGACTTCCTCGACGTGGCGCCGGTTGAAACCGGCCATGGCAACCTGACCCATGACAATCGCGGTAAACAGCAGGTTCCGCGCGTTTCGGGACCGTTTTCGAGGCTTAAGGGAACGCCGCTCTGGTCGGCGGCGAAAGCGCTGATGCCGCCAGCTTTCCGCAAAAGGGCGATCGCCGTGCTGGCGAGGCCGGTCGACCGCGAGATCCCGGCAGAAGACATGGCGGCGGCGCTCGCAATTCTCCGCCCCCGACTGATCAAGGAGACTGAGGCGCTCTCGCGCCTTCTCGGACGGGACTTTCCCGAGTGGCGCGCGCTTTACGGGGATGCGCCGCCGGGCAGAGGCTGACTCGCGGCCGCAGGCCTAAAAGACCCGCATTTCCCGCCTTTGATATAGTTGAAAAAAATCGTGCCGGAATTGCCACGGTGTATTGACCCATCCGATTCGTGCACGTAGGAAGGCCCCGCTGAAAGGCCGGCAGTCAGTCCATCTGAAACGCGGTCAGTTTAGCCGAACAAGAGTCCAGGTTTTTGGGCGGTGTCCCACCGAGTGGGGGCCGCTCATTTGCGTCGTTTGCGGGGAACTCCCGCGAAGGACGTGACCGAACGCTGAAAACGGGTTCCCGCAAGGGGTAAGTGCCCGACCTTTTGGAGTGCGCATGCCGACGATCCAACAGCTGATCCGCAAGCCGCGGAGCCCGCGCCGGAAGATCAACAAGGTTCCTGCGATGCAGTCGAACCCGCAAAAGCGCGGCGTGTGCACGCGCGTCTACACGACGACCCCGAAGAAGCCGAACTCGGCGCTTCGCAAGGTCGCGAAAATTCGTCTGACGAACGGCTTTGAAGTTATCGGCTACATCCCGGGCGAAGGTCATAACCTTCAGGAACACTCGGTGGTCCTGATCCGCGGCGGCCGCGTGAAGGACCTTCCGGGCGTTCGTTACCACATTATTCGCGGCGTCCTCGACACGCAGGGCGTCAAGGACCGCAGACAGCGCCGTTCGAAATACGGCGCCAAGCGTCCGAAATAAGCGAGGGTTCCATGTCACGTCGTCACCGCGCAGAGAAGCGAGAAAACCACCCGGATCCGAAATTCGGGGATTTCGCCGTTTCGAAGTTCATGAACTACGTCATGTATGACGGCAAAAAATCTGCGGCCGAGAAAATTGTCTACGGCGCGCTTGAGCGGATCGAAGGCAAGCTCCGCCGTCCGCCAGTCGATGCTTTCAAGGAAGCGCTCGACAATGTGATGCCCTCGATCGAAGTCCGGTCTCGCCGGGTCGGCGGCGCCACCTATCAGGTGCCCGTAGAGGTTCGCCCGGAACGCCGTGTAGCGCTCGCCATGCGCTGGATCATCACGGCGGCCCGGTCACGCAATGAAACGACGATGGTTGACCGTCTGTCGAACGAAATCATGGACGCCGCGCAAAATCGCGGCGCCGCGGTTAAGAAGCGCGAAGACACGCACCGGATGGCGGAAGCCAACCGCGCCTTCTCGCATTACCGCTGGTAATTGTCAGAGTTTTGAGGAACGAGCCCGATGGCCCGCACGCACGATCTTAAAGATTACCGGAACTTCGGCATCATGGCCCACATCGATGCGGGCAAGACGACGACGACCGAGCGCGTCCTCTATTACACCGGCAAGAGCCATAAAATCGGCGAAGTGCATGACGGCGCCGCGACCATGGACTGGATGGAGCAGGAGCAAGAGCGCGGCATTACGATCACGTCTGCCGCGACGACCTGCTTCTGGAAAGAAAAGCGCCTCAATATTATCGACACGCCGGGCCACGTCGACTTCACGATTGAAGTCGAGCGCTCGCTCCGCGTTCTCGACGGCGCCGTATGTCTTCTCGACGGCAACCAGGGCGTTGAGCCGCAGACCGAAACCGTCTGGCGCCAAGGCGACAAGTACAATGTTCCGCGCATCATCTTCGCCAATAAAATGGACAAGATCGGCGCGGATTTCTATTTCTGCCTCGACTCGATCAAGCAGCGCCTCGGCGTGAAAGCCGTTCCGCTTCAATTGCCGATCGGCATTGAAGCGTCGTTCAAGGGCGTCGTCGATCTTCTCGAAATGAAGGCGATCATCTGGGAAGAAGAAACGCTCGGCGCGAGCTTCCACGATGAGCCTATTCCAGCTGACCTTCAGGATAAGGCCGAAGAGTATCGTGCGGCGATGGTTGAGGCCTGCGTCGAACTCGACGACGAAGTCATGGCCGATTATCTCGACGGCAAAGAGCCGGACATCGCGACCTTGAAGCGGCTCATCCGCAAGGCGGTCGGCTTGGGTCTGTGGTATCCGGTTCTGTGCGGGTCCGCCTTCAAGAACAAGGGCGTTCAGCCGCTCCTCGACGCGGTTGTCGATTTCCTGCCGAGCCCGCTCGATGTTGCGGCGATCAAGGGCATTCACCCTGACACGGAAGAAGAACTTGTTCGTCGCTCGTCAGATGACGAACCGCTCGCGATGCTCGCGTTCAAGATCATGAACGACCCGTTTGTCGGTTCCTTGACGTTCTGCCGCGTCTATTCTGGCAAGCTTGAGGCCGGCACGGGCTTGGTGAACACGGTCAAGGGCAAGAAAGAACGCATTGGCCGCATGCTTCAGATGCACGCGAACAGCCGTGAAGAAATCAAGGAAGCGTTTGCGGGCGACATCATCGCGGTTGTGGGCCTCAAAGATACGACGACCGGCGATACGCTTTGCGATCCGGCAAAACCTGTCGTGCTTGAGCGGATGATATTCCCGGAGCCGGTTATCGAGCTTGCGGTTGAACCGAAAACGAAAGCCGACCAGGAAAAGATGGGCATCGCGCTTCAGCGCCTCGCCGCCGAAGATCCCTCGTTCCGCGTTTCGACCGATGAAGAGTCGGGTCAGACGATCATCAAGGGAATGGGCGAACTTCACCTCGATATCCTCGTCGACCGGATGAAGCGCGAATTCAAAGTCGAAGCCAATGTCGGCGCGCCGCAGGTTGCGTATCGCGAGTGTTTCACGCGCCCCTACACGATCGACTACACACACAAGAAGCAGACGGGCGGCACCGGCCAGTTCGCGCGTCTGAAGATGAATATCCTGCCGCAAGCCCCTGGGACCGGTTACGAGTTCGAATCGAAGATTGTCGGCGGCTCTATCCCTCGCGAATATATTCCAGGCGTTCAAAAGGGCGTCGACTCGGTTCGCAACGCAGGCATGCTGGTCGGCTTCCCGATCCTCGATTTCAAGATCGAGCTGATCGACGGCGCCTTCCACGATGTCGACTCTTCGGTGCTCGCGTTCGAAATCGCGGCTCGCGCCGCGATGCGGGAAGCAAAAAGCCATCTCGGCATGGCGCTGCTCGAGCCGATCATGAAGGTCGAAGTTGTAGCGCCGGAAGAATATACGGGGACGGTCATCGGCGATTTGAATTCGCGTCGCGGCCAGATCCAGAACCAGGAAATGCGCGGCAACGCCAACGTCGTGCATGCGATGGTCCCGCTCGCCAACATGTTCGGCTACGTCAATACGCTGCGCTCGCAAACTCAAGGCCGGGCGAACTATACGATGCAGTTCGACCACTACGAGCAGGTTCCGAAAAACGTGCAGGAAGAAGTACAGGCGAAAATGGCCGGCTAAGGCTGTTGTCGTTACTTATAAAAGTTCAGGAAGTCGTCAGGAGACGGAGAAGGTAAAATGGGAAAAGCTAAGTTCGAACGCAACAAGCCGCATGCGAACGTCGGCACAATTGGTCACGTTGACCACGGCAAGACGACCCTGACGGCCGCGATCACCAAGTATTTCGGCGAGTTCCGGGCGTATGACCAGATCGACGCCGCGCCGGAAGAAAAGGCGCGCGGCATCACGATCAACACGGCGCACGTCGAATACGAGACGCCGAACCGCCACTACGCCCACGTCGACTGCCCGGGCCACGCGGACTACGTCAAGAACATGATCACCGGCGCTGCCCAGATGGACGGCGCAATCCTCGTCGTGTCGGCCAATGACGGCCCGATGCCGCAAACGCGCGAGCACATCCTGCTCGCCCGCCAGGTCGGCGTTCCGGCGATCGTCGTTTTCATGAACAAGGTCGATATGGTCGACGATCCGGAACTTCTCGACCTCGTCGAGATGGAAATCCGCGAGCTTCTTTCAAAGTACGAATTCCCGGGCGACGACATTCCGATCATTCGCGGGTCGGCCTTGAAAGCGCTCGAAGGAGAAGATTCGGAAATCGGCGCCCAGGCGATCAAAAAGCTGCTTGAAGCTGTCGACACCTACATCCCGACGCCGAAACGTCCGATTGACCAGCCGTTCCTCCTGCCGATCGAAGATGTGTTCTCGATCTCGGGCCGCGGCACCGTCGTCACCGGCCGTGTAGAGCGCGGCATCGTCAATGTCGGCGACGAACTTGAAATCATCGGCATCCGCGCCACCACCAAGACGACATGCACGGGCGTTGAAATGTTCCGCAAGCTGCTCGATCGCGGAGAGGCTGGCGATAACGTCGGCGTCCTCCTTCGCGGCATCGAACGTACGGGCGTTGAGCGCGGTCAGGTTCTCTGCAAGCCGGGCTCGGTTACGCCGCACACGAATTTCATCGCCGAGGCCTACATTCTGACGAAGGAAGAGGGCGGCCGCCATACGCCGTTCTTCACCAACTACCGTCCGCAGTTCTACTTCCGCACGACGGACGTGACCGGCGTCGTCACGCTGAAGCAGGGCGTCGAGATGGTTATGCCGGGCGACAACGTTGAAATTAATGTCGAGCTGATCGTTCCGATCGCGATGGAAGAAAAGCTCCGCTTCGCCATCCGTGAAGGCGGCCGCACCGTCGGCGCCGGCATCGTCGCCAAGATCGTGAAGTAACAATTGAATAAGCGCGGAGCCCCAAACGGCTCCGCGTATCTGTCGAAGAAGAAGACCAGACGAGAACGAGACACAGAGGCGAAGACCCATGCAACAGAATATCCGCATCAGGCTCAAAGCCTTTGATCACCGCGTGCTCGACGCGTCGACGAAAGAGATCGTCAATACGGCGAAGCGTACAGGCGCGCAGGTTCGCGGGCCGATCCCGCTGCCGACGCGTATTGAACGGTTCACCGTCAACCGGTCGCCGCACATCGACAAGAAGAGCCGCGAACAGTTTGAAATGCGCACCCACAAGCGCGTTTTGGACATCGTCGACCCGACGCCGCAGACCGTTGACGCGCTGATGAAGCTCGATCTCTCGGCCGGGGTCGATGTTGAAATCCGGCTCGGCGCCTAAGGGAGCAGGAATCATGCGTACAGGATTGATCGCGCGCAAGGTTGGCATGACCCGCGTTTACGGCGGGGAAGGCGAGCACATCCCGGTGACGGTGATGCATCTCGACGGCTGCCAGGTTGTCGGCCAGCGCACTAAAGACAAGAACGGGTATACGGCGATTCAGCTTGGCGCCGGCGCCGCGAAAGCAAAGCGCCTTGCAAAGTCTGATCGCGGGCAGTTCGCGAAGGCGAATGTCGAGCCGAAGCAAAAGCTCGCGGAATTCCGTGTGACCGAAGACAATTTGGTTGATGTCGGCGCCGAACTTTCGGCTTCGCATTTCCTGGTCGGGCAGAAGGTCGATGTGACCGGCGTGACGATCGGCAAGGGCTTTGCCGGCGCGATGAAGCGCCACAATTTCGGCGGCTTGCGCGCAACGCACGGCGTTTCCGTCTCGCACCGTTCGCATGGTTCAACCGGTCAGCGTCAAGATCCCGGCAAGGTCTTCAAGAACAAGCGCATGGCCGGACATATGGGCGACGTTCAGTGTACGACTCAGAATGTTGAAGTTGTGCGGATTGATGAAGAGCGCGGCCTTATCCTCCTGAAGGGCGCAATCCCCGGGCCGAAAGGCGGCTGGGTCGAAATTCGCGACGCGGTCCGCACGGCGGCTCCGAAAGAACTGCCAAAGCCTGCCGCAATCAAGGCGAAAGCTGGAGCCGAATAATGAAACTCGACGTCGTCAGTTTTGGCAAAGGTAAAGCGGGATCGATCGATCTCGCCGACGAGGTTTTCGGCCTCGAACCGCGCGGCGATATCCTTCACCGGATGGTCGTATACCAGCTCGCCAAGCGCCAGCAGGGAACCCACAAGTCGAAGCCGCGCAATGAAGTGCGTATGACTTCGAAAAAGATGTACAAGCAAAAAGGGACGGGCGGCGCCCGCCACGGCAACAAGGCTGCTCCGCAGTTCCGCGGCGGCGGCACGGCTCACGGCCC
>JBGSLM010000170.1:0-19006 GCA_041740755.1 Parvularculaceae bacterium | reverse complement strand
GCTCAAGGATGAATTTGGCGAGGCGCGGCTGGATCTCGGTGCGCCAGCGCGATCCGTTGAAGACGCCGTAATGGCCGACGCCCGGCTGGATATAGTCGAACTTCATTTCGGTCGGAATGTTGACGCAAAGATCGTGCGCCGCCTGCGTCTGGCCGATGCCGGATATATCGTCATTCTCGCCCTCGACCGTCATCAGCGCGATGTCGGTGATCGCTTCCGGCCTGACGCGCCGCCCGCGATGCAGGAATTTTCCTTCGGCGAGCGAGAATTCCTGAAACACCTCGCGGATAGTCTGCAGATAGAATTCCTCGGTCAGATCGAGGACGGACAGATATTCGTCGTAGAATGTGCGGTGCTTGTCGGCGCTGTCGCCGTCGCCTTCGACAAGGTGATTGAAGTAATCGTAATGCGCGTTCAGGTGCTTGTCGTGATTCATCGACAGGAATGAATAGAGCTGCACGAACCCCGGATAAACGCGGCGCATGAGGCCGGGATAAGGCGCAGGCGTCGTGTAGATCATGTTGCGCTCGAACCACTCGAACTTGCGCTCCTGCGCAAGGAGGTTCGGCACGGTCGGCGAACGCCGCGCGTCGATCGGACTGCCCATGATAGTGATCGATGCCGGTCGTGCGGGGTTCTCGTCTTCCGCCATCAACGCGGCGGCGGCAAGCAGCGCGGGCCCCGGCTGACAAACCGCGACGGCATGCGTCCCGGGCCCGATTACGGTGAGGAATTCGATCAGATAGTCGACATAGTCGTTGAGATCGAACCGGCCGGCAGACACCGGCACGTTGCGGGCGTTCGTCCAGTCGGTGATGTAGACGTCATGGCCGGGCAACATCGCCTCGACCGTGCCGCGCAGGAGCGTCGCATAATGGCCGGAGAGCGGCGCGACGATCAGAACTGACGGGAATTTTGGAAGACGGCCGCGCCCGGCGCGCAACGCTGCATCATCCTTCCGGAAATGGAGGAGATTGCAGAACGGTTTTGAAGCCGCGACTTCGATTGTCACCGGAATTTGGCGCCCATCGACGATCGTATCGGATATTTCCCATTCGGGCTTCGGGTAGCGGCGCGTCGCATGTTCGAACACGTCGAACGCGGCCGCCGACGCTCTCGCGACCCAGGTGTCGGCGAGCGGATTCGCTGCCGAGCGCCAGAATTTCGAGCCGATACCGGCGGCGAGGCGCGCCGGCGTCACGGCGGCGTAGCCGAACTCAAAGGCGGAATAGAGCATTGGGCCCCTTATGAACTCCTACGCAACGCAGCGCCCGAAACGAACACGCCTCCCCTAAAGGCTTTCCAGCGCCGGAATGGGGGAGAGTGCCACGCGCCATGTATGCGGCGCAACATTTATTACGCACCTGCAATAATTACCTAATCAGCGGTGGTCGCCGATACAAGTTTAGCTATTTAATTAATGAAAACAACATATTGCGGGGTTGGCGCCGGTCAGAGAGCATTGCGCATGGCGGTCGCAAGCTCGGACGGCGTCAGCGTGTCTTGGAGGGCGAAGCTGAGCTTTCCGGATTTCTCGACCAGATAAAAAAGGCTTGAATGCTGCATCGTATAGCCGAGTTTGGCGTCCTCAATCGGCTCGGCTTCAGCAAAGACCTTGAACCCCGCCTTCGCGTGTTCGACCGCTTCCCGGTCGCCGGTAAGGCCGGTAATTCGCGTATCGAACGAGAGATAGGACTTGATCGCTTCCGGCGTGTCGCGGTCGGGATCGACTGTGATGAACAGCGGGACAATCCTGGCGCGCTCCTTCTCCGACAGCTCGTTTAGCGCCGCACTGAGGCGGCCGAGCGCGAGCGGACAAACGTCAGGGCAGGTCGCAAAGCCGAAATAGACGATTGCGGCGCGCCCTTTTAGGTCCTCGTCGCGCATCACCTTCCCGTCCTGGTCGATGAGCGTGAAATCAGCGGAAAACTGGTCGGGTAGCGCGATGACGCCGTTTGGCGGCAAGGGCGCAGAATTTGGCTCCCCCCCGCAGGATGAAACGAGGGCGGCGGCAAGGGCTGACGCGAGGAACAGAATTCGGCTGCGACGCATGGGGTCCCTCTCCTTTCGCTTTGATGAAGCGCCGGGCTCGCTTATCCCTCGGGAGCGCGCGGGTCCAGTCCTTAAGGTTTCGCGCGCCGGAATTTGAGCGCCGGAGGAGCGATGAACCCACTCGACGACGTCGCCGAGATCGCAGCGCAAGCCTTGCGCGGGCCTGTGCGCATCAGGACGCTGACGACGCTGCGCTGGCTCGCCGTCGCCGGCCAACTCTCTGCGCTTCTAATCGTGCATTTCGCACTCGGATTTCCTGTTCCGCTTGGCCTTTGCCTAGCTGCGGCTGCAGCTAGCGCGTGGCTCAACATATTTACGATGCTGCGTTTTTCGGCGCAGCGTTATCTCTCCGACCGCGAAGCCGCCGCTTATATTTCCTTCGACATCGCTCAGCTCTGCGCGCTCCTGTTCTTGACCGGCGGCCTGCAAAATCCGTTTGCGGTGCTGATCCTTGCTCCGGTGACGATCGCGGCGAGCGTCCTTCCGGTGCGGTTGACCGTCGTGATCGGATCGCTCGCTTTCGCCGGAATTTCGATTCTTGCAGCCTATCATTTGCCCCTTCCATGGAGGCTCGGCGAGGAGCTCGCCTTCCCGCCGATCCTCACCATTGGGAGTTGGGTGTCGCTCTCATTCGCGGTTGCGTTCTTTGCAGCCTATGCGCACCGGATCGCCGCAGAATCAGCGCAGCTAAGAAGCGCCCTCGCCGCATCTCAGCTCGTACTCGCGCGAGAAGAACGTCTCGCCGCGCTCGGCGGACTTGCGGCCGCAGCAGCCCATGAGCTTGGAACGCCGCTCGCGACCATCCAGCTGACCGCAAAAGAAATGGCCGACGAATTAAAGGGCGAGGGCCTGCTTGAGGAGGACGCAAAGCTGCTCGTCAGCCAGGCGCAGCGCTGCCGGGAGATATTGGGGCGCCTCTCCAATCGCGGCGACGCCGGCGATCTGATGATGGATCGCATCGCGGTCGAATTGCTGCTCAAGGAAGCGGCCGAACCCTTTGTCGATGCGCGCCAGGGACCCGCCGTCATTTTTGAGGTGAGGGGCGGCGGCGAAGATGAACCGCCGCCGGTGCTAAGACGGCGGCCGGAGATCATCTATGGCCTGAGGAACATCATTGAGAACGCGGTCGGCTATGCGCGCTCGAAGGTTCTTGTCTCCGCCGACTGGGACAAGGACGTCTTCACGATTGAGGTGCATGACGACGGGCCGGGCTTTTCGCCGGAGATACTTGGGCGCCTCGGCGAGCCCTATCTCGGCGGGCGCGCGCGCGGCGGATCAAGGAAAGGCGGGCTTGGCCTTGGATTCTTCATCGCCAAGACGCTGCTGGAGCGGACGGGCGCTGCGATCTCGTTCGACAATCGCTTATGGGAGGACGCAGAGCCCCCCGGCGGGGCATGGGTTGCTGCGCGATGGCCGCGGGCCGCGATTTTTGCGGGGGACGTTTGACGCAAAACTTGCGTCTGTCTGCTCGAAAGAGCAAAACCGGCGCGCAATTAAACTAGTAATCACCAGCCTGCGAGCGGCAGGCAAGAAGTGCAGGCGCTGAATAATGGACGAAGACGTCAAGATCGCGGACGACCTACCTGAAGACGCATCGCTCCTCATCGTCGATGATGACGAGCCGTTCCGCATTCGCCTTGGCCGCGCGATGGAAAAACGCGGTTTTGCCACGATGCTGGCGTCGGGGGTCAAGGAAGCGATCCGCCTCGCCAAGGAAACGCCGCCCGCTTTCGCAGTTGTCGATCTGCGCCTCGAAGACGGCGACGGGCTCGAAGTCGTCAACGCCATCCACGACATCCGCGAAGATTGCCGCGTCGTCATGCTGACGGGATACGGCAACATCGCGACCGCTGTCGCTGCGGTCAAAGCCGGCGCGCTCGATTATCTCTCAAAGCCTGCTGACGCCGATGATGTTGAAAAGGCTCTTCTCGCGCGCGGCGGCACAAGACCCGAGCCGCCCGAAAATCCGATGTCCGCCGACCGCGTCCGCTGGGAGCATATTCAGCGCGTCTATGAACTCTGCGATCACAATGTGTCGGAAACGGCGCGGCGGCTCGGCATGCACCGGCGGACGTTGCAGCGGATCCTCGCCAAACGCGCGCCGAAATAGGCAAGGCGCATCGGTTTAATTGAATCTGCCTCGCCTTGCGGCGAAGCGAGCCTTCCTTGCGGCGGGCCGTTTCGCTGCGCTTGACCCAAAGGCGGTCTTGCCCGAGCAAACGCCCCGCACCAGTGCGCGGCGTTTGCTCTAAACCCAATGAATAGGGCGTTTTCTGCGACCAACCGGTTTCCACTTGGTCGGAAAACGCCCTAGGGTTGCGCCCTAGATTGGCCGGACCAGCGCCAGAAAAGTAAGGGGAATAAATGCGTCATTTGAATCTCACCGTCGCCGCCGCAGCGCTCACGATCGCAGCAGCGCCTGTCTTCGCCGCCGACATCAACATTCCGTACGAAGAGTTCACGCTCAGCAACGGACTTCGCGTCGTCGTCCATGAGGATCGAAAAGCGCCGGTTGTCGCGGTGTCGATCTGGTACCATGTCGGATCGAAGGACGAGCCGGAAGGGCGCACGGGATTTGCGCACCTCTTCGAGCATTTGATGTTCAACGGTTCGGAGAATTTCGACGGCGAATGGTTCGAGCCGATGGACGATATCGGCGCGACGGATCTGAACGGCACGACCTGGTACGACCGCACCAATTATTTCCAGACCGTGCCGACGCCGGCGCTCGATCGTACGCTGTGGATGGAATCTGACCGAATGGGGCATTTGCTCGGCGCCGTGACGCAGGCAAAGCTCGATGAACAGCGCGGCGTCGTTCAAAACGAAAAGCGCCAGGGCGACAACCAGCCATATGGACGTATGGAATACGCGACGCTCGCAGGACTTCTCCCCGCAGGCCACCCCTATTCGCATTCGACGATCGGCTCGATGGAAGATCTGAACGCTGCTGATCTTGAGACGGTAAAAAACTGGTTTCGCGAATATTACGGCGCGGCGAACGCCGTGCTTGTTCTTGCGGGCGACATCGACGCCAAGACGGCGCGCGAGAAAGTCGAGAAATATTTCGGCGACATCGAATCCGGTCCGCCGCTGACGCGCGCGCAAGGAAACGCGCCAAAACTCGCTGTCAACAAACGCGAGATCATGTATGACCGCGTGCCGCAGGTGAAGATCGACCGCAATTGGGTGGCGCCCGGACGAACGTCGAAAGACGCAGTTCTCCTGACGCTCGCAGCGGAAGTTCTCGGCGGCGGCAAGACCTCGCGGCTTTTCCAGCGCCTCGTTTACGATCTCGAACTTGCGACCAGCGCGACGGCGGCGCTGCAGGAGCTGGAGCTCTTGAGTTTCTATTCCGTGACGGTCGACCCGAAAAAGGAGGCTGACCCCGCAAAAGTCGAAGCGGAAATGGAAAAAGTCGTCACTGACTTCCTCGCAAAGGGGCCGACAGCGGCGGAGCTCAATCGCGCCAAAACATCGATCGAGGCAGGCGTTCTGCGCGGCCTTGAAAAGGTCGGCGGCTTCGGCGGCAAGGCGGTGACGCTGGCCGAAGGCGCGCTTTATGCAGGCGATCCGGGCTTTATCGTCAAGCAGCTCGACTGGCTGAAAGCCGCGACGCCGGCGGAAGTCCTCGCCGCCGCGCGCGGCGTCATGAACGCCGGCTATTATCAGCTGACCGTTCTTCCGTTCCCGGAATATTCAACGCTTGCATCATCCGTCGATCGCAAGACGGGGCTTCCGGCCGTTCCAACGTCGCCGGATTTGACTTTCCCTGCGGTCGAGGAAACGACGCTTAAAAACGGAATAAAGGTCGTTCTCGCAAACCGTCCGACTGTGCCGGTCGTCAACATCTCGATGCAGTTCGACGCCGGTTACGCGTCGGATTCGGCGGGCGCGAAGCTGGGCGCCGCATCCTTCGCCGGTTCAATGCTCGATGAGGGAACGAAGCGCCGCACGGCGCTGAAAATCGCCGAAGAGCTCGAAGGCCTCGGCGCCACGCTCAATGTCGGCTCGAACCTCGATATGACCGGCGTCTCGCTGTCGGCGCTCAAATCAAATCTTGGCGCGTCGCTCGACGTCATGGCGGACGTCGTGCGCAATCCTTCATTCGACCAAGGCGAAATGGACAAGCTGCGCGACCGCTGGATCGCCGGCATCGAGCAGGAAAAGGCGAACCCCGTCCAGCTCGCCCTGCGCCTGTTGCCGCCGATCATGTATGGCGAGGGTCACGCTTACGGCGTTCCCTTCACCGGATCTGGCACAATCTCGTCAGTCAAATCGCTGACGCGCGATGATCTGACGAAATTCCATCAGACGTGGATGCGCCCCGACAACGCGACGATTTTCGTCGCCGGCGACGCAACCATGGCGGAAATGAAGCCGGCGCTTGAGAAAGCCTTCGGCGATTGGCGCGCGCCTTCGGCGCCGGTTCCGGCGAAGAATGTCGCAACAGTCGAGCGCCCCGCAAAGGGCCGCGTCATCATCGTCGACAAGCCGGGATCGCCTCAGTCGTTGATTCTTGCAGGTCACGTCTCGCCGCCGACAGGCGCGCCGAACAATATCGCGCTCAACGCCATGAACGACATTCTGGGCGGACAGTTCACGTCGCGGGTCAACATGAACCTTCGTGAGGATAAAGGCTGGGCGTACGGCGCATTCACATTCTTCCAGGATGCGCGCGGCCAGCGCCCCTATCTCGTTTATGCGCCGGTGCAGACCGACAAGACAAAAGAATCGCTCGCGGAAATCTTGAAGGAGCTGAACGGCTACAAGACGACGAAGCCCGCGAACGCGGCGGAGTTGCAGCGCGCGGTCGCAAACAACACGCGCTCATTGCCGGGCTCGTTCGAGACTTCCGGCGACGTTCTTGGAAGCCTGACGAACTCGCACCGCTTCGGCCGTCCGTGGGATTACCCCGCAAGTTTGAAAGAAAAATACGAAGCGCTCTCGCTCGGCGACATCAAGGCGGCGGCGTCAGAGGCCGTCCATCCCGAGAGTCTCGTCTGGGTCATCGTCGGAGACCGCGCGAAGATCGAAGCAGGCGTCGCATCGCTCGGTCTTGGCGCGATTGAAGTCAAATCGATGAGCGACCTTTAAGGTCGATTACGTAGATTGAAGAAAGGCCGCATCTCAAGATGCGGCCTTTTTCATGCGTGAGTTTTCAGAACTTCGCCGGCGAGATAGAGCGAGCCGCAGATGAGAATGCGCAGCGGCTTTTTCCCCGTTCCGCGCGCATGGCGCACCGCTTCGTCAAACGATGCGCAAGGATGGGCGGGAAGTCCGGCGCGCTCGGCGGCTTCGGCGACCGACATCGCGGTGCGCGAGCCCGAATGGTTCGCCTGCACCGTGAATACCGACGCGGCGAGCCCTGAAAACGCGGCGAAGAACCCGTCCGCGTCCTTGTTTTCCTGCATGCCGGAAATGAGGATGAGCGGCTTTGCGCTCTTTTCTTCAAAATCGGCCATGGTTTGCGCAAGGGCGCGCGCCGCATGCGGATTGTGGCCGCCGTCGAGCCAAACCTCGGTTTCTTCGTCGCCTGCAAGCAGGTCAAACAGCGGCCCTGTCTTCAAACGCTGAAGCCGCGCCGGCCAGCGCGCAGCAACAAGGCCCGATGACAGGCATTCATCCGTCAGCGCTAGGCGAGCCGCTTTGATTGCAGCGACAGCGAGCGCTGCGTTCATGATCTGATGCGCGCCGACGAGGCGCGGCGGCGCAAGATCCGACAGGCCTTCTTCATCTTGATAGACGAGGCGCCCGTTTTCGCTCCAGGCGTTCCACTCCTGACCGAATGCAAAGCGCGCGGCGCCTTCGGCGAGCGCGTGCGTTTCCAATACTGTCATCGCTTCCGCGGTCTGCGGACCTATTACGGCCGGCGCGCCGGCCCGGAATATTCCCGCTTTCTCGCGCGCGATTTCTGCGAGCGTGTCGCCGAGAAAATTCTGGTGATCGAGCGCAATCGGCGTGATGATTGCGGCAAGCGGTTTTTCGAGAATGTTGGTGGCGTCGAGGCGCCCGCCCAAGCCGACTTCGAGCACGAGATAATCGGCGGGCGTCTCTGCGAAGGCGAGGAAAGCGGCGCAGGTGATCGTTTCAAAGAATGTGAGATCATCCTCGCCGGCCGCCCTGTCGACGCGTTCGATGACATCGAGAAAGGCGTCGTCGCTGATCTCCCGCCCGGCGAGAACGATGCGCTCATTGTAGCGGACGAGATGGGGCGAAATGAAAGTGTGAACGCTGGAGCCTGAGGCTTCGAGAATTGCGCGGATATAGGCGACGGTCGATCCTTTGCCGTTGGTGCCGGCGACATGAAAGACCGGCGGCAGCTTGCGGTGCGGAGCGCCGAGCCGTTCAAGCGTTCTGATAACGCGGCTAAGGCCGAGATCGATCAGCGCCGGGCGGCGCAGCGCCACGCGCTCCAATGCCGCTTCGACGGCGTTCACGGTTCGATTTCCTCGATCTTATTCAGCGGCTCTGGCGGACGGGCCGATGTCATTTGCCGGAAATCCGTTCGATCCGGCGCCGCGCGCGCCTTTTTTCATCAGCACACGAATGAGTGCGCCGAGCGTCGCGCGCAGGTCGCCGCGCGCAATGACGAGATCGACCATCCCCTTGTCCTTGAGAAATTCCGAGCGCTGGAAGCCTTCCGGCAATTTCTCGCGGATCGTCTGTTCGATGACGCGCGGACCGGCAAAGCCGATCAGGGCGCCGGGCTCCGCCAGATGCACGTCGCCAAGCATCGCATAGGACGCGGTGACGCCGCCTGTTGTCGGGTGGGTCAGCACGACGATGTAGGGAAGCCCCGCTTCGCGCATCATCTGTACGGCGATCGTGGTGCGCGGCATCTGCATGAGGGACAAAATCCCCTCCTGCATGCGTGCGCCGCCGGACGCCGTGAAAACAATCAGCGGCGCCTCTGCGCCGACGGCGGTTTCCGCCGCGCGGATCAGCGATTCGCCGAGCGCCATGCCCATCGAGCCGCCCATGAAATCGAAGTCCTGAACGGCGGCGACCGCGGTTTCGCCATCGATCTTGCCGACCGCGACCAGCATTGCGTCCTGATGGCCCGTCTTGCGGCGGGCGTCGCGCAGGCGATCTGCGTATTTCTTCTCGTCCTTGAATTGCAGCGGGTCCGTCGGCGGCTCAGGTATCGCGACCGGGTTGAAGCGCGCTTCATCAAAGATCGAAGCAAGGCGCTGGTCCGCTGACATGCGCATATGGTGGCCGCACGTCTTGCAGACGTAGAGCGCCGCTTCGAGGTCCTTGCCGAACAGCATCTCGCCGCAGCCGCCGCATTTGACCCAGAGCGGGTCCGCGCCATCGTCATGCCGCTTGAACAGATTCTTGATTCCCGGCGGCGTGAGATTAGACAGCCAGCTCATCCGTTACCCTCCAGCCGCGCCGGTTTCCCGGCGCGAGGCGCGAACCGCAAGGCTAAGCTCGCGCGCTAGGTCCAACACAGCGTTGACTGCAATATCGGCCTCGCCGCCGGTTTCCTCAAGGGCTGCAGGGTTAAGATGCGCCGCAAGCCTTTCAACCAGCGCCGAGCCGACGACGACGGCATCGGCAATGGTCGCAACGCGCGCTGCCGCCTCAGCCGTTTTGATCCCGAAACCGACCGCCACCGGCAAGCCCGACGCCGCCCGGATGGTCGCGACCGCAGCCGCCACATCGCCGCCCGAGCCGGTCTTCGCACCGGTGATGCCCGCGACCGAAACATAATAAAGAAAGCCCGAAATATTCTTCAGGACGGCCGGCAGGCGCTGTGCGTCCGTCGTCGGCGTCGCAAGGCGAATGAAATCGATGCCGGCGGCGCGTGCAGGCAAGCAAAGCTCGGCGTCTTCTTCAGGCGGGAGATCGACGACGATTAGCCCATCGACGCCTGCCGCCGCCGCGTCCTGAACGAAGCGATCGACCTCGTAGGCGTAGAACGGGTTGTAATAGCCCATGAGGATCACGGGCGTTTTCGCGTCGCCTTCGCGAAAAGCGGTGACGAGGTCGAGGGTTTTCCTGAGCGTTTGTCCGGCGTCGAGGGCGCGAAGGCCCGCCGCCTGGATTGCCGGTCCGTCCGCCATCGGATCGGTGAAGGCGACGCCGATCTCAATCAGGTCGGCGCCGGCCGCCGGAAGCGCTTTGATGAGTTTGAGCGAGGCTGAAAAATTCGGGTCGCCGCCCATGACAAAGGGAATGAAGGCGGCTCTGCCTTCCTTCTTCAATGCGTCGAAAGTCTGGGCGATGCGGGACAAGTTTCCTCGGGGAGAGACGCGAGGCTTTCCCTACATCGCCCGCCGCGCTTTGCAAGCGCGGAAGCGGCGCGGCCTATCCAAAGGCGCGCGCCGCCGTTTCATCAGTTAGCCGCGAATGTAGATCCTGCGGCCGGTGGCAAGCGTGTAGTTCATGCGCAGGACGCGATCATAGCTGAGCTTGAGCCTTGGCGCTTTGTACCGGTTGCGGCTTTCATAGCGGCTCCGGTCGCTGCGCCGGTCATTGTCGCGCCAGTTGTCGCCGCGGCGGTCATCGTCGCGCCAATTATCGCCGCGCCGGTCATGCCTGTCGTCAACATAGACGAAAGCGCTGCGCGGGCAGACCGTGATCGAGCGGTCGCGGCGGTCTTCGCGCCTGTCGTAACGATCTTCTATCCGGTCGCGGCGACTGTAATCGTAACGCTCGTCGCGGCGGTTTTCGCGCGCGTCGCGCCAGTCTTCGCGAATATCCGCGCAGCGACGGGCGTCAAGCCGCCATTCGCCTGCGAAAGCAGGCGCCGCGCCGAGAACCAGTCCGGCGCCGACCATAGCTGCAATGAACTTCTTCATGTTGCGTTCCTTGTCTTCAAAGGCCCCATTTGCCCGACAATAGATAAACGCGCGGCGAGCCCCATTCCGTCGGCGCCGGTGAAGGTCTTTTCTGGGTCATATTGCGGCGGGATTGGGGCCGGGCTGCGCGGCGCCCGCATTCAGCGCGTGCCGTTGATCTTTTCGTCGAGACGCGCGTTCATCATTTTGAGCGCCTTCGCCGTCGCTGCAAAATCAGCGTCGCTTAGATCGCTTAACAATTCGCGGATCGCCGCGAGTTCGCGTTTCTGGAGTTCGACGCATTGCGCGACGCCAGCTTGCGTCAGCGAGTAAAGCTTCGAGCGCTTGTGATGAGGATTGTCGATCGTGCGCACCAGTTCCTTGCCGACGAGGCCGTCAAGCACTGGTTGCATTGACTGGCGCGTCACGGGTTTGCGGCGCGCGATTTCCGGCGCTGTCGCCTGACCCTCGATGAATAGGTCGCGGAGAATGCCCCGCTCCGCCGCTGTAACGCCGAGATCCGCGAAGATCGAATCTGCGACTGCGGAGACGCGGAAAAACGCTTTTGGCACTTCATTGATGGCCGCAAGGACGTCGCGTTCGGGACTGGGATCTGGATCATACATGACAACTATCTTGTCAATGAGACAGGCGGCCTGTCAACCGAGATTTACTAAAGGCCAGCCAAAAATCGCTGTTCGTAGAGGACGAAATGGGGATCAGGCCGTCGCCTTCAAGGCGCTGAAGGAAATCATCTTGCGCTGCGCTTCGTCCCACAGGGCGAGCCGCGCGCAATTGATGCTGTCGAGGATCGTCATTTTCGGCAACGCCAGAAGATCCTTGCTCGACCGGTAGCATTCCGGGAGGCGGTAATTTGGAATGCCGCTCGCCAGGTGATGGATGTGGTGAAGGCCGATATTGCCGGTGAGCCAGCGCAAAGGTTTCGGCAAATGATAATGCGACGAGCCGTAGATCGCCGCTTCCGCGTACGTCCATTCGGGCTTACGCGCCCAGTAAGCGTCTTCATATTGATGCTGGACGAAGAAGAGCCAGGTGCCGGCCCAGGCGGCGATCGTCACGGTCGGGAGAACGGCGAGCGCGATAACGCCGGCGCCGAAGGCCAGCATGAGACCGCCGTAAACGAGAACAAGCGCGATGTTGAGAAGCACGACGCTCTTCCAGATCTGCGACACGCGAAGGCCGGTATAGGTTTTGGCGAAAGGCGGCGCCGATGCGAACGGCAATCGCTGCAGGATGAAGAAATAGACCGGCGCGCCGATGACGATCAGGATGATCGGATGGCGATACAGGCGGTACATGATCCGCTCTCCCTTTGAGAGAGCGCGATATTCGTCGACCGTCAGCGTGTCGACGGCGCCGATGCCGCGGCGGTCGAGATCGCCAGAGCCCGCATGATGGCGATTGTGCGAATCGCGCCAGAAACCGTAAGGCGTAAAAGTCAGTAAGCTGATCAAAAACCCGAGCGTGTTGTTGGCGGCGCGATTCTTGAAATAGCTGCCATGGCCGCAATCGTGCTGGATGGTGAACAATTTGACGAGCACCCCGCCCGCAAGCGGAGAAAGAAGCAGCGCAAAACCCCATTCGCCGGCGGCGGCGAGCGCAATCATTGCGGCGACAAGCGCGAAATAAATCGCCAGCGAGACCGACGCCTGGGCGACGCTTCGCTTTAGATCGGCGCCCTGAAACGCCTTGCAATGCTCGACAATGCGGCGAACCGCAGCAATGCGCGCGTCATTGGCGTCATTGGACAGTTTCCTGACGGCGGTCGCAGCGGCATCAGCTGCGGCGGAGAAAGTTTGCGACAAAAGGGGCCCCTGCTGGCTTTTTTCGACACACTACAGCCGGACGCCCCAAGCGTCCCGCCGACAGCTATTTCAATGGTGATTCTTTAAGGAGAATTGAAGCGTTCGCGCAAGAAGCCCCGTTCACATTTGTCGCAGGCGCACACGCGAATTATGTTGCGCCGCCGAAATACGGCATCACCGAAAAGATATCCTTGTCGCCGCGCCCGCATAGATTGACGAGTACGATCTGCTCGCGCGTCAGGCTGGCGGCTTTATCGACCGCGCGCGCCAGCGCGTGCGCCGGTTCCAGCGCCGGAATTATCCCTTCAAGCTTTGAGCAAAGCCCAAACATTTCAAGCGCTTCCCTGTCAGTCGCCGACTGGTATGACGCCCTGCCGATATCGTGCAGCCACGCATGTTCGGGCCCAATGCCGGGGTAATCGAGACCCGCTGAAATCGAATGGCCTTCGAGAATCTGTCCGTCATCGTCCTGGAGGAGATAGGTGCGGTTGCCGTGAAGAACGCCGGGGCGCCCGCCCGAAAGCGAGGCCGCATGATCTGGCGTGTCGAGACCTTTTCCAGCCGCTTCGACGCCGATGATCTCGACGCCTTCATCGTCGAGAAACGGGTGAAAGAGGCCGATCGCGTTCGAACCGCCGCCAATCGCCGCCATCACGACGTCGGGCAGTCTTCCTTCCGCTTCGAGCATCTGGGCGCGCGCCTCGGTCCCGATCACCGACTGGAAATCGCGCACCAGCATCGGATAGGGGTGCGGGCCCGCCGCCGTGCCGATGAGGTAATAAGTGTCGGCGACATTGGTCACCCAATCGCGCAGCGCCTCGTTCATCGCGTCTTTAAGCGTCGCCCGGCCGGCAGTGACCGGGATGACCTCGGCCCCGAGAAGCTTCATCCGGAAGACGTTGGGTTTTTGCCGCTCGACATCGGTTGCGCCCATATAGACGACGCAAGGAAGCCCGAAGCGCGCGCAAACGGTTGCGGTCGCAACGCCGTGCTGACCGGCCCCCGTCTCGGCGATGATGCGCGTCTTGCCCATCCGCCGCGCGAGAAGAATCTGGCCCATGCAATTGTTGATCTTGTGCGCGCCGGTATGGTTCAGCTCGTCGCGTTTGAAATAGATTTTCGCGCCCCGTCCCGCGCCGGCCGTATCGCGGACGTGTCCGGTCAGCCGTTCAGCGTAATAAAGAGGCGACGGGCGGCCGACATAATGTTTCAGGAAATTGTCGAGTTCGTCGCGAAATTTCGGGTCTTTCTTCGCGCGCTCATATTCCTCGGCGAGTTCAAGAACGAGCGGCGTCAGGGTTTCAGCGACAAAGCGCCCGCCGAAAATCCCAAAACGCCCTTCAGCGTCGGGTCCGGTGCGGTAGGAGTTGGGTTTGGGTCCGGTCATCGGAAAAGAGCACTAACGGCAAATGCGGGCGGCGCAAGACGAGGCGCGCCAGATTCGCTTGCCCCCTATTTCATCGGCTGCGCGTTCGTTCGGGCAGACCGCGCCGCAAGTTGCGGCGTTCAGTTCCGGTCAATCGGCTGTCCTTGGGGCCGCCGAGACTTCAGGATTGACGTCGATGCGGATCACTGCGTCGCCGCGTACGACGTGTATCCGACCCGAAGGGGTTTCCTCTTCGCCCTCAAGCGGTCCCGACCAATAGAGCGGGGCGACATTCGAATGATTGACGAGAAGGATGTTTGCGCCCGGCGCGGCGGCAAGCTCCGCTGCAAGTTCCGACTTGAACGCCGCCGCCGTCGCCGCATCGTCAGATTTCATCTCGGCGCGCGGTATGACCGGGCCATTGCCCGCTGCGGCGACGAGGCGCGCCGTGTCGTATGACCTGCACATGTCGCTCGTATAGGTCCTGTCGATTTTGACGCCGTTTTCCGCGAGCCATTCGCCGATGAAGCGCGCCTCAAAGAACCCTCGCGCGCTCAATCCCCGGCCGGGCGCAAGCTCGCATCCCGCAGTCATACCGACTGCCGCCTTTTGTCCGCCGGGCGACGTTGCGTGGCGAAGGACGATGATATTGCCGCCTGCGCGCAACTGATCGAGCGCAGCGTCAAGCGGCGCTGCGTCGCCCGCATGCGCGCAGCCGGTTAGCGCCATACCGAAGACAGCAGCCGCGAGTATGCCGAGATTTTTCAATGTATTATCCCTGCCCGTCAGAACGCGGCCTTTGCCGCCTTGATGAACGCGTCGATCAGCGCTTCGTCTTTCTCACCCGGTCGTACTTCAACACCTGACGAGACGTCGACGCCGGCGAATGCGGTATGGCTCTTTGCGGCCTTGATCGCTTTTGCAACGGTTAGCGGCGTCAGCCCGCCCGCAAGCAGAAACGGCGTTTCGACCCGGTAGTGCTTCAAAATGGCCCAGTCGAAGGCGGCGCCATTGCCGCCTGGAAGCGGCGCGCCCTTTGGCTGTCGTGCGTCGAAGATCAAGAGGTCCGCTGCGGCGGCGAGCGCCTCGACGCCGTCGAAGTCAGTCGCGTCGGCGACGCCGACCGCCTTGATGATCTCAAGGCCAAACTCCCTGCGGATCTCATTGATGCGTTCGGCGTCTTCATGACCGTGAAACTGGAAATGCGACAGGAAGGGCGCCGCTTCGCCGAGGAGCTTCTCGCCAGCATCGACGAATAGGCCGCAGAATTTTGGAAACGCAAAGCCTTCTTCGTAGGAGAGCTGTTTGATTTCCGTAACAATCTCGTTCGCCGCGTCGGGCAGGATTGCGCGCGGGCTTTTGGAGACGAAGACGAAGCCGATAAGGTCTGCGCCCGTTCTTGCGGCGGCGAGCGCCTGGCCGGTTGTCTTCACGCCGCAGATTTTGACGATGCCGTTCGCCATAGGAACTTCTCAGACTTGCTCCGTTGGTTGCGGGGGGAGTTTCGCCGCAGCTTCCGCGTCGGCGGCGGCTTTTTTGAGCGCCTTCAGTTCGAGCCGGTCGGCTTTGGCGCGAATGCGCAGTTCGCGATCCGACGCCCACATGCCGGCGGCGCCCGCGAAGAACCCGGCAAGAAGCGCAAGGATGAGCCATATCCAGAGAGGAAGCGCCGGCGTCGCAATCGCAGGCGCTTCGGTCGAAAACGGATCGAGGCTCAAAGCGACGAGCTTGCGGTTTGCGATGAGGAACAGGACGAGCAGAGCACCGAATGGAACGACAACGACCCAGCGCAGGATCTTCTTCATGCGGCCTCAGCTTCCGTCGCTCGCCGATGAAGCGCCATCGTTCACTTCTTGCCGCCGCCGTTAAGCCGGTCGCGGAGTTCCTTGCCCGGCTTGAAGAAGGGAGAAAACTTTTCGTCGATCGGCACCGGGTCGCCGGTGCGCGGATTGCGTCCGACGCGCGCGGGACGGTGCTTCACGGAAAATGCGCCAAAGCCTCTCAGCTCGACGCGATCGCCCTTCACCAGCGCGCCGGCGATCTCGTCAAATACGATGGTGACGAGTTTTTCGATATCGCGATGAAACAGGTTCGGGTTTTCATCTGCAAGTTTTTGCACAAGTTCAGACTTGATCATGCGATCGCCCGCCCCTTCGTCGTCCAAGGCATTTCGTTTGCCTCGCCTGTTCCGGCGCGCATAGTTCGCCGGGCCGCCAGCGGCCAATCGATGAAAGCCGCCTGAATTCAGGGGGTTGACCCTGTCAAACCAATCCTGCGGCGTCAAGGCGCTTCTCGCCGGGTCGTTCCGCAGATAAGCGGTACTGATGGAAAAGCGCGGCGGAGATAGGGCGTCTTTCGGCTTTCGCGAGGTTGCGGAGGACGAGAAAGCCGGCCTCGTGAAGGGGGTTTTCGACAGCGTCGCGCCCAAATACGACCTGATGAACGACCTTATGAGCGCCGGCGTTCACCGCGTCTGGAAGCAGGTCCTGATCGACCGGATCAACCCGCAGCCGGGCGAACTTCTCCTCGATGTCGCAGGCGGGACCGGCGATATCGCGTCTGCATTCCTTGGCAGAGCCGACACAAGGCCGCGCGCTGCAAAGCGCGGCGCGGCGCGGGCGATCGTTTCCGACATCAACGCCGAAATGCTCTCCGCCGGCAGGGCGCGGGGCCTAGACGCGCCCGTTCGCGCGCGAATGGCGCTTTTATGCGCTGACGCCGAGCAGCTTCCGCTCCCCGATTGCACGGTCGACGCCTACACGATCGCATTCGGCATCAGAAACGTCACCCATATCGACCGCGCGCTCGCGGAAGCGCGCCGCGTCCTGAAGCCGGGCGGTCGCTTTTTCTGTCTCGAATTCTCGCATCTTGCGACCGACGGCCTGCAAAAGCTCTACGATCTTTATTCGTTCAACGTAATTCCCTGGCTCGGCGAGAAAGTCGCAAACGATCGCGAGAGCTATCAATATCTCGTCGAATCGATCCGCCGCTTTCCGACGCAGGAGAATTTCGCGGGGCTGATCCGCGCCGCCGGACTCTCGCGCGTCGGCTACGAGAACCTCTCAGCCGGCATTGTCGCCATCCATTCCGGCTGGCGGATTTAGGGAGCGGCGCCGTGTTCGACGCCATCGCCGATTACGCCCGCCTTATCGCCGCCGCCGCGCGCCTGTCGCGCTATGACGCGCTGATCCCGCAAGAGGTCGCGCATCATCTCCCCGTCCCGGCGCGACTGATCGGCTCGCTGGCGCGCATCGGCGCGAGAACGAAAGCGACGGATGGAACGCCGCTTCGACCCGGCGAGCGTCTCGCCGCCGCTTTTGAGGGAATGAGCCCCGCCTATGTGAAGCTTGGCCAGTTCATGGCGACAAGACCCGATATCATCGGCTTCGACATGGCGAAGGACCTTGGGCGCCTTCAGGACCGGATGCCGCCCTTTTCGCGCGCAGAAGCCGTCGCCGAAATCGAGCGCGCCTTCGGAAGGCCGCTTGGCGAAATGTTCGACGACTTCTCCGAACCGATCGCCGCCGCATCGATCGCGCAGGTTCACCGCGCCAAACTCAAAGCCGGCCGCGACGTCGCGGTCAAGGTGCTCCGCCCACGGATCGAGCCGGAAGTCGCCGCCGAATTTCGCGCCTTCGCAAGGGCTGCGGGCCTGATCGAAGAGCTGTCGGCAGCGACGAAGCGGATGGAGCCTGTCCGGTTCATCAGTACGCTGAGAGAAGCGGCCGCGCTCGAACTTGATCTTCGGATGGAGGCGTCCGCCGCATCGGCCCTCAAAGACGACCTGAAAGATACGCCGGGCGTCAGGATCCCGGAGATCGTATGGCCGCTGACGGCGCGGCGCGTTTTGACGCTCGAATGGATTGATGCGACGCCGGTCAGCGATTTCAGCGCGCTCGCCGTAAAGGGCGTAGACCGGCGCCGGCTCGCGCAGACAATCATCGAAGTCTTCCTGACGCAGGCGCTGATGAAGGGCTTTTTCCACGCCGACATGCACCAGGGCAATTTGATGATCGACGCCGAGGGCCGGCTCGCCCTCGTTGATTTCGGGATCATGGGGCGCCTCGACGAAGCGACGCGGCGCACCTTCGCTGAAATCATTCACGGCTTCATCACGCGCGACTATCTGCGCACGGCGAAGGTCCATTTCGATGCCGGTTATGTGCCAAAGAAACATTCGATCGACGCCTTTGCGCAGGGCTTGCGCGCTGTCGGCGAGCCCTTGTTCGGCCTTTCCGCCGACAAGGTCGACATGAGCCGCGTCCTGCAGCAGTTGTTTGACGTGACAGCGCTCTTCGACATGCATCTTCGCCCGGAACTAGTGCTGCTCCAGCGCACGATGGTGACGGTCGAGGGCGTCGCGCGCGCGCTTGATCCTGAAATCAACATGTGGCGGGCGGCGACGCCGATTGTCCGCGCGGCGATTTCCGAAGCGATCGGCCCCAAACGCCAGTTCGAACGCCTGCGCGCGGCGACCGAAAAAGCGCTCGATATCGCGCCGCATCTTCCGCGTTATGTTGAGATCATCGCGGCGGCGTCTGAACGCGTTTCGGCCGACCGGCTCAGCCTTAGCCATGAGACGACAGAAGATCTTGCGCGCGCGCTTTCGCATCAGGGAAAGATGACGCGCGCTGCGCTGTGGTTCGCCGGCGTTGCAGTCCTCATTCTCGCGGCGGCGGTGATCCTGAATTAACTGACGCGTTTTTTAGCAGCGCGCCCTGCCGCAGGCGCCGTGACAATCGGCGACACGCGCGGTAGCGTCTCATTTTCTGGGGGCTTCAATGAACGAGACGGGGCGACGGCCTTTTTGGCTGGTCTTTCTGGCGGCCGGGTGCGCGCTTGGCGCGGCGAGCGGCGCTGCGGCGGCTTTGCCGAAGGATTGCCAGGACGCCGATCTTGCAATGATGGTGCAAGGGCGTGAGACCGCCGGGAGCTATTTCAAGGCCTGCTACAGCGATCCTTCGGCCGACGCC
>JBGSLM010000169.1:0-15627 GCA_041740755.1 Parvularculaceae bacterium | reverse complement strand
GGCCTCCGCGAGGGCTTCGCCCAACAAAAAGAAATAGGCGGGACCGCTGCCCGATACCGCCGTCACCGCATCGATAGCGGCTTCGCTGTCGACCCAGATCGTCTCGCCCACAGCGCGCATCAACTTTTCGGCAATCGCTCTTTCACCTGGCCCGGCGGCACCCGGCGCAAAGAGCGCTGTTGCGCCTGCGCCGACGGCGGCGGGAAGATTAGGCATCGCACGGATGATCTTCTGCGCGCCCGGCATCAAATCGCCGATCGCCGCGACGCTTTTTCCGGCCATCACTGAAATTGAAACCGCGGCGGCCGCGATTGCAGCAAAAGGCGGCAGAATTTCAGCGGCGGCTTGGGGTTTTATCGCGATGACGAGCGCGTCGAAGCGCTTCCCGTCTTCTGCTGGATTCAACGACATTCCGTGCGCCTTCGCCGACGCCAGGATCGGCGCAGACGGCGCCGGATCGAAAATGGCGGATGATGCGCCATCGATTATTTTCCGCTCGATCCAGCCGCGCAAAAGCGCCCCGCCCATCGAACCCGCGCCGATCAGCGCGACTGAAATCTTTTCTGTCATCTTGCGAAACTAACCGACGCAAAAGCCCGCGTCGATGCGTCAGGCGTTGCCGGCCGTCTCGAACAGCGACGATTCGAGCGCCTCTTCCGGCGTCTTGCCGCCCCAGATGAGAAAATTGAAAGCCGGAAGAAAGCGGTCAATTGCCTCGCGCGCGCCTTTGATGAGACATTCCGCCTGCACCCGGTCGAGCGCGCCGCTTGCCGGCAGGATCGCGGCGTTTCGGAACACGATCGAATTGTCGTCCGACCACAGATCGAAATGCCCGATCCACAGACGTTCATTCACCATCGCGACGAGACGCGCGACATCCGCAAGGCGGCCTTTGGGCGCCTTAAGATCGAGCGGCGCGCCCATTTGCAGCGTCGAAAGCTCGGGACGCCAGGTGAACCAGAAACCGGCGTCGCGCCACATGCCCGGGATCGCGAGATGAAGCTCATCCCTGTCGACGCGTTCGACGCTGATCGACATGTCGTCCGCGACCAGCTCAAGGGCTTCGAGCGGGTCCGCTTCCGGCGTCGGCGCTTTCAGGAGTTCGATCGACATAGGGCTCCCAGCATGGCTGCCGGATCTTCGGGCGAGCGCCCGCTGATCCGGAATTTCCTGGTCGCGCCGGAATTGCGAAAAACCGGGTTCCACGGTTTCGTCCGGCGCTCCATTTGCTGATAGCGCGGCGATTCCGAGGGAGCGGCAATGATTCGCTCCTGTGGAAATCCTAACTCGTTTTGCCCAACCTTGCTTCCAGCTCCGCGAGTCGGGCGGCGAGGCGGTCGTTTTCGGCGCGCGCCGCAGCCGCCATATCGCGAACGGCTTCAAACTCTTCCCGCGTGACAAGGTCCATATCGGACAAAAGGCGCTGAAGCTGGCCCCTTGCGACCGTTTCCGCCTCACGGCGAACGCCGTCGACCGCGCCGGCGGCTTCGGACATGAGCTTGGCGATCTCGTCGAATATCGGGCTTTGGGTCTGCATGGACGGCTCCTCTTCGCCCTATAGATAAGCCTTCGACGCTGCAAAGGCGACAGCGGCGAAAAAGCGCGCTAAGAACGCCGCGCCGAAGCCTTCGAGTGCGAATGACCGTCTCCTATCCCGCCATCGACCCCGTCGCGATCCAGCTTGGCCCATTGCCGATCCGCTGGTACTCCCTCGCCTACATCGCCGGGATCGGCGTTGGCTGGTGGTATGCTCTAAGCCTCATCAAATTGCCGAAGCTTTGGTCAGCCTCAGGCGCGCCCGTCAGCAAGACGCAACTCGACGACGTAATATTCTGGGTCGCGATCGGCGTGATGGCGGGCGGGCGGCTTGGCTATGTTTTCTTTTACGAACCATCCTTGCTTGTCGGCGCCTGGGAAACGCTTGGCGCCGGCATGGCGGATGGGATCGTCAAGACGCTGATCGGATGGGTGCCGATCCCGCCCTTCCTGATGCTCTGGAAAGGCGGCATGTCATTCCATGGCGGGATTATCGGCGTCACCATCGCCGGTCTTTGGTATGCGCGCCGCAATAAGGTGAACGCGCTTTCGCTCGGCGATCTTTTCGCCTGCGCCGCGCCGATCGGCCTGTTTTTCGGACGCATCGCAAACTTCATCAATGGCGAGCTATACGGACGGCCGTGGGACGGCAAATGGGCGATGGTCTTTCCGGCGGACCCGTACGGTCTGCCGCGTCATCCAAGCCAGCTTTATGAAGCAGCGCTTGAGGGCGTCGCGCTGTTTGTCATCGTCACCGTCCTGTCGCGCTCGTTCGGGCTGCTCAAACGGCCGGGGGCCGTCATGGGCGTCTTTCTAGCCGGTTACGCGGCGTCGAGGATCATTGTTGAGAACTTCCGCGAACCCGATGCTTTTCTTCCGGAATTCCCGATTGGCCTCACCATGGGCATGATGCTCTCGGCCCCGATGTTCGCGCTTGGCGCGTGGTTCGTCTGGCGCGCCTTCAAAAAGCCTGCGGCCGCCGGGGCTCCATGACGAAGGGCGCGCCAATCCGCGAAACGACGCCGCTCGAAGAACGCCTTATCGCCCTTATCAAATCCCGCGGGCCGATCACGGTCGCCGACTATATGGAGGACGCCCTCCTCCACCCGCATGACGGCTATTACACCTCGCAGGCGCCGATCGGCGCCAAGGGCGATTTCACGACCTCGCCCGAGATCAGCCAGATTTTCGGCGAGCTGATCGGCCTGTGGCTCGTTCAGTCATGGATCGATATCGGATCGCCCGACGCCTTCAACCTTGTTGAACTTGGGCCCGGGCGCGGCGTGCTCATGCAGGACATCTTGCGCGCCGCGAAACTGCGTCCTGCATTTCTTGACTCTGCTCATGTCTGGCTCGTTGAGACCAGCGGGCGTCTGCGCCATGAACAACAGCGACGCCTTCGCGATGCAGGAATTGCGACCGACTGGGCGGACGCGTTCAGCGACGTGCCCCCGGCGCCGATGCTGATCATCGCAAACGAATTTTTCGATTGCCTCCCGATCCGGCAATTCGTCCGTGCGGAGACAGGCTGGCGCGAACGGCTCGTCGGACTGGACGACAGCGGCGGCGCACTCGCCTTCACTCTTTCCGATACGCCGCCATTGCCGACCGTCGATCTTCCAGATCCGGAAGGCGTCGCTGCGGGCGCGATCCATGAAATCGGCGAGGCGGCAACAGCGATGGCCGACGAAATCGCGCGCGCATTGTCTGAACAAGGCGGACGCGCGCTCTTCATCGATTACGGCCACCTTCACGGCGGCGCGGGCGATACGCTTCAGGCGGTGCGCCGTCACGCCTATTGGCCGGTTCTTGCGTCCCCCGGACGCGCCGATATTACCGCGCACGTCAATTTCGAAGCGCTGGCGAGAGCCGCATTTAACGCAGGCGCGGCCGCGCACGGCCCGATTTCACAGGCAGAATTCCTCGCACGGCTCGGCCTTCCGATGAGGGTTGAACGATTGTGCTTTGGAAAATCCGCAGAGGAAGCCGCCGATATCTTCGCCGGCGCGCATAGGATTTCATCGCCAGCGCTTATGGGCGAATTGTTCAAGGCGCTCTGCATCAGCGCGCCGGGGCTTCCAGATCCTGAAGGTTTTCACGCATGACGACGCCGCATGTACAATCGCCGCTCCTGCGCGAGAGCGGCGTCGCGCATGGTTTTTTCGGACGTGCGGGCGGGGTTTCGGCCGGTATCTTTTCGTCGCTCAATGTAGGGCTCGGATCGACGGACGATCCGGCGAACACGGCGGAAAACAGGCTGCGTTGCCGTGAGACGCTTGGCGCCGAGCATTTGCTGACGCTCTATCAGATCCATTCGCCGGACGTCGTCATCGTGACCGAACCCTGGACCGGTCAGGGACCGAAAGCTGACGCGATGGCGACGCGCCTCAAGGGAGTCGCGCTCGGCGTTCTCGCCGCCGATTGCATGCCGTTTCTTTTTGTCGATGCGCAGGCCGAGGTGATCGGCGCGGCGCACGCAGGATGGCGCGGCGCGCTCGCGGGCGTTCTCGAGGCGACCGTTCAGTCGATGATTTCAATCGGCGCCAGAGCGGACCAGATTGTCGGCGCTGTCGGTCCTTGCATGCGTCAGCCGAACTTCGAAGTCGGCCTCGATGTGCTCGAAGCATTCACCGCCAGCCACCCGCAATCGAAGCAATTTTTCGCACCGGGCGTTGCAGCCGGCAAACGCCAGTTCGATCTCGTCGGCTTCGGGCGCTGGCGCCTCGCTGAAGCGGGCGTCACAAAACTCGACGACACATCCATATGCACGGTTGCCGATTCGGATGCCTATTTCAGCTACCGGGCGAGCCGGCGGGCGAACGAACCCGATTATGGGCGCAATCTTTCGGCGATCGCGCTTCCCCGCCGCGCCGGGGCTTGATCGGCAGTCAAGAAACCGTCACAAGGCGGCCCGGGCAGATAAGGGCTGACGCATGAAGCTGATCTCGGGAAATTCGAACCGGCGCCTCAGCGAGAATATCGCAAAGCGCCTGTCCACTCCCCTCGCAGAAGCTGACATCCGGACGTTCAAAGACGGCGAGGTCTTCGTCGAGATAAAAGAAAACGTTCGCGGCGAAGACGTCTTCGTCATCCAGTCGACCGCAAATCCGGCGAACGACAATCTGATGGAGCTTTTGATCATCATCGACGCGCTGACCCGCGCGTCGGCGAGCCGGATCACCGCCGTCATCCCCTATTTCGGCTACGCCCGTCAGGACAGAAAAGCGGGACCGAGGACGCCAATCTCGGCCAAGCTCGTTGCGAACCTCATCACCACCGCCGGCGCTGACCGCGTCCTCACCGTCGATCTGCACGCCGGACAGATCCAGGGATTTTTCGACATCCCGACCGACAATCTCTACGCCGTCAAAGTCTTTGAAGAAAAAATTCGCGCCTGCCACAAGGGCGACATTTCCGAAGTGACCGTCGTATCGCCGGATGTCGGCGGCGTCGTGCGCGCGCGCTCGCTGTCGAAGCGCCTCGACAACAGCCCGCTCGCGATCGTCGACAAGCGCCGCGAACATGCGGGCGTGTCGGAAGTAATGAACATCATCGGCGACGTCAAAGGCCGCCATTGCATCTTGTTCGACGACATCGTGGACAGCGGCGGCACGCTCTGCAACGCTGCGCAGGCGATCATGGACAAGGGCGCAAAAAGCGTTTCCGCCTATGTGACGCACGGCGTCCTCTCCGACGGCGCGCATGACCGCATCGCCAATGCGGCGGCGCTGACGCGCCTTGTCACATCGGACTCGATCCAGTCGACGCCGGAAGTCGAAGCCTGCAAGAAGATCGAAAAAGTCGAAATCGGCGGCCTCCTCGCCGAAGCGATCCGCCGGATCGCCAATGAAGAGTCGGTGTCGAGCCTTTTTGATTAGGAAGCGGCTTTCGCCATCCGGGGCGCCGGTCCAAACAAGGTCATCGCTTCTCCCGCGGCTTCAAACCCGCATGATTTGTAGAAGTTGAGCGCGTCCGGATTGGCGGTGACAACCAGCGCGCGCGCCTTCAACGACTTTGCATAGCCGCACGCATAATTGACAAGAGCGCGCCCAACGCCGCGTCGCCACTGCGCCGGTTCGACGAATAGTCCGTCAAGTTCGATGTCGCCGTCCGTCAATGGAATAATCGCCGCGAAACCGGCGACCCTGCCCAAAATCTCGGCGACAAAGACTTCACCTCTTTCAATTTGCCCGATGGGCAGGTCGATCGCATCGGGCTGCGCGAGAATTTGCGCGCGGTAAGTCTCGCTTTCCAATGACGCGACGCGTTGCAATTCTTCAAGCGCCTGTCTTTCGCTAATCTTCGCGGCGCGGATCGAAATCGCCGCTTTCACGACGGCATCGCCATTCGGGCCGCCAGTTCCTTGATGAGCCGCACGACGACGCGCGCGGTCGTCATCTGGAAATCGCGCTCAGGGTTCAGTTCGACGACATCGGCGCCGATGAGCGGACCCTTGATGCGGCGGATCAATTTCAGAACGTCGAGCGTAGATAATCCGCCGGGTTCTGGATGCGATACGCCCGGCGCGAAGGCGGGATCGAGCCCGTCGAGATCGATCGACATGTAGAGCGGTCCGGCGAAAATATCTGCTGGCGCTTCATCCGCCTGATCCGCCCGCAGGATTTTGACCTTATATCTCTTGGCCAATTCGAGCTGTTTCGGGTCCCAGCAGCGGATGCCGATCTGAACAAGCTTTTTGACGAGCCCGTCTTCGAGCGCGCGGGCGAAGGGCGAAGCATGGCTGAATTTGTCGCCCTCGAATTCGTCGTGAAGGTCGGGATGCGCGTCGACGTGCAAGACATTGACCGGACCGTGTTTCGCCGCGACTGCTTTCAATATCGGATAGGTGACGGAATGATCACCGCCGACCGAGAGCGGCGCATGACCTGATGCGAGGCATTCGGCGACAGTCTTCGAAATGACGCTTCGTGCCGCGGCGCCGTCTTCAGGCAAGGGCGGGATCAGATAATCGTCGATCGCCTCGCGCATGTCGATGAGTTCGACCGAATAGCTGCTCGATGCTTCGCTCGACAATAGCCGCTTGACGACTGTCGGCGCAAGCGCGGGCCCCCGCGAATGGCTGGAGCTTGCATCCCATTCAAATCCGAGAATGCGCGATTTCACCGCCCTACCCCTTGCCCTTTGTCTTCGTCTTGCCCGGTTCCGCGTTCTTTTCGATGAACTCGATGATAAGGCCCGCGACATCGACGCCGGTCGCCGTCTCGACGCCTTCAAGTCCAGGCGATGAATTCACCTCCATGACGACGGGACCGTGATTGGAGCGCAGCATGTCGACGCCGCAGACATTCAGTCCCATCGCTTTCGCCGCAGAGATCGCGGTCGAGCGTTCGGCCGGCGTGATCTTCACTTTCTCCGCCGAGCCGCCGCGATGAAGGTTTGAGCGGAACTCGCCCTCTTTGCCTTTTCTCTTCATCGACGCGACGACCTTGTCGCCGACAACCAGACATCGGATGTCTTCGCCGCCCGCTTCCTTGATGAATTCCTGCACCAGAATGTTGGTGTTGACGCCGCCGAACGCTTGAATGATCGATTCCGCTGCGCGCTCGGTCTCGCCGAGGATGACGCCGATCCCTTGCGTTCCTTCGAGCAGCTTGATGATCACCGGCGGGCCGCCGACGAGTTTGATGACTTCTTCCGCGTTCGACGTCTTGTGCGCGAACACGGTCACGGGAAGCCCGATCCCCTTGCGCGCCAGCAATTGCAGCGACCTCAATTTGTCGCGCGAGCGCGAAATCGCGACCGATTCATTCGCCGGATAAACGCCCATCATCTCGAACTGGCGCAACACCGCCGTGCCGTAAAACGTCACCGACGCGCCGATGCGCGGAATGACGGCGTCGTATTTTGGAAGGTCCTTGCCCTGATAAAACACCGAAGGGCGGTGCGACGTGATGTTGATGTAGCACTTCAGATGGTTGACGACGTCGATTTCATGCCCGCGCGCTACCGCCGCCTCGACAAGGCGGCGGTGCGAATAGAGCGCGCCGTTCTGGCACATCAAGGCGAGCTTCATCGAATTCCCCGAAAGTCGTCACCGGCCTAGCAAAAACGACCGCGCCGGATGGATGATAACATTTTTTCGCAACGCGTCGCGTCCGATCAGGAGGCGAAAACCCATATCGTCGCGGTTGGCGAGCGACAATTCGATCGTCCGCTTTCGCCGTCCTAGCCGCAGTTCCGTGACAATGACAATCCGCTCCTGCGCCGCGCCGTTGGAGCTTTTATAAGTCCGCCGGTCGTGGATCGGCGCAAGGCAGCGGACTTCCGGATTGCGCTTTTTTTGCACCGGGTGAACGTGGAATTCGACATGCGGGCGGCCGTCCACAACGATCTCGCGAATGCGATAGGCGTGAATGGCGGAAGTTTTGGCCCCGGTGTCGATTTTGGCGAGGATGCGCTTCTCGCACAGCGCCGGCAGTTCCGCCCATTCGCGCCAGCCGATTTCGAGCGGCGCCAGTTTTTTCTTGCGTGGAGGTTTCATTCATTTTCTCCCCTCTCCCGCCCCGGCGCCGAAGGGCGCCAATCTATATTGCGCGCCTTCGCGCGCGGGAGAGGGAATTCAAGCAAACGCCTCTCAAATATGCAGCGCATGGCCGAGCGTTCTCAGCATCGCTTCCTGTAGCGCTTCGCCCTGCGTCGGATGCGCGTGGATCGTGCCGGCGACATCTTCAAGCCGCGCGCCCATTTCTAGCGCAAGACCGAAAGCAGCGGATAATTCCGACGCGCCGCGCCCGACCGCCTGCACGCCAAGCAGCAAATGATTGTCCTCGCGCGCGACGACGCGCACGAATCCCTCTTCGGCTTCCATCGTCATCGCGCGGCCGTTGGCGGAAAATGGGAAGTTTGCAGTCTTGATCTTGTGGCCCGCCGCTTTCGCCTCCTCAGGCGAGAGGCCGCAGGAAACAATCTCGGGATCGGTGAAACAGATCGCCGGCATCGCAATCTTGTGCCAGCGGCGATTGTGACCGGCGATGATCTCCGCGACCATTTCCCCTTGCGCCATGGCGCGATGCGCGAGCATCGGCTCGCCCGTCACGTCGCCGATCGCGTAGATGCCGCTCATCGACGTCTCGCAGCGATCGTTGATCTTCAAGTGACGGCCGTCCATGTCGAGCGCGAGTTTTTCCCGTCCCCAGCCTTCCGTCAGCGGCTTTCGCCCGACGGTGACAAGCACTTTGTCGGCGGGGATCGCTTCGGTCCTGCCGTTCTGTTCGATCTCGAGCGACTTGCCGTCCTTGGAGAGGCCCTTCGCCTTGGCGCCGAGGATGACAGTGACGCCCAAATCTTTGAGGCGCTTTGCGACCGGCTTCGTCAATTCGGCGTCGTAAGTCGGCAAGATACGGTCCATCGCCTCGACGACTGTCACTTTCGAGCCGAATTTGGCGAAGGCGATCCCAAGTTCAAGACCGATATAGCCGGCGCCCACAATTGCAAAATTCTTGGGCGGCGCGGCGAGCGCAAGCGCGCCCGTTGACGATATCACGTTGCCGCCGAATTTCATGAACGGGAGTTCGACCGGAACGGAGCCCGTCGCGACAATGACGTTTTCAGCGCGGATGCGCTGCACGCCGTCCGCCATTTTCACGTCGACCGTCTTGCCGTCGATAAACGCCGCCCAGCCCTTGATCGTTTTGACCTTGTTCTTTTTGAGCAGCCCGCCGACGCCGGTCGTCAGGCGCTTAACGATCCCGTCTTTCCAGGCGACAGTTTTCGACAGGTCAAGTTTCGGCTGACCGGCGGAAATGCCGAGCGCGGATGAATTGGCGAAATGCGTCGCCTTCTCGAATTCATCCGCTGCGTGGATGATCGCTTTAGAAGGAATGCAGCCGACATTGAGGCACGTGCCGCCGAGCGCTTCCGCGTCAACGACGATCGTGTCGAGGCCAAGTTGCCCGGCTCTTATGCCAGCGACATAGCCGCCCGGCCCGCCGCCGATGATGAGGACTTTGGTGGTGAGGTCGGTCATCGCCTAGTCCTCAATAAAAATCATCGCCGGGTTCTCCAGCAGCGTCTTGATCCTCTGCACGAACACCGCCGCGTTCCAGCCGTCGATGATGCGATGATCGAAGGCGCAGGAGAGGTTCATCATTCGGCGCGGCGTGAATTCATGGCCGTCCCAATGCGGGCGGATCTGCATCTTGTTTACGCCGATGATCGCAACTTCCGGATGGTTGATGACGGGCGTCGTGACGATGCCGCCAAGCGCGCCGAGCGAGGTGATGGTGATCGTCGAGCCGGTAAGCTCGTCGCGCGTCGCCGTTCCTTTTTTCGCAGCATCGGCAAGGCGCGCGACTTCCGCCGCGCAATCCCAAAGCCCCCTCGCCTCGACATGGCGGACGACCGGCACGACAAGGCCGCCGTCTGTCTGCGCCGCAACGCCGATATGAACGCCGCCATATTGCCTTACGACGCCCGCTTCGTCGTCAAAGAGCGAATTGATCTGCGGCTGGTCCGCAATCGCCTTCGCCATTGCGCGCATCAGGAACGGCAGGATCGTCAGCTTCGACTGATCCGGATTTTTCTCGGTGTTGAGCTTGGCGCGCAGATCCTCAAGCGACGTCACGTCGACTTCCTCGACATAGACGATGTCGGGAATGCGGCTGCGCGAGATGGTCATCTTCTCGGCGATCTTGCGGCGAAGCCCGATGATTGGGATTTCCTTGACGCCTGTATCGGCGCTGCGCCCGCGCGCGGCGACAACGGTTGATCCGTGCTCGAAAAACGCATCGAGATCTTCATGCGTGATGCGCCCTGCAGGTCCCGTTCCCGCAACGCGGCGAAGATCGACGCCCGCATCAGCGGCGCGCTTTCTAACCGCCGGAGACGCAAGCGGCTTTTCGCCTTCCTTGCGCGGCGCGCCGGTGACGGTGGGCGCAGCCGCCTTCGTCGCCTGCTTCGGCGTTTCGACTTTCGGCGCCGGCGCGGATTTTATTTCTGCTTTCGGCGGCGGCGCTGCTTTCTTCTCAGCCTTCGGCGTCTCCATCGTGGGCGCCGCCTCGCCCTCTTTCGCGTTCCCGGCGCCGTCGACTTCGAGGCGCACGATCGGTGAGCCGACGGCGACGATTTCGCCCGCTTTCGCGCCGACCCAGATCACCTTGCCGATGACGGGCGACGGGATTTCAACCGTCGCCTTGTCGGTCATGACCGCCGCGAGCACCTGATCTTCCATCACATTGTCGCCGGGCTTCACCATCCATTCGACGAGTTCGGCTTCCGCAACGCCCTCGCCGACATCCGGCAGTTTGATGACATGAACGCCCATCAGGCTTGCTCCATCACTTTTTTCAGCGCCGCGCCGACGCGTTTTGGTCCCGGAAAATATTCCCATTCATGGGCGTGCGGATAGGGCGTGTCATAGCCGGTCACGCGAATGACCGGCGCTTCAAGGTGATGGAAGCAGCCTTCCATGACAATCGCCATCAGCTCAGCCGAAAAGCCGCAGGTCTTCGTCGCTTCGACGACGATGACGCAGCGGCCTGTTTTCCTGACCGACGCTTCAATTGCTTCAAGATCGACCGGCAGAATGGTCCTGAGGTCTATGACTTCCGCATCGACGCCGGTTTCTTCAGCGGCGGCGAGCGCGACATGAACCATCGTGCCGTAAGCGAGCACCGTCACGTCATTGCCTTCGCGGCGCGTCGCCGCCTTGCCGAGCGGCACGGTGTAATAGCCGTCCGGCACTTCGCCGAGTTCGTGCTTCTTCCACGGCGTTATCGGCTGATCGTGATGACCGTCGAAGGGTCCGTTATAAAGGCGCTTTGGTTCCAGAAACATGACCGGATCGTCGTCTTCTATGGAAGCGATAAGAAGCCCCTTGGCGTCATAGGGGTTAGACGGGATCACGGTTTTCAACCCGCAAACATGCGCGAACAGGGCTTCAGGGCTTTGGCTGTGCGTCTGGCCGCCGAAAATGCCGCCGCCGGTCGGCATCCGGACCGTCATCGGCACGGTGAAATCGCCGGCCGAGCGATAGCGGATGCGCGCGGCTTCCGACGCGAGCTGATCGTAGCCCGGATAGACATAATCCGCGAACTGAATTTCGACGCAAGGGCGAAGGCCGTACGCGCCCATGCCGATCGCAGCGCCGATAATGCCGCTTTCGCTGATCGGCGCGTCGAAGCATCTCTGGGGCCCGTACTTCTTCTGCAGCCCGTGCGTGCAGCGGAACACGCCGCCGAAATAGCCGACGTCCTCGCCGAAGACGACGACATTGGGGTCTTTTTCCATGGCGACATCCATGGCGCTGCGGATCGCTTCGATCATGGTCATGCGCGTCATGATCAGATCCCCGCTTCCTGGCGTTGCCGGATCAAATGGATCGGCGGCTCTTTGTAGACATCTTCAAACATCGTGCCCGCAGGCGCGTGCGGGCCGTTGTGCAAGGTGCCGTGTTCTTCGGCCTGTTTTTGCGCCTGCAGGATTTCGCTTTCGATCTGCGCTTTGGCCTGCGTGTGACGCTCTTCCGACCAGGCTTTGCGCATGATGAGGTGCTTTTTCAAACGCTCGATCGGATCGCCAAGCGGCCAGGTCGAGGATTCATCCTTCGGACGATAGCCGGACGGATCGTCGGAGGTCGAATGCGCGCCGGCCCGATAGGTCAGGAATTCGATCAAGGTGGGCCCGAGATTCTTGCGCGCGCGGTCGATCGCCCATTTCGATACGGCGTAAACCGCCAGATAATCATTGCCGTCGACGCGCAGCGAGGGAATGCCGAAGCCGAGCCCGCGCGACGCGAATGTCGCGGCGTTGCCGCGCGCAATTCCCTGAAAAGTCGAGATCGCCCATTGATTGTTGACGACGTTCAAGACGACCGGCGCCTTGTAGGTCGAGGCGAATACCAGCGCCGAGTGGAAATCGTTTTCCGCCGTCGACCCCTCGCCGATCCATCCAGCGGCGACTTTCGTGTCGCCCTTGATCGCGGACGCCATCGCCCAGCCGACCGCCTGGATGAACTGTGTCGCGAGGTTTCCGGAAATCGTGAAATACCCGTCTTCCTTCGACGAATACATGACCGGAAGCTGACGGCCCTTCATCGGATCAAGCTCGTTCGAGTAGATCTGGTTCATCATCGTGTAGATCGAATAACCGCCCGCGATCAACAGCCCCTGCTGGCGATAGGTCGGGAAATTCATATCTCCCTTGCTCATCGCCTTGCGGAAGGCGCACGCTACCGCTTCTTCCCCAAGCGCCTGCATGTAGAACGATGTCTTTCCCTGACGCTGCGCCATGAACATACGCGCGTCGAATGCGCGCACGGTAAGCATGTGGCGCAGCCCTTCGACAAGATCCTCGTCGTTCAGTTGCCCGGCCCAAGGACCGACCGCTTCGCCCTTGTCATTCAGGACACGGATTACCGAGTAGGCAAGGTCGTGGATGTGCAGCGATTCAACATCGACCGGCGGCATTCGAACTGCGCCGGCTTCCGGGATAAGCATCTCGCCGAAATCCGGATGATCGCCGGGACGGCATTCCGGTTCGGGCACAAAAAGGCTGAGCGGGCTTGTCTCGCCCCTGGACTTGCTCATGTCTCACTCCCGATTGGCGCAAGGATTTGCCGGCGCCCGATTGAACAGTCTTTCCTTCAGCCTCTAGGCTATCGGCGATAGTTTACACAATGCTGCAAAAACCTTAAGCCAATCATCGCGTTAGCGCCAATCATCGTGACGCGGTCAAGGCCGCGATGTTAGCCTAATTGAGCGGGACGAAGCGACGGAAAATCGCGCCGGAACCTGCTTTGACAGCGCGATATTGCCGCTCAACCCTGTTTCGCCTTGTACACCGAAATCGCAGCGCCGCCGCTGACAAAACCTGACCTGACATCCTGTTTCAACGATTCGGCGTTGCGCGCCGTCGGATCGCCGATCCCGGCGCCCCCCGGCGTTTCGACGACAAGCCGACTTCCCGCCGGAATTACGTCGCGCCCCATGCCGCGCATTCGCATTCCATTATCAAGGTGCGCAGCGCCCCTGCCGCCATCGCCGCCGCCGTCTCGCCCGCGCGCCGGGTGGTCGATGCGATCGAACATTTTTGAGACTGCGAAAGCGGCGCCCTGCGCATGTCCGAATTCGAGCGTCTGGCCGAGCCCACCGCGCAGGCGCCCAGCCCCGCCGGAATCGATCCGGTACTCTTTTTTCCAGATGACGACCGGCGCCGACGCTTCGTTGATTTCAACCGGCGTGTTTCTGACGCCAGACGGAAACGCGGTGCAGGACAAACCGTCCTTGCCCGGACGCGCGCCTGCGCCGCCGGTGTAGAATGGATTGACAATGAATTCTTCGCCGCCGCCGACGCCGCGTCCGCCAAGGAGGACCGGCAGATAAAGACATGACGCGCCCTCCGCCGGCGTTCGCTCGGGGATCGCTTTTGAAAGTGCGCCAAGGACGACGTCGGGCAGCATCTGTCCGACGGTGTGACGCGCCGATACGGCGCATGGCCGCAGCGCATTCAGTATCGAGCCTTCCGGCGCAGCGACGCGCACGACGCCGAGCGAGCCTGCATTGTTCGGAACCATATTTCCGATGACGCAGCGAACGCCGAATGACGCATAGGCCTGCGTATAGGTAAGCGGCACGTTGATGCCGTGCGCCGACATTGGCGAAGTGCCCGAAAAATCGACGTCAACGCCGCTGTCGCCGACCGTCACTGCGGCGACAAGATCGACCGGCGCGTCATAACCGTCGATGCGCATCGAATATAGATAACGTCCGAACGGGACGCGGCGCACTTCTTCAAGCATTGCCGCGCGCGAATTCGCAATGATCACCTCGCCAACCTCATCGAGGCCGTCGAGTTCGAATTCATCGAGCGTTTCAAGTAGGCGCGCGACGCCAGCCTCGTTGCAAGCGGTCAGCGAATAGAGATCGCCCTCCGCCGCCTGCGGATCGCGGACATTGGCGCGGATCAGCTCGATCAGCGTCGCATTCACAACGCCCTTGCGAAAGAGGTGTGAAATCGGAACGAGCAGTCCTTCCTCATAGACCTGCCGCGCATCCGGGCCGAATCCAAGACCGCCGACATCGGCGATATGAGACGTTGCAGCGAACAGCGCGATCGCTTTTCCGTTTCTGAAGACCGGCGTGACGACGGTGAAGTCGTTGAGGTGGCCTGTCCCCTCCCACGGATCGTTGGTCAAAAGCACGTCGCCAGGGCTGAGCGCCGATATCGGAAATTTCTTCAGGAAGAAACCGACGCTCGCCGCCATGGCGTTCACATGGCCCGGCGTTCCCGTCACCGCCTGCGCGAGCATTCGGCCTTTCGTATCGAACACGCCGGCGGAAAGATCACCTGCCTCGCGCACTGTCGCCGAGAACGCCGTGCGCATCAGCGTTTGCGCCTGCTCTTCCACGATCGCGATGAGGCGCGACCACAAAAGCTGAAGGCGAATCTGTTCGACGGCGCTCATGCGTTAGCCCTTCGCATCAGGATAATGTTGCGCGCATCGTCGATGACCGCATCAAAGCGCGCCGTGACGACCGTCGTCGTTTGCGCTTCGACAATCAGCGCAGGTCCGGCGATCCTGTCGCCCCGGCAAAGCGCCGTTCGTTCAAATACGCCGTATGATAGGCGCTGCGCCGCGCCAGCGTCGAATACGTCGCGCCTTCCCGCTGGGTGGGCAGCGTTCGATATTTTCACCGGTCCGACCGCGTCAGTCTCGGGCGACGGCGCAGCGATCCGCAGCGACCAGCTCAAGACTTCAATCGCCATATCAGGGATGATCTGGCCGTATAGCGCGCGATAGGCGTTCTCGAAATCCTGTTTCAGTTTCGACGGCGTAAGTCCGCCGCCGAGCAAAACCGCGATTTCATAACCCTGCCCGACATAACGCATGAAAGCGGCGCGCGCTTCTGTCAGCGATGCGGCCGGCGCAGCAGTGCGAACGACATCGCTTGCTTCGCGTCTCAAATTCTCAAAAAGCGCTGTCACGCGCGCTTCGTCGAGCGCATCGAGCCGCATCGGCAGGCTGCGGATGATTTCATAAGATGCAGGCGCGAGCAGGAAACCGATCGCCGACCCGACGCCCGCCCCTTCCGGAATGATGACACGCGCAAGGCCGAGCTTTTCCGCAAGGCG
>JBGSLM010000168.1:0-21417 GCA_041740755.1 Parvularculaceae bacterium | reverse complement strand
GACCGACGCGCCTGCGGGGCGCACGCCAGGCGTCACGATCAAAAGTGCGGCGCCGAAACGGGCGCGGATCGCTTCAGCTTCCCGAGCCGATGCGACGACGCCATCGGCGCCGGCTTTGGCTGCAAACTCCGCACGCTTCAGGACAAGGTCTTCGAGTTTCATTGTGACGCCGCTCTCGGCAAGGCTATCTTGCGTCAGGCTTGTAAGGACGGTGACGCCCAGAATCTTGAGCCGCTTATCGTCGCCCCGCCCTTCGACCGCGCCTTTAAGAACATCAGGTTCGGCATGAACGGTCAGGAAATCGCCGCCGAGCTTTGCAACGCTGGCGACGCCGCGCTCGACCGTTGCGCCGATGTCATGGAATTTGAAATCGAGGAATATCTTCTTGCCGGATGCGCTCAACTCTTTTGCAAGATCGAGCCCGCCGATCGGCATCAGCTGATAGCCGATCTTGTAAAATGTTCCATCGGCGCCGATGCGCCGGACGATGCCGCGTGCGTCATCTGCAGCCGGAACATCAAGGGCGATGATCAAGCGGTCTTTTTCGGTCATTTCCTGCGCGCCTTCATTTTCGGTTTCGCATCACGCAATTTCGGTTTCGCCGCAAGCCGCTTCGCGGGCTTTTTCGCCGCGGGCTTGCTCTTGGCGCCCGGCGGCGGCGACTTTTCTTTAAACTCGCAAAGATCGGCAATCGCGCAGCGCCAGCATTCGGGCGTTCGCGCCTTGCATACATAGCGGCCGTGCAGGATCAGCCAGTGATGCGCGCCGTGCAGGTACTCTTTTGGAACAATCGCTTCGAGGCCTTTTTCAACTTCAAGCGGGTTTTTGCCGGGCGCAAGGCCGGTGCGGTTTCCGACGCGGAATATATGGGTGTCGACCGCAATCGTCGGCTGGCCAAAGGCGACATTGCAGACGACGTTGGCGGTCTTTCTGCCAACGCCCGGCAGCTGTTCAAGCGCGGTGCGATCTGCCGGAACGTTGCCTTCGTGCTCGGCCAGCAGCCTTTTCGAAAGGGCGATTACGTTTTTCGCTTTGGCGCGCCAAAGGCCGATCGTTTTGATATGCGCGCCCAGTCTTTCTTCGCCCAACGCCGCCATTTTTTCTGGCGTATCGGCGACCGCAAAGAGCGCCTTCGTCGCCTTGTTGACGCCGACATCCGTCGCCTGCGCTGAAAGGACGACGGCGACAAGCAGCGTAAAATCATTTTTGTAATGGAGCTCGGTTTGCGGCTCGGGCGCCGCGGCGGCGAACCGCCGGAAGATTTCCGCCGCTGCAGGCCCCTTCAGCTTCGCCATGACCCATTCCCGTTCCGGACGGGCGCGACCATGCCGCCCGCCCCTGAGTGAAGTCAAACCGCCGCCGTGACGAAGGCGCGCCGTGTGGCTATCATCCGCCCATGATCGGTTCTCGCGTTTACGAAGACATGCCGCCCGCCGAAAAAGGCCGGGCGAGCGACCTTGCCCCGGAGGCATATTCCGGCGGGCCCGATTTCGACGCGATCCTATATCCCAACAGGTCGCTGCCGAATGCAGGCTTTATCGCTGTGATGGCGATCGTCATCGGCGCGAATATGGTTTTTGGCGTCTATTTCTATCTGATCGGCGCCTGGCCGGTGATCGGTTTTTGCGGGCTCGACGTCTTTCTGGTCTGGCTTGCGTTCAAGCTTTCCTACAGGCAGGGGCGCCTGCGCGAACGCGTCCGCATCGCTCCCGGCGACATGCGCGTATCGCGCGTCCTTCCATCAGGCCATGAATCGCGCTGGCGGATTGAACCCTTCTGGGCGCGCGTCGTTATCGACAATCCGGCCAGCCATGAAGCGCGCATTCGCGTCGTCAGCAAGGGCCGCTCACTCGTCCTCGCCTCATTCCTATCGCCGGATGAGCGCATGACATTCGGCAGGGCGCTCGATAAAGCGCTGGCCCGGACGAGGGGGTCTGGCGGAGCATCGCATGGTTGAAACTTTGTTGGCGCTCGCAGGCGCTGTTATCCTCGCCGGCCTTTACTTCCTTTGGTGGTCGAAGAAGACTGATGCCGACATCGCTGAGGATGCAGGCCTCGAATGGGAACGACTGAAGAGCGTCGATCCTGACCTTATCGACCGGCTTGATGAGGCGCGTTTCCGCGCAGTTTTTCGCCGCGTGCATTTTCCGCGCTTTCCGAAATATGCGCTGGCGATCGCCGCTGCTTTTGTGGCGGCGCTCCCAGTGACCCTCGGCCTACTTGCAGCCATTGCATGGGGCCTTGATTCAATCGGCATGTCTGCGGACGCGCAGGCGATTGCGAAAAGCATTCCAGTGGAGGGATCGATCGCCGGGGTCAGCCGCGATGACCAGGAAACGATCGCGCTTTATTACGTTCAGGACGTCGTGAAGTTCTATTATTATTTCGGCCTGATCTTCGTGTGGCTCGGCATCGTCTATATCGCAATGCGCCGCTATCACCTGCGCCGTCCCGGCTATCTGCGCGAAGAAATCCTCGCCGAGAAAGCGAAAGGCTGACTATGGAGTATCTTCATACGATGGTGCGCGTCAGCGATCTTGAACAGTCGCTCGATTTCTATTGCGGCAAACTCGGCCTCATTGAAATCAGCAGGCAGGAAAATGAAAAGGGACGCTTCACACTCGTATTTCTTGCAGCGGCCGGCGACGCGGAGCAGGCGCAGGCGACAAAAGCCCCGCTGGTCGAGCTGACATATAATTGGGATGCGGAGGAATACAAAGGCGGGCGCAATTTCGGCCACCTCGCCTATCGCGTCGATGACATTTACGCGCTCTGCGAGCGACTGGCGCATGCGGGCGTCGTCATCAATCGCCCGCCGCGCGATGGACATATGGCGTTCGTGCGCTCGCCTGACGGAATATCAATAGAATTGCTGCAAAAGGGCGAACGCCTCGCGCCGCAGGAGCCTTGGGCGTCCATGCCGAATACAGGTTCCTGGTGAGCCGATGTCGACGGCGATCAGGTGCAAACCGCTAACCGCCGACCGCTGGGATGATTTTTGCGCGGTCATGGGCGCCAATGGCGGCTTTTGCGGATGCTGGTGCATGTACTGGCGTCTGCCGCGGTCGCAGTTCGAGGGACCTGCGCGCAAATCCCTGAAAGACAGGTTTCGCGCGATTGTGAAAGAAGGCCCGCCGCCGGGACTGATCGCCTTTCGCGGCTATGAGCCCGTCGGCTGGATACAGGCCGGGCCAAGGCGGTCGACGCCAAACTGGAACGGCGTAAGGCGAACCAGCGCGCCCCTCGCGGCGCAGGAGGCCGATGACCCGAAAATCTGGGCGGTCAGCTGTTTCGTCGTGCCGCGCGCCCACCGCGGCCAGGGCGTTGCGACGGCGCTGCTCGCTGGGGCGATCAATTATGCGCGAGCGCAGAAAGCCCGCATGCTTGATGCGTGCCCCGTCGATGTTGGCGCCGCCGCCAATCCCGCTTCGATTTATCATGGCGTCGTCACGATGTTCGAGAAGGCGGGCTTTGAAGAAATCGCGCGGCGTCGCGATAATAGACCCTTGATGCGGCTCGATCTCTGATCGGGAACGGATTATTAAAGCCGCCCGCCGCACCGTCCGGCGCGATAAGGGGAGCCCGGATGGCCGGCACGCCGCTCGTACTTGAAAATGTCGTCAAACGCTTCGGCGCATTTTCCGCCGTCGACGATCTCTCATTTGCCGTCAACAAGGGCGAGATCTTCGGGTTTCTTGGTCCGAACGGCGCCGGCAAGACGACCACCCTGCGGATGATTCTCGACATCATTCCGCCGACATCCGGAAAGATCGAAGTTCTCGGCTCATCGTCGGCGATCCCCGTTCGCCGGCGGATCGGTTATCTTCCCGAAGAACGCGGGCTCTATCGCAAGATGAAGGCCGCCGAAACAATCGCCTATTTCGCAAGCCTTCGCGGCGTCCCGCAAAAAGAGGCGCGCGCCCGGGCGCTGTCTTTGCTCGAACAGTTTGGACTCGGCGATTTCGCGCGTTCAAAGAACGAGTCGCTTTCAAAAGGCATGGCGCAGAAGGTGCAGCTTCTCGCGACAATCGCGCATGAGCCTGAACTGCTTATTCTCGATGAGCCGTTCACCGGCCTTGATCCGATCAATCAGGCGACGCTTGAAAAGCTGATCGGCGATCTTCGCGATCAGGGACGCACGATCATATTCTCGACCCATACTATGCAGCACGCAGAAAGGCTCTGCGATCGCTTCCTCATTCTCGCCAAGGGAATGAAGCGATTTGTGGGAACGCTGGAAGAAGCGCGCGCCAAATTTCCGCCGCGCCTTGTCATCTGCACACGCGATGATGTGGCGCCCCTTTCGCGCGCGCCTGGCGTCGTTCGGATTGATCCGGCGCCGTCTCGCGCGGCCGACGATCCGACCTATGCGGTCGAACTTGCCCGCGGCGTCGATGCAAACACCGTCCTGCGCGCCGCCTTCGATGCAGGCATGCATTTGTCGCGTTTTGAAAACACTCAAGCTTCGCTGCACGATATTTTCGTCGATCTGGCCGGCGCAAGTGAGGTGGCTTCAGCGGGAAGCCATTCGGAGGAAGCGGCGTGAACCCTGTGCTCCTGATCGCCTGGCGCGAATACAAGCAATATGTGCTATCGCGCGGCTTCATCATCTTTCTCGTGACATTTCCCTTGCTGATCGGCCTTGGCGGCGCTGCGATGGGAATTCTCGAAGCGTCAATGCCGGTCAGGAGTTTCGTCGTATACGACGAAGCGGGCGGATACACCGACGCGATTGACCGCGAGATCGCAGAGCGCGAAAAATTTGCGACGGTCGCCGCATGGGACGCCTATCTTGAGGGAGCGATCGACAAGACGAAGATTGATCTTGAAGATTTGCCGCCGCCCTTCGCGCCGGGCGCGCTGACGCAGATACGGCAGGACGCATTCTTTGCAGCTGGCGGCGTCGATGGCGCACGCGCCGCGGTAACGCCTTATCTAAGGAAGGGCGTGCCGCTGTTTGCGGCGCCGAAGCGGCAGTTCATGCGGCTGCCGCTTGCTGGCGAAGTGCGCGATGCGCAAACGCTCGCCGAGGCGGCGGATGCGCTTCGACCCTATCTTGTGGGCGCAATACCCTATCCGGGCGCCAGCGAAGGTCTGTTCGCTGCGGTCTTGATACCGAAATCCTATACCGGCGCCGAAGATGGGGCGGAGGCGCAGTTCTGGAGCAAAAACCTCACCGATCCAAGCCTTGAGACCGCCGTTTCGAATGCGCTCTCGACAACGGCGCGGCGCAAATTGTCTGCGAGTTTCGGCCTTTCGCCGACACAACTCGATGCGCTCGCGGATGCTGATGCGCCGGTTAAAGCCTTTCGCCCGGACAAGGTCGAAGGCGGAGGCGAGCTTGAAACCGTCGACCGGCTGCGTTCGGCGGTCATTCCTGCGGCGATGACCTACATGCTTCTCATGGTCGTGTTCGGCGTTGGAAATCTTCTCCTCACCAACACGATCGAGGAACGCTCGAACAAGATCGTCGAAATCCTGCTTTCATCGGTGACGGCGAACCAGTTGATGCTGGGGAAATTGGTCGGCATCGCCGCCGTCGGATTGACCATGCCGGCCGTGTTCATGTTCGGCGGTCTTGCTCTCGCGCTTTCAGGCGGCGGCAGCGAGATGTTGCAAACGCTCGTCGGCGCCCTCTTCGATTCCTGGATACTCGCGATCTATCTGTTCTACTTCCTTTGCGCCTATGCGATTTTCGCGATGATCTTCCTTGCGATCGGCGCTGTGTCGAATTCGCTGCAGGATGCGCAAAGCTATATGGGGCCGGTAATGATTGTCGTATTCCTGCCTTTGCCGTTGATGATCATGGTATTCCAAAATCCCAACGGACTGCTCGCGTCGATCCTTACCTGGATACCGATCTACACGCCCTATGCGGTGATGTTGCGGGCGGCCGCCGACCCGCCGATGTGGGAGATCGTCGGCGCAACCTGTCTGATGCTTGCATTCGCCCTTGTGCTTGCGAAATTCATGGGGCGCATTTTCCGCGCGGCGATCCTGCAATCGGCGCCGCCGAAAGCCAAGGACCTGATCAAGCTCGCGCGGTCGCGCGGCTAACGCTTCGCCTTGGCTGGATCGTAGACGAATTTGCGGTCGCAATAGCCGCACTCGGCTTCGCCGTCCTCAAGCGAATACCAGACCTGGGGATGGCCAAGCGCGCCGCCGTCGCCGTTGCAGGCGACGCGCCGCTTATCGACATAAACGATTTCCGGCTCTGGCGCTTTCCGGGTCGGGTTCATCTCAATCTCATCCGCCTAACGATTTTGCGAGCCTCATTTCCGATCGGCGCTCGTCTAAGTCAAGGGTCAGGAATTCTCGATGACGCGGCTGTTGACCCTCCGCGCGGAGCCTGTGGTATCATCGCCCCGGAAACAGTCTGGAAATTCAATGTCCGTCAAAGAGGCCGCAATTGCGGCGAAGGGTCTGCGCAAGGTTTACGCAGCGACGAGAAAATCTCCCGCCAAGGAGGCCCTTAAGGGAATCGATCTCGAGATTCCGGTCGGGTCGATTTTCGGACTATTGGGACCGAACGGCGCCGGCAAGTCGACTTTCATAAACATCCTCGCCGGTCTTGTGACCAAGACCGAAGGCTCTGTCTCCATCTGGGGTTTCGACATTGACCGCAATCCGCGACAATCGCGCGCGTCGATCGGCGTCGTGCCTCAGGAAATCAACATGGATGTCTTCTTCACGCCGAAGGAGGCGCTGGACATCCAGGCGGGACTATATGGCGTCCCGAAGAACGAACGCCGGACGATCGAAATTCTTACGGCGCTCGGTCTCGAAGACAAGGCTAACGCCTATGTCCGCATGCTATCTGGCGGAATGAAGCGCCGGCTGCTCGTCGCCAAGGCTATGGTTCATGCGCCGCCCATTCTTATCCTCGATGAGCCGACCGCCGGCGTCGACATCGAGCTGAGAAAACAGCTCTGGGAATATGTGCTGAAGCTTCATGCGCAAGGCGTGACGATTGTGCTGACAACGCATTATCTTGAAGAGGCGCAGGAGCTCTGCGACCGCATCGCCATTATTCATCAGGGCGAAGTCGTCGCCTGCGAGCCGACGGAAAAACTCGTCGGATCGCTCGATTCGAAAATGCTTCTGGTGACGCCGGCAGATCCCCTTGCAACGGCGCCGGCGCTTCATCCTTACACGGCGGAACTAAAAAGCGACGGCAAGCTCGCAATCCCCTATCAACCGAGCAGTTGCGAAGTCTCTTCGATCATCGACCGCCTTCAGGCGGCGGGCGTCAGGATCAAGGACATGACGACGGTTGAGGCAGATCTTGAAGATGTGTTCCTCGCCCTCACCTATCACCGCGACCGTCAACGCGCGGCGGGCGATGCCGCCGGCGCCGTTTGAACCGGTTTTGATAAAATCGGGGCGCGGCGGGATTGATCTCCGGCTTCACCGGCGATCGAGCGGAACCCAGCGCTTTCCCGCCGGCATTTCATAGGCTGCGTGCTCGCGCAGCGCTTTCGTCACTTCGACGGGATCTCCATCAAGCGTTTCGGAGGCGATCGCAGGACCGAATTCTATCTCAAACAGCTTGCCGCGCTTGTTCAGGAGTTCGTTGAACAGCGTGATGTCGCGCAATTCCGCGTTCAGCTTCCAGAACAGATAATAGAGCCAGGAATTGCGGGCTGTGATGTGCGCCGGCACGATCGCACAATCATATTTGCGTGCAAAAATTGCGACGGATGTCAGCCATTCGCGTTCAACAAGCGCCTTGTTCTCGTCCATATAGGCAAGACGGCCAGACGGAAAGAGCACGACGCAGCGCTCGTCCATAAACGCCTTTTTCGCTTCGATCAGCGTTTCGCGGCTGCGCTGGCGCGTTCGCTTTTCGACCACCCATTCGACCGGAATTACGACATCCGACAGCCGCGGGGCGACGCGGATTGCATCGCGATTGGCGAAAAAGACGAGGTCTGGGCGTCTTTCTTTCAACGCATCATACATCGCAACGCCGTCCGCAATTCCGGTCGGATGAACTGATGCAATGATGACGCGCCCCTTTTCGGGCACGTGCTCGAAGCCGGTCTTGCGCACGTTGAGAGCGAGGATCGAGCTTACATATTCCATCGCCTCGCGCCCGGACAGGCCGGTGATGGCGTCCGCCATGCGCCGCGCTTTGGGCTCTTGCAGGAGCGGATAGAGAATCGAGCGATAAAGCGGCCAGAAGCGCGATTTGATCAGCCGCTTTGCGCGCTCTTCGATCAGGATTTCGACCATGTGCTTGCCGCGCGCAAGCGCTTCGACATCCGATGGATCCCCTATCGTCCCGTCATTCATCGTTGGTCGCCGCCCGGTTTGGTGCGGCGACCTTCGCTCAATCCGGGCCGCGCCGACAATCCGGAAAATTCGGCGGCGCGCTAGGCTTTAAGCTGGAACCAGGCGCCCGCAGCAGGCGGCCCTAAGGGCCGCTCCGAGCGATCTGTCTCCGGCGGCGACGCGACGCCGGTCGCCTCTCGGAGCGCTGCGAGGCGTGTCGGGAATCGATCTTCCGCAAGAAGGTGCATGTCCGCGCCGAGCGCCGTCAGGGTCGATGCGACTTTTTCATTCATGCCGGTCACATAAACCTTACGTCCGGCATGTCTGGCGTCCGACGCGATGGTGTCGATCGCCATCGCAGCAGATAGGTCGATCGTTGGCACGCGGCTGAAATCAAGGATGATCGCGGCCATGCCGTCTTTCGCCTTTTCGCGAATATGATGGCCGAGATCCGCCGCAGCGCCGAAGCTTAAGGGTCCGCCCGCAAAATCGAACAGCGCGACTTTGCCGTTCGCCCGGTCCAGCAGCGCGCGTTCTTCTGGCGAAAAAGCGGTCTGGTCGCTTTCGCGAAGGGCTTTGATCTGAATGTCCGCAATCTGCTTGACGAAGGCGAGCGCGGCGAGAACGACGCCGACAGCGACGGCGGTGATGAGGTCGACAAACACCGTCAGTCCAAGAACCAGCGCCATCAAGATCAGGTCCCAACGCGGGCCCTTATGCGCGCGTTTGATATAGGCCCAGTCGATAATGTCGTAGCCGACCTTGACGAGAATGCCGGCGAGCACCGCATGCGGAATTTTCGCGGCGAGCGGAGCGAGCGACACGACGACGCCGAGCAAGAGGAGCGCATGCGTCATGCCGGAGAGGCGCGTGCCGCCGCCGGAGCGAATGTTGACGACTGTCCGCATTGTCGCGCCGGCGCCCGGAATTGCGCCGAAAAGCCCGGCGACCGTGTTGCCGACGCCCTGGCCCACAAGCTCCATATTCGATTTGTGCCGTGTGCCCGTCATGTTGTCCGCAACGAGCGAGGTCAAAAGGCTGTCGATCGATCCAAGGACCGCGAGAATGATCGCCGCCTCAAGAACGACTGGAAGCGTGTCGCTGGTGAATGACGGAAAGGCGAAATCTGGAAAGCCGGTCGGAATATCGCCAAGGATTGGGGCGCCCGGAATGAACAGGCTGACCGTCGTGCCGATGATGAGCGCGGCGAGCGCCCCGGGAACGATCTTTCCCCAGTTTTTCGGCCACAGGAAAACGGTCGAAAGGGCGATCACGCCAACGAGAAGCGCAGGAACCACAGGATCGGCGACTGACCCCGGTATCGCGGTCAGCGCGGGAATCGTGCCGCCGCCTTCGGGCTCATGGCCAAAAAGCCGGGACACCTGAAGCGCGATGATGATGACGCCGATCCCGCTCATGAATCCGGAAACGACCGGGTACGGAACAAGCCGGATATAGTCGCCAAGCCTGAACGCGCCCATCACGATCTGCAAAAGTCCGGCAAGGACAACGGCCGCAAAAACAAGTTTTGGATCCCCGGACAACGACGCGAAGACGCCGGCGAAGACGACGACCATCGGTCCTGTCGGTCCGGAAACCTGCGCGCCGGTTCCGCCGAAAAGCGCGGCGAAAAATCCGACCAGGATCGCGCCCCAAAGGCCGGCGATCGGCCCTGCGCCTGACGCTTCGCCGAAAGCGAGCGCGAGCGGCAACGCGACGACGCCTGCGGTGATTCCGCCCAGCAAATCGCCGCGCAGATTTCCAAGATCGAACCAGCCCTTCAAAATTCCGCGCGAGGAAAGGCTTTCAGCGTTTACTGATTTCATGACGATACTCCGTATAATGATTTACTGGCCGCTTGCGTGCGGATGTTCGTGAAGCGCGACGGCGACCGGCTTTTTATAGTGATCGGCGACCGGGATGAACGCATTGGCCCGCTCGTCATAGGCGAGAACTTCGCCAGAGCGGATGTCGTAGACCCATCCGTGAATTTCAGTCTCGCCCGATGAAAGCTGGACTGCGACATAGGGGTGGGTCTTCAGGTGCGCGATCTGGAGAAGCACGTTTTCGCGGATCAGCATGTCGAGCTTGTCTTTATCGTCGAGGGCGGCGCCTCTGCGCTTGGTCACAAGCGCCGCCGCGCGCGCATAGCCGAGCCACTCCTTCACATGCGGAAAATCATCAAGGCCTTCGGGGTTCATCGCGCCTTTCATGGCGCCACATTCGGAATGTCCGCAAATGATGATGTGCGGGACTTTGAGCGCGCCGACCGCAAATTCGATCGAGGCCGTCATCGCGCCCGTGTTATTTGAGTGAGGCGGCACGATGTTGCCCGCGTTGCGGCAGATGAACAGCTCGCCCGGTTGCGTCTGGGTCAGGAGCGTCGGATCGATGCGGCTGTCGGAGCAGGTGATGAAGAGCGCTTCGGGCGACTGGCCGTCCGCCAGTTTCTCAAAAAGGTCGCGGCGCTCCTCATAAGCTTCCTGCTGAAACCTGACGACGCCTGCGGCGATTTTGTCCATGCGTGTTCTCCTGTTCGATCGGTCTAGGCGGTTGGGTCTGGAGTTTCGGCGCTCCAGATCTTCATGGCGGCTTCAATGACTTTCTGGGCTGCGATATCGCTTTCTGTCCGGTGTTCGATGAATCGCACCCCGTCGAGCAGCCAATCCGCGATCTCGCGTTCGGCGAGGCTGTAATGGTGGTAGCGGCCATCGCGGCGCTCTTCGACAAGCCGGTGCGCCTTCAAGAGCGCGAGGTGTTGCGAAATCCGCGTCGCGGGAACATCGAGGCGTTCCGAGAGGGTCGAGACCTCGAGAGCGCCGGCTTTCAGCTCCTCGATGATCCGGACCCGGTCCGGATGGGCGATGACTTTCAGCAGCGCGGAAAGTTCGCGGGCAAGAACAGCGCGGCTTGGCATCGGCGAAAACCTCTTTCGGGGGCACAGATACGTATCTTCATATCTGCGCATTCTTGAAGGTATTTAGGGCGCTCCGACGCGATTTCAAGGCGGACACGCGCCCAGATTTATTATTTCCGTATCAGAAACGATCTATATTTATCGCTAGTCTTGAGACGACGGCGAAGAAATTCAGGCCCGGAATGTCTCAACCTGCATCCGGGCAAGGTCGTTACAGCCCGTTCGGGCCATCGCGAGAAGGGCGAGAAATTGCTCGTCCGAGAACGGCGCGCCTTCCGCCGTGCCCTGGACTTCCACAAGGCCGCCCTTGCCGGTGATGACAAAATTGGCGTCCGTCCCGGCGGTCGAATCCTCCGCATAATCAAGGTCTAGCGCCGGGGCGCCGTTGACGATGCCGCACGAGATCGCAGCCACAGTATCGGTCAAGGGGTTGGTCTTGATGATACCGTTTGCCGTCGCCCAGCGACAGCATTGTTCGAGCGCCACCCATGCGCCCGTAATCGACGCTGTGCGCGTGCCTCCATCGGCCTGAATGACGTCGCAATCGATGAGGATCTGGCGCTCGCCAAGGGCTTTAAGGTCGACAACGGCGCGCAGGGCGCGGCCGATAAGGCGCTGAATTTCCTGCGTGCGGCCCGATTGGCCGCCCTTCGCCTCACGCTTCATCCGCTCATTGGTCGAGCGCGGCAGCATGCCATATTCGGCGGTGACCCAGCCGCGTCCCTGCCCGCGAAGCCAGGGAGGGGTCATCTCGTCCCAGGTCGCCGTGCAAAGCACATGCGTGTCGCCAAATCGAACGAGGCAGGAGCCCTCGGCGTGCTTTGAATAGCCAGCCTCAAGGCTGACGGCGCGCATCTCGTTGAAACTACGGCCGGACGGACGCATTGAACGCTCCTTGATTGATTGCGGGGAGGGGTATCCGTCAACGCCTGCGATGTCGAGGGCGCGGCTTGCATTCACGGGACCCATGGTTAACCCTCCTCCCGGTCGAAGGGTGGTGGACGAACGATGACGCCGGTGCGGGCTCTATTCGCCAGTCTATTCGCTGCGGTCCTGCTTGGCGCGGGCGCGTTCATCGCCGCCTCGTTCGCAGATAGCCGGCCGCACGAACTGGCGCCGCTGCTTTCGCCCGGACGGTCGCCTTTCTCCTTGTGGTGTTTCCTCGCCGCGTGGAGCGCGATTGTCACGGGCGCTCTCGGCGTCATCGCCGCTTTTCTCGCATTCATCGCGCCGGAAGAAGATGACCACGAGCGCTTTCGCCGGCGCGGTTTTCCAAAATCGGCGCCGCTTGTGCTGATCGCATTGTCGCTCGCGTTCCTCTGGTTCGCGCTTCGCTGCGCCGGGACGCCGGCAACGCCGCCGATCGCGGTTCCGGTCGAGCCGGCGTCCGTCAGCGAACCTGCGGAATCGCAATTGCTGGGCGGCGAGCCGAATGTTGAGGAGAGCGCTCCCGCTGTTGCGCCGGTCGCCGAGGCGACGTCATTCTCATGGCGGTACATGGACCCGTTGCTGCGCGGCGATTCCATCGTCTGGGGCGCGGGCGCCCATCCTTTTTCCGATGACCTCGAAAATCAGCGTCTTCTGTGCGGTAAGGCCTGGGTCGCCGTCACCGGTTCGGCGTCCGAGGAGGGCCCGCCGGAGCGCAACGCATTAAGGGCGGAGCGGCGCGCGAGAGAAGCGATGGCTCGCGCGAGGGCCTGGCTGTCGCAGCACGACGATTGCGGCGCGACGATTGTCCTTGGGATTGATCTTGGCCAGCATGCGCCGGTCGCAGGCGGCGGCGATGACGGCGTATCGAGCGCCTATCAGCGCCAGACCCTCGTCGTATCCCGCGCAAGGCGCGCAATAGACGAAAGACTGACCGAAGCGGCGGCCGAGGCGGAACTGAGCGCATTTCTTGCTGATTCCGCCGCGCGCGCGGCGCTTTTGGGCCCTCGCATCTTTCCGGCGGAACCGCAAATTCTGACGCCGTGACCGGATTGGCGAAAAGCGGCGATTGATCCTATCTAAGGCTTATGAGCGTTCTCAACGACATCGACGCGCGGGCGCGCGAGATCTTCAAGCAGATTGTCGAGGCCTATCTCGAAACCGGCGAGCCGGTCGGCTCGCGCACCTTGAGCCATGACCGGCGCATCGCCGTATCGGCGGCGACAATCCGCAATGTGATGGCGGATCTGACCGATATCGGCCTTTTGCACGCGCCGCATGTTTCGGCAGGACGCCTGCCGACGGAGCTCGGGCTTCGCCTGTTTGTCGACAGTCTCCTGCAGATCGGCGATCTTTCGGACGAAGAGCGCCGAACGCTCGATGTCGCCGGCGATGAACAGGGCGCGGGTTCTGTGCTCGAACAGGCGGCGGCCAAACTCTCCGGGCTGACCCGCACCGCGAGTCTCGTCGTTGCGCCAAAATCGGAATCGCCCCTGCGTCATATCGAGTTCGTCGCAACGAGTCCCGGACAGGCGCTCGCAGTTCTCGTCTTCGAAGACGGCCGCGTTGAAAACCGCGTGATGAAAACGCCCCCGGATCTTCCCGCTTCGGGGCTTATCGCCGCCGGCAATTTTCTCTCGTCGAGGCTCCGTGGGCGGACGATCAGCGAAACCCGCGACGCCATCCTGAAAGAAGTCGAATCCAATACGGCGATGCTGGACGAGTTGACGGCGCGGCTTGTCAGCGAAGGCGTCGCAGAAATCTCAAGCGCCGAACGCACATCGCTGATCGTCAGGGGCCGCGGACGGCTGCTCGAAGAAACCGCATCCCACGACCTTGAGCGCGTGCGGATGCTGTTTGACGATCTTGAACGCAAACGCGACGTTATCGACGTCCTGAACGCCGCAAAGGATGCCGAGGGCGTCAAAATCTTCATTGGCTCCGAGAACCGCCTCTTCTCGCTCTCAGGATCGTCCGTGGTCGCCGCGCCCTATCGCGACGCCAACGCCAACATCGTCGGCGTCCTTGGCGTCATCGGGCCGACGCGGCTCAATTACGCCCGTATCATCCCGATCGTCGAATATGCCGCGGAAGTCGTCTCGCGCCGGATCAAGTAGCCCGCCGGCGGGCGGTTGAAATGATGCGCCCCGGCGTCTACATGGCGGTCACCCCTTCACGACATCGACGGAACAACCATGAACAGCGAGACCTATCCGCCGAATGACGACCAGCCGGAAAATGCGCCTGGCGACGAATTTGCGGACAGCGCAGACGCGGCCCGGATCGCCGAGCTTGAAACGGCGAACGCCGAGTTGAATGACCGCGTGCTGCGCCTTGCGGCCGAAGTTGAAAATACGCGTCGGCGCGGCGAACGGGAGAAATCCGACGCAAGCCGTTACGCCATCGCGTCTTTCGCGCGCGACCTCCTAGCCGTCGCCGACACGTTTCAGCGGGCGCTCGACAACGCCCCGGCGGAAGGCGGCGCCGATACGTCAGAGGTCGTTTCGAGCTTCATCACCGGCGTCAAAATGACGGAGCGCATGCTCGCGGCGGCGCTCGAGCGTCACGGCGTCAGGAAGATCGATCCAAAGGGCGAGAGATTCGACCCGAACCTGCATCAGGCGGTCGCGCAGGCGCCGGCGCCTGGCGTTCCCGCCGGCTTCGTCGCCGAGACGGCGCAGCCGGGCTTTATCATAGGCGATCGCGTCCTTCGCGCCGCGATGGTGATCGTATCGACGGGCGAGACGCCCGCTCCCGGAGCCGGCGCGCATATCGACACCAGCGTCTGATCGGTCGCCCCTCCCGTTTCCGGAGAGGGGCGCTGCGTCACCGATTGTCGGGCTGCGGCCTCACTGCGATGCGCCCCTCGTAAGTGATGCGATAGGGCGCGCTCATCGATGAGGCGATTAAGCCGCGCCGTTTCAATTTTGCGAAAACCGGAAACGTGCAGTCCGCAAGGCTCCAGCCTTCGCGCGTCACGCAGTTGACCGCTGTTATTTTCCCTCTTTCGTCCTTTTCAACGAGAATTGCGCCGCCCTGTGCGAGCGCGTGGAGCGTTCTTTGCTCCGCTTTCGAGATGTTCATTGATAATCCGGGGGGTCGTTGGACCCGATCTGAACGAAAACAGCCCCGCGCAATTCATGCGCAAGGCGGCGACGGCGTTCAGATGCTCACAATCCCGGACATGGTTTCCTCGTTTGGACGGGCGAGAATTAGCCGATGCCGCGCGAGCCGTCAAACCCGGGCGCGAAGGGCGGCGATCCGCATACGATCCTTGCCGCGGTCCATCGCTTCAAGAATCGAAATCTGGTCGGCGACTGACGGCGTGAACACTGCGCCGCGCGCAACCCGCGTCAGCGGTCGTATTTCACGCCAGGCGCCGCGCACATACATTTCAAACCCACCGAAGGCTTCGATTGCGAGCGGCGCATGTTCAAACCGTGCAAATGCGCGGGAGCGAAACTGATCGCTTGGCGCCGGCGCCGTCTTCAAAAAAATCGCCCAATGCGCGATCAGGCCTTGAGCGTCGCTTTCGCTAAGGAGGAGGTCGACGTCGCGAACATCGACGATCTCGGCCCCCGCAAGCGCGGCGGCCGCACTGCCGATAATCCACCAATCGTCTTTAAATCGGGGCGCCTCGGCCGCAATCAGATCGAGCGTTTCCGCAAGGCGCGGCCGCCAGCGCGCAGCTGTCATTGCGGACCGCCGAGCTTGAGGCCCGGGCGCTCATTGTCCCAAACGATCGACATGATCTTCCAGACGCCGTCCTCGCGGATGAGGTTGTAGAAATTGACGCCCCGCCCTTCGCGCGCCGCAGCGCCCGTTCCGTAGACAGAGCGATAGATGCTGCGAACGCGTGCGATATTGCCGAAAACCTCGCATTGATGGTCGATTTCTTCTTCGACAAAAGCGACGTCGGCGAGCTTCCTGTCGACATCCGCATGATGATCGTCGACCGACATCACTGTCGCAAATGGTTTTCCGCCTTCGTCGACGCCGGTCCTGACCATTGTCGCGCGCGGGTGATAATGATGCTTGACGCGATTATAAGGGCGCGGACCGGGCGGCCCTGAAAGCATCGCATAATCCTCATTGATCATTGCGCGGATGATCGTCTTGTCCTCAGCCTCGCTCATTTTGCAAACTCCTCAAGGATGAAGGCCGTGCGCGCCGCCGCCTGGCGCGCAAAGCGCAACGTGATCGCTTTACGCCTTGCGGCCGCCAATGCGCGCAAGACCGAAGGGCGAATGATCGCGCCGCCGAAACTGTCGGCGACGATCAGGCCTTCGGTTTCGGGGAGCAGCCCGCGCGGAAAGTCGGCGCTCACTGCAAAATAAAATTCATCGCAAAAGCCGAGATAGCCTTCCCATTTTCCGTCGGCGGTGAAATCCGCTTCGCAGGATTTGATCTCCGCGATGACAAGCCGGCCCCTGGAGCAAATCCCTGCGAGATCGGCGCGGCGCCCGTTCGGCAAGCGAAATTCCGCCATCGGAGCAAGGCCGAGATCGCGGAACAGGCGCGAAACGCCGCGCGTCAGCGCCGATGTGACTTCAGGCCGCGCGCCGCCGAAAGGCGGGTCGATGCGGCCGGATGCGGATTGAATGTTCTCCATTCGTTCATGGAAGCGCGGAGAACGCGAAAGGTCAAGACGGGAACGTCAGCCCTGGAATTCAGGCAGCCTCACAACAAGGCCGTCGAGTTCCTTCTTCACCGATATCTGGCAGGAAAGGCGCGAGTTTTCTTTCGGCTCATGCGCAAAGTCGAGCATCGATTCTTCCATCGCCTCCGGCTTGCCGACTTTGCCGGCCCATGCCGGATCGACATAGACATGGCAGGTCGCGCAGGCGCAGGCGCCGCCGCAATCGGCGTCGATGCCGGGCACCATGTTCTTGACCGCCGCCTCCATCACGGAGATGCCGGTCTCCGCCTCGACGACATGCTCATTTCCGTTGTGCTCGATATAGGTGATCTTGGGCATCGACAGTCCGTCCGGTTTTCAGGAAGCGAGTGATTTAAGGTCTGTTTCGGGATCGGCAAGCCTTTTCGCATCGATCCCGGTCCTGCCGATGAGACGCTTTGAGATCGCAAACGACGCCGGATCATTCACCGCATCGACGGCGAGGAGCCGTCCGCGCTGCATATACCAGACGGAAAACTTCTTTGCGGCGGCGTCTCCGCGAAGAACCATTTCATCAGCGCCTTCAGACACCCCAACCGTCTGCAGCTTGACGTCATACTGATCCGACCAGAACCATGGAACGGCGTCATAGACAGCGTTCTGCCCCGCCATATTCGCGCCCGCGACTTTCGCCTGCTCAATCGCGTTCGGCACTGATTCAAGACGCAGGCGGCGGTCATAGATCTTTGAAGGGTGGCTTGCGCAATCGCCCGCTGCGAAAATCGACGGGTCCGATGTGCGCGCGTGCTCGTCGGTCCACACGCCGTTGGCGATGCGAAGATCCGCCGCTTCGGCGAGCGAGGTTGCGGGCGCTGCGCCGACGCCGACCAGCACCGCCTTGCAGGCGATCCGTTCGCCGGATTTCAACACCGCGGTTTCAACCCTCGATGCGCCTTCGAAATGATCAAGAGCTGCGCCAAGACGAAGATCGACGCCGTGCGCGCGGTGAAGGTTTTCGTAAAACGCCGAAATATCCTTGCCGGCGACGCGCGCCAGAACGCGGTCAGCCATCTCCAGCACCGTGACCTCAAGACCGGCCTTGCGCGCTGACGCTGCAACCTCAAGTCCGATATAACCGGCGCCGACGATGACAATGCGGCCGCCCGCCGACAGGATCGGCCGCAACGCATCGCTGTCGGCGACGGTGCGGAGATAATGGACGCCCGCAAGTTCAGCGCCCTGACAAGTAAGGCGGCGCGGCGGCGCGCCTGTAGCGATCAGCAGCTTTTCGTAGGAAAGCGTTTCGCCTTCGCTTGTTGCGACGGTTTTTGCTGCGCGGTCGATCGCCGAAACCTGAACGCCTATACGGAGGTCTATTTTCTGCTGATCGTAAAAATTCAGCGGCCGGAGCAGGAGGCGATCCTTGTCGAGCTCGCCCTGCATATAGGCCTTCGAAAGCGGCGGACGCTGATAGGGCGGCTCCTTCTCGGCGCCGAACATGACGATCTCCCCGTCGAAACCCGCCTGACGCATGCTTTGCGCCGCCTGCGCGCCAGCCTGGCCCGCGCCGATAATGATATGCCGTCCGCTCATGGGCCGTCTCGTTGCCAAAGCGCGCCCTTGCGGTCAATGCGGTAAAGACGCTCTCCTTGCGCGACGGGCAAGGCGCCCTATTTTCGGCTGATGATTGAGCTTTCTGTTCACTTGCCGGACGAAGCGGCGACCGCGCGCCTTGGCGCTGCGATCGCCGAGCGGCTTCGTGCGGGCGATATTGTCGCGCTATCTGGGCCGTTGGGCGCGGGAAAGACGACGCTCGCCCGTTCAATGATCGCCCGGCTGACCGGACGGCTTGAAGCGCCAAGCCCCACTTTCACGCTCGTCGAAACCTACGATACGCCGCAATTCGCGCTTCACCATTTCGACCTTTACCGCCTCGAAAAGCCCGAAGACGTGTGGGAGCTTGGATTTGAAGACGCGCTGGACGGCGTATGCCTGATCGAATGGCCGGAACGGATCGAGCGGCTGCTGCCGCCCGCCCTGCTGCTTGTTCGCCTTGGGGCGGCTGAGGGGGCGATGGACGAAGGCGCGCGGCGCGCCTTAATCCGGGGCGGCGACGTATGGGCAAAAAGGCTTGAGGGCCTTAACCCGGCTTAAGGAACGAGAAGCTTAGTTTTCCCCGATGCCATCGACCATGACGAAGAACGACTTTGCAACGCGGCGCGCCGACGAGCGCCGGGATTTCCTCTCACGGGCAGGATGGGCGGACGCGTCAGCTGCGCCGATGACCGGCGACGCCTCGACGCGCAGCTATGAACGCCTGTCTTTAAAAGGCCGTCCAGCGATCTTGATGAACGCGCCGCCCGCATCTGAAGGCGCCGCTTGTCCGCCGGACGCAAGTCCCAAGGAGCGGCGCCGCCTTGGCTATAACGCCATGGCCCGTCTTGCCGGCCCGAACCTCAACGCCTTCACCGCCATCGCCGAGACGGCGCGCGCGGCCGGATTATCCGCACCCGGAATCATATTCGCCGACCCCTCGACCGGCTTTGCAATCATTGAAGATCTCGGCGACGAGCTTTTCGCACGCGCCATTCCCAACGGCGCGCCGGAATTCGAGCTTTATAGTTCGGCGATCGACGCGCTGATCGCCCTTCGAAAGGCGGCGCCTGCGCCGCCCGATGTTCCCGGTTACCGGATGCTTTCCTATGACGCGACCGCGATGGAAGCGGAAGTGATGCTCGTCCCGGACTGGTATTGGCCGTATCTTAAGGGCGCTGCGGCAAGCGATGATCTGAAGGCGGAATATCTCGCCGCATGGGCGCCGGTTCTGGCGATGCTGCCGCCGCCCTCGATCATGGTGCTGCGCGACTTTCATGCGGAAAACCTGCTCTGGCTTGCGGGCCGCGAAGGCTTCAGGCGCGCCGGCATAATCGACTTTCAGGACGGGCTTGTCGGCAATCCCGCCTATGATCTGGTGTCGCTTCTCGAAGACGCGCGCCGCGATGTATCGCCCGACCTGGCCGAAGCGATGATCCGCCGCTATGCGGCCGGAGCCGCCGCGCTCGGCGCATTTGACGACGATGCGTTCCGGCGCGATTACGCAATACTCGGCGCACAGCGCAATGCAAAGATCCTTGGAATTTTTGCGCGCCTGATCAATCGCGACAGGAAGCCCCGTTACGCCGAATTCTTCCCGCGCGTTGAAGCCCATTTCCGCCGCGACCTTGCGCATCCGGACCTTGCTCCGGTCGCAAATTTTTTCGCACGGCATTTCGGAGACCGGTTCTGAAAAGGATTCCCGAAACCGCAATGGTGCTCGCCGCAGGGCTCGGCACGCGGATGCGTCCGCTGACGGATCATTCGCCAAAGCCGCTGATCAAAGTCGCAGGAAAACCCCTTATCGACTGGACGCTTGATCGTTTTGCCGACGCCGGCGTCAGGCGCGCCGTCGTCAACGTTCATTACCGCGCCGATCAGATGGAAGCCCACCTCACCCATCGCACCCGTCCTCAAATCATCATCTCCGATGAGCGCGCGCTTCTTCTCGAAACCGGCGGCGGCCTTAAAAAGGCGCGCGCGCTGCTCGGCGAGGCTCCCGTATTCTGCGCCAACACCGATGCGATCCTGGTCGATAACGAAAAAGAGGCTTGCGCCGCGCTCAGCGACGAGTGGCGCGACAGCGAAATGGACGTGCTTTTGCTGCTCGTCCCGATCGGCATGACCAGCGGCTATGAAGGCAAAGGCGATTTCGATCTGGAACATGGCCGGCCGCTCTGGCGGACGAACGACAACGCGGCATTTGTTTTCACCGGGCTTCAGATCATTCGCCCTGGTCTTTTTGACGGCGCGCCCGAAGGACCGTTTTCCACACGCCTCCTATGGGAAAAGGCGATGGCGGGCGACAGAATGCGCGCCATTATCCACAATGGGCCGTGGATGCATGTCGGCGATCCCGCAGGGCTTGCGCTTGCCGAGACTTTTTTCGACAAGATGAGCGATGTCGAAAAGCGCAAGGCCCGCATCCCTGTTTGACGTCGAAGGCCCGCGCCTGTTCTCAATAGACGCTGGGCGCCCGTTTCTTTCCGACCTTGCCGAAGGCCTGATCGACGCGCTTGGGGCGGACCTGCCTCGCGCAGAAATCTTTTTTCCGACAAGACGGGCGGTGCGCGCCGCCGCTGACGCCATTCTCGACGCGTATGAAAAGCGCGGCGTTTCGGCGGCCCTGCTGCCGCGATTTCGCACCATCGGCGACATCGAGGAAGATGAGCTAATCGCATTCGCCGCAGACGCCGCAGACGAGATTGAAGTTCCGCCCGCTGTCAGTTTGACCGAACGCATGGTGACGCTGGCGCGCTTTGTCGCCGAGCGAGACCGCAAATTCGCCGGACAGGAAAACTGGCCGGCGGCGATCGCCGCTGCGCGCGAACTCGGCAAGCTCCTTGATTCATTTTATACGGAAGAAATCGATCCGGCCTCGCTCGGCGCGCTCGACGTATCTGATGCGGCCGGCCATTGGGCCCGCTCGCTCGAATTTCTGGATATCGTCACGAGGGTCTGGCCTGATTATCTTCACAAAATCGGCAGGTCCGATCCTTCGGACCGGCGCGCGAAACTGATCAGCGCAACGGCGCGACGGTTTGCGGCGGCGCCCCCGGAACACCCCGTCATCATTGCTGGAACCACC
>JBGSLM010000167.1:0-3807 GCA_041740755.1 Parvularculaceae bacterium | reverse complement strand
GGCGCGCCGGACGGGCTCTTCCACGCGCTTGGGCATTATCGCAACGGCGTTCTTCTCGCGCCGGCGACGGCGGACGCGCTCGCCGCGCTGATCGTTGACGGGCGCCTTTCCAGTTCAATCGCCGCCTTTTCAGCGGCCAGGTTCACACAATTAGGAGTTTCTTGACCATGTTTTGCGAGCGTTTTTCAGGTTCTGAGGCATTGCGCCATGACTGACGCCATTCTTTCAACAAATGCGGCGCGCGCCGCCGTCTCCGGCGCGCTGAAGAAAGCGTCAGAATCGACCGGCGTCGGATTTGACTATCTCTATCGCGTCGCGATGCGCGAGAGTTCTCTTGATCCTGCGGCCAAAGCCAAGACGTCGAGCGCCGCCGGGCTATTTCAGTTCATCGAACAGACCTGGCTGCAGGCGGTGAAGAAACACGGACCGGCGCACGGGCTTTCCGCCTATGCGGCGGACATTCAAACGGCCTCTAACGGCAGGCTTTCGGTCGCGGACGCGGCGCGCCGCAAGGAAATCCTCGATCTGCGGTTCGACCCGGAAAAAGCGGCGGCGCTCGCGGGCGAACTCGCGCGCGAGAACAGGGCCGCGCTTGAAGGCTCGCTCGGGCGGGCGGTCGATGCGGCGGAACTTTACGCCGCGCATTTTCTGGGCGCAGGCGGCGCAAAGAAGCTGCTTTCGGCGGGTGCGCATGAAAGCGCCGCGTCGCTGCTTCCCGCCGCCGCAGAGGCGAACCGTCATGTCTTTTACGACGGCGCGCGCGCGCGAAGCGCCGGCGAAGTGATCGACAGTTTCCGCAAGACGATCGGCGAGGCTGAAGGCGCAATCCGCGACATTGGAGAGCGCATCGAAAAGAGCCTCGCGCCGCTGCTGCGCGAGACGGCGATCTTCAGTCAGCCGCCAGAGCGCGCAGCGTTTGCGCCGCGATCCAATGCGCCGGGCTTTGAAATGAAGGGTCTGTCGCCGCTCGTTCTTGCGGTGCTTCAGGCGCTAGATCCGCGCGATATCGGGCCGTCGCCGATATTCGGCGCAAAGGACCGCGAGTAGATTTACTCGCAGGATTGAAGCGAAATCCCATGCGGTATTTTGGTGCTTGCGTCGCCGCAGGCTGTCGCCAGTTGTTCGGCGGTAAGGCCTTGCGCGCCGGATAGATCGGCGCCCTGAAGGCGGGCGCCCGCGAAATCGGCGCCGGTGACATCGGCGCCGGCGAACATTGCGTCGCGAAGGAGCGAATTGGTGAAACGCGCGGCGCGAAGGTCGGACTGCGTGAAGTCCGCGCCCTCTGCGGTCGCGTCGACAAAGGCGGCGCCGGAGGCGAACGCCTTGACGATCAGCGCTTTGGAAAGAACGGATCCGGAAAGGCTGGCGCCGGTGAGATTGGCGCCGGTGAAGTTCGATTCCGAGAAATCGCTGGCGCGCATCGCCGCCTGATTGAGATCGGCTGCGCTGAAATCCGTGTGCGTAAGGACTGCTGCGGAAATGTTGGAGCCGGCAAGGCGCGCCTTGGCGAAAGTCGCATCGGCGCCGGTCGCGCCTTCAAACGAGGCGCCGTCGAGAAGCGCGCCGACAAACTGCGTCCCGTTGAGCGCAACGCCTGCAAAGACGCTCTTTGGCGCCTGGACGCCCGTGAAGTTGGCGCCCGAAATGTTGAGGTTCGGCGCGACGCCCGCAATGATGTTTCCGTTTTCGTCGCGCCTGCCGATCTGGCTCAACTGCTGGTCCATCTTGTCGATCGCGTCGCCAAGATCGGGCGCAAGACGGTCGGCGTTTCCGAGCGTGTTGCGAATGGTGCGGTTGATTTCACGGCCGACATTGACGCCAGGCCGCCCGGTCCTTTTGGACGCAATATTGGCGACCAGCGTAAACGCCATGATCATGAACAGAACCATCAGAAGAATGACGCGAACCATAACCGGAATTCCCTCACGCGCTCCCCAGAACGCAGGGCGCATTATCGGGCGGCAAGCCCTTCCGGATGCTTAAAACTTGCTTGCCAATTGATTAAAATTAGCGGTTTACGAGCAGCCGGAATTGGCGCCGCAGCTGTCGCATCTAAGGCATGCGCCGGTCCGGACGAGCGTGAACTGTCCGCATTCGCCGCAGGCGTCCCCTTCATAACCCTTGGCTCTCGCCCGCGCTTCGCGGCCGATCGGCGCTGCCAGGCTTCCGGGCGGCGCCTTGCGGTTCACCGCTTCGGCAAGGCGCGCAACCTGCGCTTCAATTTCAGGCGGAGAAGTCGCGCCGGCGGTCGCTTCGATGACGCCGGTTTCCGGCTTTCGAAGGCGATCGAATTCGCCGCCGCGAAGGACGACCAGATTGTCGGTGACGGTCGAGCGCGAAAAACCCTTGGAGATGAGGCGCGATGCGTCTTCCTGCGCTTTTTCGCGCGTGACGCCCTTGCCGATCGCGTCGACAGCCGATTCCGACGGATCGACATGCGCAAGGTCGGTGCGGCCCATATAGGAAATCGCAAGCTCGCGGAAAATGTAGTCGAGAATCGACGTCGCATGCTTGATCTGGTCGTTCCCGCTGACCGGCCCCGACGGATCGAAGCGCGTGAAAACATACGCGTCGACGAATTCCTCAAGCGGCACGCCATATTGAAGTCCGAGCGAGATGGCGATTGCAAAATTGTTCATCAGGCTGCGGAAGGCGGCGCCTTCCTTGTGCATGTCGATGAACACTTCGCCAAGTTCGCCGTCGTCGAATTCGCCGGTGTGGAGATAAACCTTGTGTCCGCCGACGATCGCTTTCTGGATGTAGCCTTTGCGCCGGTCGGGAAGCCGGCGCCGGCCAGGCGTGCGCTCGATGATGCGCTCGACAATGCGCTCGGCGACAATGCGCGATTTTTCCGCGGCAGGCGCAGCGCTCAGCATTTCAGCAAGATCGTCTGCGTCTTCTTCATCCTCGGCGGAGAGGAGCGACGAGGCGAGGGGCTGCGAGAGTTTCGATCCGTCGCGATAAAGCGCGATCGATTTAAGCCCGAGCTCATACGCCTTCAGATAGGTCGCGCCGCAATCTGCGACATTGGCGCGATTTGGAAGGTTGACCGTCTTCGAAATGCCGCCGGAGATGAAAGGCTGCGCCGCCGCCATCATGTCGAGGTGCGCATCGATCGAGAGCGAGCGCTCGCCGATGCGTCCGCACGGCGTTGCGCAGTCGAATACGGAATAATGTTCGAGCTTCAGATGCGGCGCGCCTTCGATCGTCATCGCGCCGCAGCAATAGAGGTTCGCCGTGTGGATGTCCTCGTCGGAAAATCCAAGATCGCGCAGGACCTGATAGCCGCTGTTGTCGAGCTGATCTTCCGAGAAGCGGAGAATGTGCCGGCAGAAATCCTCGCCCAGCGCCTGCGGCGTGAAGGCGAAGGTCAGATCGAAGGCGAGTTTGAGCCTTTCTTCGAGCGCTTTCAAATGTTTGTCGGTGAAGCCTTCCTCGCGCAGCGCTTCCGGATAAACGCCGGGCGCGCCGTCAATCACGCCGCGACCGACGACATAATCGACAATGTCGCTTATCTCGCGCTCATCATATCCGAGCGCTGCGAGCGCCGCAGGGACCGAACGGTTGATGATCTTGATCTGGCCGCCGCCCGCGAGTTTCTTGAATTTGACGAGGGCGTAATCGGGTTCGATGCCGGTCGTGTCGCAATCCATGACGAGGCCGATGGTGCCGGTCGGCGCGATCGCCGAGACCTGCGCATTGCGAAAGCCGTTGATGCTTCCAAGCTCATAGGCCTCGTTCCAGACCGCCTGCGCGCGCTTGGCGAGCGCAGGCCAGGGGCAGCCTGCGGCGTCGAACGCGCGCGGC
>JBGSLM010000166.1:0-3859 GCA_041740755.1 Parvularculaceae bacterium | reverse complement strand
CGCCGCCGCCGTACCTTCCTTGTGGCCGGCGCTGCGACTGAGCCCGCGCGCCGCAGCCCAGCGGCCGTTACCGTCCATGATGATTGCGGCATGAACAGGCGCGCCCGAAGGCGAGGCCGGCGATGTCGCTTCCTTCTCAGCCGCCGGACTTGTCGCCACGTCGTTCACCCTAAAATTACAGGCAGGCTCACACCTGCATTATCTCAGCCTCTTTGGCGGCGAGCGCCTCGTCGACTTTCTTGATCATCGCATCGGTCAGTTTTTGCACCTGTTCCGACTGTCGCTTTTGATCGTCCTCGCCGACGCCTTCCGCCTTCTTTATCTGATCCATGCCTTCGCGGCGCACATTTCGGATCGCGACACGCGCGCTCTCTGCATATTTATGCGCGACCTTCGTGAACTCCTTGCGGCGCTCTTCAGTCAGCGGCGGGATCGGAATGCGGACATTGGTGCCGTCGACAACGGGATTTACGCCGATGCCGGCGTCGCGGATCGCACGATCGACGGCGCTGACAAGCGCTTTGTCCCAGACCTGAATCGAAAGCATGCGCGGCTCGGGCACGTTTACGGAACCGACCTGATTGACGGGCATGTTCGAGCCGTATGCATCGACCATGATATGCTCAACGAGGCTTGCGGACGCCCTGCCCGACCGGAGACCGGAAAATTCGGCCTTCAGCGACGTCAGCGCGCCGTCCATCCGCTTTTCGAGATCCTTCAGGTTAACGCCAGGGCCTGCCATAGTCTTCTCCATCGTCCATCAAGCGCGCAAATTCCGGGCGGAAAAGCGGCGCTTTGCCGTCAGTCGTCGATGATCGTCGTCGAACGCCCTTCGCCAGTCAGCGCGCCGACGATGCCGCCGCGCTCGGCGATTGAAAAGACGACAATCGGAATCTTGTTCTCGCGCGTCAGTGCGATGGCGGCCTGATCCATGACCTTAAGATCGCGAACCATGACTTCATGATAGGATAGCCGTTCAAAGCGTGTCGCCGTTTTATCTTTTTTCGGGTCAGCTGTGTAGACGCCGTCGACATTCGTCCCCTTGAACAGCGCGTCGCAGCCCATTTCAGCGGCGCGCAGCGCGGACGCAGTATCCGTCGTGAAATAGGGATTGCCGGTGCCGGCTGCAAAAATCACGATGCGTCCTTTCTCCATGTGCCGCATCGCCCGGCGGCGGATATAGGGTTCGCATATCTGCGTCATTTCGATTGCCGAGAGTACGCGCGTGAATAGCCCGACCCTTTCCATCGCATTTTGCAACGCGAGCGCGTTCATCACCGTCGCGAGCATACCCATATAGTCAGCGCTCGCCCGTTCCATGCCGTGCGCCGCCTGCTGCACGCCGCGGAAGATATTGCCGCCGCCGACGACGAGACTAATCTCGACGCCAAGGTCGCGCGCTTCCTTGATTTCTTCAGCGATGCGCTGAACGGTTTCGTAGTCGATGCCGTATTGCGACGAGCCCATCAGCGCCTCGCCGGAAATTTTCAGGAGCACCCGCTTGTAAGTGAGCGATCGCCCTTTCCCGGCTGCGGCCGATTGAGCCATTTTATTCTCCGTTAATTCCCGCCTTTGGGCGGGCGCGTCACCATACGAGGGGGACGGTGATTTGCAAACAAGGTAAAGGCGCGAAGTGACCGCAGCATGCAGCCGCCCTCGCGCCTTTTAGCCTCTATTCTTCGTTTTCATTCCGCTCGACGCCTTCGCCGAGTTCAAGCCGCGCAAAGCCGGTGAATTCAATCGGCGCGCCGATCTGCTTGCCGGCGTTCTCGATGACTTTCGACACCTTGGTTTCGCCGTCGATCACGAAGATCTGCTCAAGGAGAACCGATTCCTCGTAAAACTTCCGCAGGCGTCCTTCGACCATCTTGCCGATGATGTCCTCCGCCTTGCCGGACGCCCGCGCCTGGTCGGCGAGGACCGCTTTCTCGCGTTCGACAACTGCAGGATCGAGGTCGGCGATCGTTCCCGACAGCGGACGCGCCGCCGCAACGTGCATCGCGATCTGTTTTCCGAGAGCGTTGAGCTTTGCCTTGTCGCCTGTCGATTTGAGCCCGACGAGAACGCCGATCTTGCCGGCGCCGTCAACGGTCTGATTGTGGATGTAGGCTGCAACGACGCCGTCGGCTTTCACCATCGACGAGCGGCGCACGGCCATGTTTTCGCCGATCGAGCCGACCATTTCGGCGACTTTCTCCGCGACACTCATCGACACGCCGGGGAACGGCGCAGCCTTAACCGCTTCGACATCGCCATTCGTGCCGAGCGCGACGCGCGCAATGTCCGCCGCCATTTTCTGGAAGATTTCGTTCCGCGCGACAAAGTCGGTTTCGGAATTCACTTCAACGAGCACGCCGACGCCGTCTTTCGTCGCCGCGACAACAAGGCCTTCGGCGGCGGTGCGTCCCGATTTCTTTGCGGCTTTGGCAAGGCCCTTTTTGCGGAGCCAGTCGACCGCCGCTTCCATGTCGCCGGCGGTTTCGGTCAGCGCAGCCTTGCAGTCCATCATGCCCGCGCCGGTCGATTCGCGCAGGTCTTTCACCATCGAAGCGCTAATGGCGCTCATAGTATTCTCCTTTTCAACGTTTCATGCCGGTGCGCGCCTGAGCGCTTGAAGTCCGGCTTCAAGGCGCGCCGTCGCCGCGATAGGCGACGGCGCCTTTTTTTCGCGGCTTTGCGCGTCAGGCCTGAGCGGCCGCCGGCTCTGCGATATTGGTTTCGATCGGCGCATCCGCAATGGCGCCGATATCGACGCCGAGCGATCCCTGGCTCGCGGAGATGCCGTCAATGACGGCGTCGGCGACGAGGTTGCAGTAAAGCGCGATCGCGCGGCTTGCGTCGTCATTCCCCGGAATGATGAAGTCAATGTCGTCGGGCGAGCAATTGGTGTCGACGATGGCGACGACGGGGATGCCGAGCTTCTTGGCTTCCTTGACCGCGATCGCCTCTTTTTTGACGTCGATCACGAACAGGAGATCGGGAAGACCGCCGAGATCGCGGATGCCGCCGAGCGACGCTTCGAGCTTTTCCATCTCGCGCGAGAGCTGCATCTGTTCTTTCTTGGTCAAGCCCTTGCCCCCGCCGGACAGGATTTCTTCCATTTCCTTCAGCTTACGGATGGAATTTGAAATCGTTTCCCAATTGGTCAGCGTGCCGCCGAGCCAGCGCACGTTCATGTAATATTGCGCGCAGCGTTTTGCAGCTTCTGCGATCGGCTGTTGCGCCTGGCGCTTGGTGCCGACCATCAGGATGCGGCCGCCGCCCGCGACGGTGTCGCGGATCTTGACGAGCGCCTGATGCAGCAGCGGAACGGTTTGTGACAGATCGACAATGTGGATGCCGTTCCGATCGCCGAAAATGTAGGATTTCATTTTCGGGTCCCAGCGGTGGGTCTGGTGGCCGAAATGTACGCCAGCTTCCAAAAGCTGGCGCATGCTGAATTCTGGCAGCGCCATTTAGTTCTCCTTCGGTTTTTCCTCCGCGGGGCCATAGGGCAGAGCCGGAAAAGAGCCGGCGCCGACCGAGGACGACCGTCCGCGTGTGTGATGGCGGGCCGTATAGGCGGGAAACGGCGGGTTTTCAACAGGCGTTTTGCGGGTGCGAAAACGGGCGCCTGAGGAACGATTTCTCCCCTAGACGAGTTCGACGTCCAAAACCCCCTCGACCGCCTTGAGCGCCCCGCGCATCGCGGGGGTGCAGGCCGCCCGGGTCTTGATGAGGAGTTCAACCTCCCGACCTCCGGCGTCCGGGAGGTTAAGGGCGATCACGACGTCACCGGCTTCGGCCGCTGACGCGGGCTTTACCGCAGCAAGCCTTCTTCGGACGGCGTCGAGCCCCTCGCCCGAGCCGACGACGATCC
>JBGSLM010000165.1:0-4698 GCA_041740755.1 Parvularculaceae bacterium | reverse complement strand
GCCAAGGGCCGGCCCGCGCGTCTTTGCTCGACCGGCGAGCAAAAAGCGCTATTGATCGGTCTCGTACTCGCCAATGCGCGCGCGTTGTCCCTAAAGCCGGACGGCGCGCCGCTCGTGCTGCTTCTCGATGAAATCGCCGCGCATCTCGATACCGATCGCCGCGCGGCGCTATTCGATATTCTCGACGATCTCGGTTTCCAGTGTTTCATGACAGGCACGGACGCCGCTCTCTTCGACGCGTGGGGCCCGCGCGCCCAGGCGTTCGAGGTCAATAACGGCGCTGTCAGCGAATTAAGATAACACCAGGGTAGTGACGACATGGCGAACACCGCCGCGAAAAACGAAGGCTCGGAAGCCTACGGAGCCGACTCGATCAAGGTCCTCAAAGGGCTTGATGCGGTCAGGAAGCGCCCCGGCATGTATATCGGCGACACCGATGACGGGTCTGGACTTCATCACATGGTCTATGAGGTCGTCGATAACGCGATCGACGAGTCGCTGGCGGGCTATTGCGACGACATCGAGGTTTCTCTGAACGAAGACGGATCGGTGACGGTGCGCGATAACGGTCGCGGCATCCCGACCGACATTCACCCGACCGAAGGCGTCTCCGCAGCCGAAGTCATCATGACCCAGCTGCACGCAGGCGGGAAATTCGACCAGAATTCCTACAAAGTGTCCGGCGGCCTTCACGGCGTCGGCGTCTCGGTCGTCAACGCCCTGTCGGAATGGCTCGATCTCAGGATCAAGCGTTCCGGCAAGGAACATTACATGCGCTTCCACCTCGGCGTCCCCGTTGCGCCGCTAAAGGTCGTCGGTGACGCGACAACGAGCGGCACCGAGGTGACGTTTTTTCCGTCAAAGACGATCTTCACCGCCACCGAATTCGATTTTGACACGCTTGAGCATCGGCTGCGCGAGCTGGCGTTCCTGAATTCCGGCGTTTCCATACGTCTCAAAGATGCGCGTCACGTCGAAGTGCGCGAGGAAAAGCTCTATTATGAGGGCGGGCTCGTCGCCTATACGCGCTATCTCGACAAATCGAAGACGCCGCTCATCGACGCGCCGATCTCGTTCACCGCCGAGCGCAATGGCGTCACCGTCGATGTCGCCATGTGGTGGAACGACAGCTATCACGAGAAAGTTCTCTGCTTCACCAACAACATCCCGCAACGCGACGGCGGAACGCACCTTGCAGGATTTCGTGCGGCGCTGACGCGCATCATCAACAATTACGCCGCCGAATCCGGCATCGCCAAGAAAGAAAAAATCGGCGTCACGGGCGACGACGCGCGCGAGGGGCTCACCTGCGTCCTGTCGGTGAAAGTGCCTGACCCGAAATTCTCCTCACAGACAAAAGACAAGCTCGTATCATCGGAAGTGCGGCCCGTCGTCGAAGGCGTTGTCGCGGAAAAGATCGGCGAATGGTTTGAGGAAAATCCGGGCGAAGCGCGCAAGGTCGTCCAGAAAATCGTCGAGGCCGCGATGGCGCGGGAAGCCGCGAGAAAGGCGCGCGAGCTGACGCGCCGCAAATCCGCTCTCGATGTCTCATCGCTGCCCGGGAAGCTCGCCGATTGTCAGGAACGCGATCCGGCGAAATCGGAGCTGTTCATCGTCGAGGGCGACTCGGCAGGCGGATCGGCGAAACAGGCCAGAAACCGTGAAAATCAGGCGGTTCTGCCGCTCCGCGGCAAGATCCTCAACGTCGAACGAGCGCGCTTTGACAAAATGCTCGGCAGCCAGGAAATCGGCACGCTGATAACCGCGCTCGGCGCCGGGATCGGCCGCGATGATTTCAACATCGAAAAGCTGCGCTACCACAAGATCGTCATCATGACCGACGCCGACGTCGACGGAGCCCATATCAGAACGCTTCTGTTGACGTTTTTCTTCCGCCAGATGCCGGACGTCATCAGCAAGGGCTGCCTCTATATCGCGCAGCCGCCGCTCTACAAATTGACGCGCGGCAAGTCCGAGCAATATGTGCTCGACGATAAAGAACTCGAAGATTACCTCTACGCGGAGGGCGTCGCCGATTCAGCCCTCGTCCTCGACGGCGGCGAAACGATCGCCGGCGCCGATCTTTCCAATATCGTCATGCGCGCGCGCAAGGTGCGCGAGACGATCGACGAATTCCCGGCGCGGTTCTCGCGCGACGTCATCGTTCAGTCGGCGCTCGCGCGGGCGCTGCACGAAGCGCCGTCCGATCCCGTCGAAGCGCAGGCGCTCGCGGACAGAACGGCGGCGCGGCTCGATCTGATCGCGGATGAGTTTGAGCGCGGCTGGAAAGGCGCGCCCGACGGCGAGGGCGGCTATATGTTCGAGCGCGAACTGCGCGGCGTTGCGGAACGCCATCTGCTTCCGCGCGAAGTGCTGCTCAGCGGCGACGCAAGACGCACGCAGGATATGATGAACGACCTCGCCGACATTTTCGCAAAGCCCGCGAAATGGACCCGCAAGGACCACAAGGACACCGTGACCGGTCCGAACAGCCTCCTCCGCGCGGCGCGGGCCGCAGGTGAAAAGGGCGTCGCCATTCAGCGCTACAAGGGTCTTGGCGAGATGAACCCGAACCAGCTCTGGGAGACGACCCTCGATCCGACCGCGCGCGTTTTACTGCAGGTGAGGGTCAAGGAAGCGGACGATGCGGACGACATTTTCACCAAACTCATGGGCGAAGTCGTCGAGCCGCGGCGCGAATTCATTCAGGAAAACGCCCTGACGGCGGAATTGGACGTGTAGAAACTGCGGCGCCCGCATCGCGTCCGCGTGTCATTAGGCTTGGGTTTTCAGTGGCGTCTTTCCTTCATGCGCAAGCGGAGGTCGTCGGCAATGGAATCGAACGCGCTTCAATCAAAACGGGTAAAGGCCGCAGCGCCGTTACCCGATGCGCTGGTTTCGCTTGCGCTGTCTCTTCTCGCAGCGTGCATTGTCATCCTCGTCGCTGATCTGGCGCTCGGCGGAAGCGGCCGCGCCGCCGCTTTCTGGCTCGGACGCGGCGATGCAGTATTTCCATATCCGTTTACGATCCAGAATGTCGAGCACGTGCTTTTTTTCCTCGCGCTCGGCGAACTCTTCATCCGGCGGCGCGCGTCGCGAAAAGAAGCCGCGCACCTCTCAAGGAATTATCTTCCTGAAAGCGACGAGGCGGTGCTCGCCATCGACGACCTCGGGCCGATACGCCGCAAGGTCGCCGGGTCCTTCGATGCGGAAAACGGCTTTCTTCCTTATCTGATCGATCTTTGCGTTCTTCAGACTCAGGCGAGCAGATCAGTCGACCAGACCGTCAGCGTACTGAATGCGACGCTTGAGCTTATCGCCCACCGGGTCGATTTAAGGTATCAGCTGCTGCGGTACTTGTCGTGGGCGATTCCGACGGTCGGGTTTATCGGAACTGTCGCAGGCATCGGTTCCGCGTTGACCTTGATCGATCCGGAGAACATGCAGATGAAGCTCATCACGGGGAGCCTCGCTGTTGCGTTCGATACGACCGTAATCGCGCTCTTTGAAAGCGCGATCATCGTATTCTTCCTCAACATGATCCAGAAGGAAGAAGAACTCGCGGTGAATCGCGCCGGCTCATATTGTCTTAAGAACCTGATCAACAGGCTCTATGTTGAGCCCGTGAAATCGTGATCGGAGCGTCGCGATGAAAGCGCGCAATCGTGAGATAAATATCTTCAGCCTGTCGCTGATGGATGTCATTTCCGGCGCGATGGGTTCTTTTCTGATCGTCATGGTGATACTCGCGCAGTACTACGTCCTTGATCCTGATACGACCGAAGACGTCGACGAGATGCGCGCGAAACTCAACGCGGCGATCGCCGGACTCGCCGAAATCCGCGACGGCACGGAGGGGATTTTTTCAGATCTCATTGACTCAAGAGACGGCGCGACGACCGCTGGGATCGACGGATCCGATACGGCGGGCGGCATCGAAGAATTGGGCCGGGCGATCTCGGCCGACATCGAGCGGGTCGAAAATCATCTCGCCTCGGTTCATGCCGAAGCGAACAGGCTGGAATCGGAGCTTCAGCAGTCGGCTGCGCAACTGTCCCGCGCGCAAGGGCTTATCGAACGGCTCGAAATGCGCCGCCCGCTCGTCGTCGCCGCGCAATGGGATTGCGACGCCAACGTCGACCTCTTCCTCGAATCGGATCGCGTATCGGTGCAGACCGATCAACCGGGCGCGATGTTCGATCCGCGCGTGAGGGGACAACAACGCTTCACCGGCGACATCACCTCCGACACGTCGCGCGGGCCAGGCGCGGAAATGTCGCTGGTGTCGGAAACCCCCGGCGGCAGCCGATACAAGGTGTACGTCAACCTTATGGCGGGTCCGCCGGACGCCGTGTGCGCCGTGGTCACGCATGCGATATCCTATAGCGGATTTTTCGTCGCCCCGCCGACTTCGCTGCTGTCATTTGAGCAACCCTTTGATTATCTCGGCGCTTTCACGGTCGATGAAGCCTTTCAAATCGCGTTCAGCAAGCCGACGCCGGAAGAGCGCGCCGCCGAAATTGCAGCGGTGCGAAAGCGCATCGCAGTAACGCCGGCGCCTAAATAGGAGACGACGATGAATGACAAGCCAATCGGCGAGGACGCGCGTCTAAGGCTGACGCGATGCCTTGAGGGACATGTGTTTGACGCCGCCGCGCATTCCGATTGTCCCGTCTGTTCGGCGCGACCGGCCCGCGT
>JBGSLM010000164.1:0-10276 GCA_041740755.1 Parvularculaceae bacterium | reverse complement strand
GCTGGGCGTGGCTGCCGCCGACGCGCTCAAGCGTCGGCAGCGCGCGCGCAAATCCTTCCGCCGCAGCCGCGTAATCCTCAGCGGCGAAAGCGCTGACCGCTTCGGCGGCGGGAATTCCCGTATCGCGCCAGAATGATTTGTACGGATCGCTCGCAGCTTCCGCGTATCGTTTCAACGAAGCAAGGAACGCTTCCGCTTCGCCCGGCTCGCCGGCGCGCGCTAGCGCGTAGAGATAGTGGAGATCGTGGAACGGGAGAATGTGCTCGCCTGCGCGCCTTCGCACCTGTTCGAGTACCGGCGCCCATCGCCCGCCGACATCAAGACCCTGCATTTCAAGGCGCCACAATATCGAAACAGCGCCGATCTGCTCTTGTGGGAATTCGGGCCAAGCCCCCCAGAGTTTTGCGTCGTAGACGGACAGTGCGTCGTCCATACGCCCGAGTGAAATCCGGAACAGCGCTGCATGCCACCAATTATGGTCGCGGATGAAAACGCCTTTCTTTTCCCATGTGTGCGAGCAGTGATCGAGCCAGCGCGCGCCGTCTCTGGCCCGCCCTTGCGTTTCCATCACATGCGCGACCGCATGGTGCGCCCAGGCGTCGTCGAGCGCGATCTCGGTCGCGCGAAGGCCCTCTTCTTCCGCTTCTTCGAGGCGGTGATTTTGCTCAAGCGCGAAGGCGATCATTCCGTGCGCATAGGGATGGTCTTCAAAGACGATCCGCGCGCGCTCGCCAAACCGCAGCAGCGCTTCCCGGTCGCCGAGATTGAAGGCGTGATACTGACCCCATTTGACCGCGCAAAGATCGGCGGGCCATCTGACGGTCAGCTCTTCAAGCGCCGCGAGAGCGCGAATGTAGTCGCGCGCCGCCCAGCTTTCGACAGCAGCGGCGAAGAGACGCTCACGATCGGTCGCAACGCTTTGCGCAAGGCGCATGCGCGTCAGATAAGGCGCAGCGTGCGTCCATCCTTCTGCGCCCTCGAAGGCGAGATGGAGCGCGGCGGCGTGCGCATTCAACAGCGTTGCGTCGGGCGAGGCGTCAGCGACCGCGAACAGCTCGCGCAGGCGGGAGCCGTAGGACAGAAATTCCCGGACATAGGAATCGTACCCCGCCGCAGATTCGGGCGAGGCGTTCGAGATCGGGAGGCCGGATTGGTCCGCAGATTTCATTATCGGGGATTGAACACGTTGCGGCGGAATCCGCCAGCGGCTTTCTCGTCACAGGGCTTCACAAGACTGATAAGAAAAACCCCCGCCTTACAGGGCGGGGGTTCAAAATCCGACCATCAATTCGGTCAGTCGTTTCGCATGATCCCGAGAATGTTGAGGATATGCACGAAAAGCGTGACGAAGGAGCCGTAAAGCGCGAAGGCGCCGAAGATCGCGGCGCGGTCGTTCGCCTGGCCGCCTTCGCGATACATTTCCTTGATCATCTGCGTTTCATAGGCGGTGACCGCCGAGAACACGAGAACGACGCCGCACGACGTCAAAAGGCTCATCATTGTCGACTGGAAAATGAGCGCGTTGAGGACGATTGCGATCAGAAGGCCGATCGACGCCATGAACAGGAACGTGCCGATGGGAGAGAGGTCGCGTTTGGCGGTGTAGCCGTAAAGGCTGGTTGCGCCGAACACAGACGCGGTGATGAAGAACGCCTTGTAAATCTCGGATGCGGCGCCGGCGGCGTTAAAGGCGTAAAGCATTGGCGCGATCATCGCGCCCCAGATAGCCGCATAGAGCCAGAAGAGGCCGTGCGCGGCCGTTTTCGAGCCCGAGAAAATGACGCGCGGCGCCAGCATGCCGATCCCAAAGATCGCGGCGAAAAGGACCCATTTCAGCGGGGTGCCGGCGATCGTTTGAACCATCGCCGGGTTCGAGGCGACGGCGAGCGAGACGAGGCCGGTACCGGCGACAGCCATCGCCATATAATTATAGACGCCGAGCATGTACTGGCGCAGGCCCTGGTCGATCGCGCGGCCATCGGCGCGGACCGTCGTAGCGCCGTAATTTCTGCCTGTGTCGTTCATGAAGAGATCAGCCTTTCTTTCGAAGGTTGCTTAAAGCCGACCTTCAATATCAGGATTTCGGGGGTCGATTACAAGGCCTCGCGCGGCGTTTTGCTATACAAAATAAACGGTTAATCGAGCCGGAAGCGGGCGGCGAAAAAGCCGTCAATTCCGCCTTCGGGCCCGAGCATCGCCGGGTGGGTGCGAAGGTCTCCGTCGCGGGTGATGGCGGAAAGGCCTCCGATCTCCTCCGGCCGGATCGGAATGCGCGTGAGGCGCGGCTGGCGGACGAGCGCTGCGGCGGCCTGTTTTTCGCCTTCCTCGGGCTGCAGCGAGCAGGTGCAGTAAACGAGCATTCCGCCGGGCTTCAGCATCGAGACCGCTTTGTCGATCATCTTCGCCTGGACGGCGGCAAGCGATTTCAACTGCTCTTCGGTCTTTGACCAGGGAATATCAGGGTGACGGCGGATCGTGCCGGTCGCCGTGCAGGGCGCATCAAGCAGGATCGCATCGGCAAGGCGCGGCGGCTCCCAGTCGAGGATATCCGCCCTCAGCGTCTCCGCCATAAGGCGGGTGCGGACGAGGTTTTCGGCGACTGTTTTAAGGCGCGATCCTTCTGAATCGACGGCGATGACTTCAGCGCCCGCCGCGGCGAGCTGCATGGTCTTTCCGCCCGGCGCCGCGCAAAGATCGAAAACGACCTTCCCCCTGACGTCGCCGAGAAGCCTCGCGGGGATCGCAGCGGCGGCGTCCTGCACCCACCAGAGGCCTTCGCTGTAGCCCGAAAGCAAAGTCAGCTTTGTTCCAGAAGCAAGCCGCACGGACCCCGTCGGCAGCAACAGGCCGTGAACCGTCCCGGCGAGGTTTGCCGCGTCCGCCGGATCGCGGGGGGTGAGATCGATCGCAGCTTCTTTTTGATGCGCTCTTGCGATCGCTCTTGCGCCATCAGCGCCAAAATTCCGCTCCAACCCCCGCCAGATCCATCCCGGGGTATCAAGGCGCTCGGAAAGGCCGGTTAAGGCGTCGGGCCCGGAAGCGGCGATCTTTCGGGCGACAGCATTGACGAGGCCTGAATATCCCGCCGTCTCCCGGAACTCCTGGGCCAGCGCGACAGCGGTCGAGACGACCGCATGGTCGGGCGTCTTGAGGAACAGGCTTTGAGCGGCGGCAAGGCGCAGGACGTCGGTCGCCCGCGCCGAGCGTTTTGGGATCGGTTTGTCGATATAAAGGCCGATCAGATGGTCGATCGACCCGCGCCGGCGCATGACTGTCGCTGCAAGCGCGTGGGCAAGGCCGCGGTCAGGGCCTTCAAGCGCATTGAAGGTCCGGCAGTCCTCAAGCGCCTGATCGAGCGTTCGGCCGGAAGCGACAAGCGTCAGGATGTCGAGCGCCGCCCGCCTTGGCTCAAGACCCGGCGGCGGCGGGGGAGGCGGCTTTTTGGGGCGGTCAGGCTTTCCGCGATTACACATAGGGCGAACAGCGGGCGGTCTTTTCGCGTCTTTGGGGCGTCGATTGTCCATTGTGCGGGCTTCAACCACGGGCGGCCCGCAATGTCACGCGGGATTTGCCCGAAACGGGTTTCCCTCGTAGGATCGTCTGAAGCGGGCGACGGGGCGCTCGGGTGGCAAACAGGATTGGGGATTTCACTATGAAGATGCTCATGCGCACGTCGCTTGGCGCAATTGCGCTTGTTATCTCGGCTGGGGCCGCGAACGCCCAGAACAGCGATCTGATTTCGAATCCGCGCGGCATGGTCGCGAATTTCGATGTCGTCAATATCGGTCCGGTTCTCACCGAGCTCGGGGTTGTGTGGCAGGAACGTCAGCTTGCCGATGGGCGGATATTCATCGCCGCGTCGATCGGCGCGGATCTGAGTTTCAATGTCCTCCCGACGGCGTGCATCGGCGCGGATGGAAAATCGAATTGCGTCGGCGCCAACATCATCACGATTTTCTCCGGCGGCTCGCCCAATCCGCAATCGGTTTCGGCCTTCAATCAGAAATACCACTTCGCGAGCGCCGGCATGTATTCGGACGGATCGGGCGCCTTCCTCAGCCGTTACGACATCGCCGACTATGGCATTCCGCGCGGCAATATCGCGTCGAGCATTTACAACTATTTCCAGCTCGCACAGCGGTTCCGCAATGAAGTCGCGACCAAAACCGTCAGCGCCGACGGCTATGCGGACGATATGTCGGCTGCCGCCCTCAACGTTCAGTCAGGGCAATCGATCGGCTTTGACGTTGCGGTTGCGACAGACGGCTCAATGGCGGCGATCCATCAGGCAAGCCTTGAATCGACGCCGGAGCTTATCCGCAGGCTGATCGCCTCGGACAATGCGCCGCGCAACAAGATTACAAACGTCACCGAATAGCGCGCCTTCTCCCGGCGCCTAAGGAAGACCCCGCCGGATCGGCGGGGTTTTTTTATGTCGTGCAGGAACCGGCGACGATGCAGAACTGAACTTTGGTTGAAAGGCGCGGCCAGCGCGTCGCGGTCTTTCTCATCGTGACTGCGCCGATAACTTTTTGCGAGATCGGCGATGCGTATTCATAGGTGGTTTCGGCGACGATCAGCGAGGCTGCGTCGTCCAGCAGGCTGGCGTCGAGTTCGCCTGGAAAGACGGACCCCGCCGCATAGGGCGCCGCATTGTTTGAATCCCGGCTCCAGTGGACTTTCACTTCGTCCGTCGCCGTATCGAGATAAACGCTGACGACCCGAAAGGTTACGTCGATATCGCGTTGATCGATCACGTCCTCCATGCCGACAAAGAGATCGTCGAGATTGTCTTTTGTGATCGAGGTTTCCTGCGCGACGAGGTCGGCCAGCGTGTTCGCCGACATCAGCACTTTTCGGTTCGTCGAATAGCCTGCCGACCCTTCGATGACGCCGAAGAACAGCAAGATCATGATCGGCGCAATAAAGGCGAACTCGACCGCCGCAAGTCCTGAGCGCGAGCGGACAAAAGCGTAGAACGACGCGTGGTGAGATTTGAAAATCATGGCCGCCTCATGAGTCGTAGGGTTCATTGCGGAAGATCGTCGTCGAGAATATCTTCGCAGCGCCCCCATCCGATTTTTCGAGATTGAGCCCAAGTCCCGGATTGATGCTCTTGTGCATGTAACAAACGCGGACGCGGACGATGTCGCGCGCGCCGCCCGCTTGAAAGGGAATGGCGTCAACTTCGTCCGGGTCAGCGTCCCGGCAGACCGGCGCTGCAATGTCGGCGGCGAGTTCAGAAAATGTCGCAAAGCGCGCAACATCGACGGTCAGGCGGTCGTTGCAGTCCCCGAAAAGCTTCACGACGTCGCAGATCTCGGCGAAAAACGCGTCTCTGGAAATTGAATTTGTCTGCGCCTGTCCGGTGCGAATGAGGCGCGCCGCCTTGGCGTTCGCCGCTTCGACGGCGGACTCGACGAAGAAGAAATATCCTGCTTCCAGGATGGAAAACGTCAGCGCAAAGAAAAGCGGCGCGACGAGCGCGAATTCGACCGCTGACGAGCCGCTGCGGCATTTGAGGAAGCGCGGACCTCTGACTGTCTGAAACCGTTTCATTTTCGCCCAACTCCCGCCGGCCTGTTCCGGCGCAACCCTTTAGGGAAAATCAAAGCAAGAATCGCGCCTGCGGCTCTATCCCGGTTAGGAGCATTTTGAAGGAAATCGCTTAATCCTTCGTGATCGGATGTCGTTAACCGGCGCTAACCATCCGCATCCGGACAAACAAAAAAGGCGGCCCGAAGGCCGCCCTTTCCGTCAGAGAATAATCTTGTCCGCTTAGAACTTCTTGCGGATCGTGACGCCGTAGGTGCGCGGCTCGTTGAGATAGCCCGAGAATGAGCCGGACTGCGCGACGGTCGGGAACGCCTGAACGATGTACCGGTCGTTGAGGGCGTTGCGCATCCATCCCTGGATCTCGAAGCCGTTCTCCCAGTTGACGCCGACGCTGAGGTTCAGCTGTTCGACGTTGCGGGAAGCAACCGCCGCCGGGACGTTTTCAATCGCCTGGACATCGGTCTCGGCTTCAAATTCGCCGCGGAGATAGCCTTCGGCGTTGTCGCCGAGCGGCTGCGTGTAGGTCAGCGACGCTGCAATGCTCCACGGCGCGATGCCGGCTGGACGGACGCCCGAAGCGTCGAACGTCGTTGCGCCCGGAACGAGGCACGCCGGCGGCGCTATGCCGACGAAGGTGGCGCATGGCGCGTTCGTGAACGAGTCGTATTCCGGGTCGAGATAGGTGACGCCGAATGTTGCGACCAGCGGTTCCCAAGGTTGATAGAGACCTTCAACTTCGAAGCCCCGAACCGATTGTTTGCCCGCGTTCGCCAGCACGAAGCCCGTGCCGGTGAAGATGTTCGACTGGAAGCCGTTAATCGTCTGATCGAACAGCGCGACGTTCAGATAGCCCTGATCGAACTTGGCCTTGAAGCCGAGTTCATAGAGCTTGACCGATTCCGGTCCCGCTTCGCGGCCAAGGCCGGTGATCGGATCTGGAATGCGCGAGTCGGATGACAGGTTGACGGCAGACGCCTTCCAGCCATTCGAATAGGTGAAGTAGCCGCTGAACCCGTCCGTGAACTCGTAAGTTGCGCGCAGCGTGTAGGTGACCTTGTCGCCTTCGGCGATGCCGTCATCAGCGGCGTTTGCGCCGGGCGGAATGTTCGTCGGCGGCACAAAGAGCTGCAGCGGGCTCAAGGCAAGGGCGCCGTTGCAGGCCGGCGGCGGGTTCATAACCGAGCACGGCGTCGTCGAGATCGCAGTCGCTGCTGCGACCGCGCCGGCGTAGATCGGATTGCTAAGGTTCGCAGGCGTCGGCGGCACCATTGCGATCGCTGAGAAGGCACCGGCGAAGCCGATCTGAACGAGATTCAGGTTCGACATGACGTCGGTCAACTGATCGTTGATCGTGTAGGTTTTCTTGTCGTCGAGATAGGCAAGGCCGCCCGACACCGTCAGCCTGTCCGTCAGATGGAAATCAAGCTGGCCGAAGATCGAGAACGACGTGTCGTCCATGTTGTATTCGCCGAGATAGCCCTGGCCCGGCGCAAAGAGGGTTCCGACCGGAAGTCCAATCGCCATTTCAAAGCCCGGCAGCGCGCCGCCGGCGAGACCGTTGAAGTAATTGCGGGTGTCTTGCCCCCAGTAGACGTCGCGATCGAGATAGACGCTTTCGTCGAAATAGAAGCCGCCGATCAGCCAGTCCATCGTATTGTCGCCGGTGGAAGCGATCCGGACTTCCTGGGTGAACGTTTTGAAATCGCGGATCTGCGGGTTAGTCGCGATGTCAGCGCCCGAGAAGTCGACGTCGGTTTGCGTGTCGTCCGACTGTTCGCGATAGGCGGTGATCGAGGTCAGCACGGCGCCGCCCCAATCCCAGTCCATCTGGCCGGAAATGCCTTTGCCGGTGAGGCCGTTGCGAACGACCGCGTCCTGCGCAATCAGGTAGGCGCGATCTGCATCGCTATCGACCGTTTCGCCAAGGCCGAACGGAATCGGCGCGCCGATGAACTGCGTAGCGGGGCCGTTGAGCAACTGGACCGCGCCGCAGCAGACTTCATCGATCTTGTTGTAATCGCCGATAACGCGGAAGCTGATCGAATCCGACGGCTCGAAAAGGACGTCGGCGCGGATCGCCCAGCGATCGCGTTCGTTGACGTCCATCCCGTCGACGACGTTGGTGTAATAGCCTTCGCGGTTGTTGGTGCTGCCCGACAGACGGAATGCGAGCTTGTCGGAGATCGGCCCCGTCAGCGAGCCGCGGAAGATGACTTCGTCAAAGCGGCCATAGCTCGCCTCGGCGACGCCGCCCCATTCAAAATCCGGCTTCTTGGTCGTGATCGAGATTGCGCCCGCCGACACGTTCTTTCCGAACAGGGTCGACTGCGGACCGCGCAACACTTCAACGCGCTCAAGCACAGGGAGGTCGAGGATCGCGGCGGCCGAGCGCGAACGATAGACGCCGTCGATGAACACGCCGACCGAGCTTTCGATGCCGGGGTTGTTGGCGCCGTTGCCGAAGCCGCGGATGATGAAGTTTGTCTGCGACGAGTTCTGAAGCTGGCTGATGCGCAAGCTTGGCACCATCGTCTGCAGGTCGAAGAGATCCTGCACGTTAGATTGCTCGATCGCGCGGTCGTCGACGACCGAAACTGCGATCGGCACTTCCTGAAGCGTTTGTTCGCGCTTGGTTGCTGTGACGATGATTTCATCGCTTTGCGCGAATGCGGCCGTCGACGCAATCGCGCCTGCGGCGGCGCCGCAGAGAAGACGCCCCGTAATTTTAACGAGACTGTTGGACACTTTCATGGATAACCCCTTCTTGCGCCCCTCCCTGACGGGGCAGATTGACGGCGTCGGATTCGCTCCTGCGCTCGTGGATGTTGCAGTATTTGCGCGCCTTAGAGTCTGCGTAAAGTAAACGTCAGCAGTGATTTAAAGGCGGCTGATCAACCGTGCCAAAATTGCAACAAGCAGTTTACGCGCGTTTGGCGGCTATCGGGCGATAATGCTGCGTCGCAGCAATTCCGGGCGGCGCCAAAAAAAGCTGTGTTCAGGTTGAAATTCTGGACCCGGAGCAATCTTGGGTGACCTGGTGGGCGCGACAGGGTTCGAACCTGTGACCCCTACGGTGTGAAGGCGTTAAAGGCAGTACACGGAATTTCCCGGAATTACCGTAAATATCTGTTTTTTCTCGCTTTTTACGAACGCGCTCTATCGGCGTTTTCCCGGGAATGTCGCAGAATTCGATCCCTGCTGGATGCTATATGGATGCTGGAAATTGGAGGGATCGATGCCGACAAAACTCACAAAGCGCGTCGTTGAGGGCGCCAAAGCGAAAACCAGAGACGCCTTTCTCTGGGACACGGAAATCGCCGGGTTTGGCGTGAAGGTGACGCCCGCCGGCGGGCGGGTTTACATCCTGCAGGCGCGGCTTGAGGGGCGCAAGCGGCGCTTTACGATCGGCCGCCACGGCTCCCCCTGGACGGTCGATGAGGCGCGCAAGGAAGCGATCCGCCTGCTCGCGACGGTTTGCGATGGAGTCGACCCGCACCAGGCCCATCAGGCGAAGACCATTCGCATCGACCAGCTTTGCGATCTTTATATGGAAGAAGGCTCCTCGCGGAAGAAGGCATCGACCATCGAAACGGACCGGAGCCTCATCCGCCGCCATATCAAGCCGCTTGTCGGGCGGCGGCTAGTCTCGTCCCTGACCAAGGCGGACGTTGAGCTCTTCATGACGCGGATCGCGTCGGGCCATACCAAGGCCGATATCCGGACCAAGCCGCGCGGCCGGGCGATCGTCAAAGGCGGCAGGGGGACGGCCAACCGGACGCGGGACACTTTGAGTTCGATCTGCACTTTCGCGGTCGACCGCCAGTTTCTGGCTTCCAATCCCGTGATGGGCACCAAGAATTTCAAGCTGCCGCAGCGCGAGCGGTTCCTGTCGACGGCGGAGTTTGCACGATTGGGACAAACGCTTTCGGAGGCGGAACGCGATGGCGCGAACGCCGTCGCTGTCGCCGTCATCAGAATGCTCATCCTGACCGGCGCCCGAAAAAGCGAAATTCTGAAGCTTCAGTGGGAATGGGTCGATCTCGAACGCGGCGCGATCCGCCTGCCGGACAGCAAGACCGGCGCAAAGGCGATCATGCTCGGCTCTACCGCTGTTTCGATTCTCAAGGATCAGCCACGAACGAGCAGCCCCTATGTTTTCCCCGCAACAACCGGCGAAGGTCATTTCGTCGGATTGCAACGGGTATGGTCAAAGATCCGAAAACGCGCCGACCTCGACAATCTTCGCCTGCACGATTTGCGGCACTCATTCGCCAGCGTCGCGGCCGCCTCCGGCAGCAGCCTCTTCCTGATCGCAAAGATGCTTGGCCATTCTCAAATGAGAACGACAGAACGCTATGCGCATTTGACGGATCATCCGATCCGCATGGCAGCGGAGTCGACCTCAAGCGAGATTGCGGCGGCGTTGATGGGGAAGTGATTGGGAGGCGCTTTACATAAATAGAAGGATCCTCTGTCGAGGAAGACTTCACGAAACGTACAGCGCCATTCCTCGCCCAATAGCATGACCAGCCAGAATTGCCTTGTTCCTCAGAGAAAAATTTCCCTTGGCGGTCATGTTCGGGGTGGAGCGAATTGCAGAGCGATCAATCGTTAGAATTTACCGGATAGAATATTTGCGTGCTGGTCGAAATCAAGTGCGCCTCGAGTTGGCGCAAAAAGGTGAATTCCGCGTCTGACCAGTGATGACAGTCGACGAAAA
>JBGSLM010000163.1:0-7761 GCA_041740755.1 Parvularculaceae bacterium | reverse complement strand
CTGCCGGCGCTGCGGCCATCGCTGCGAGCGCTTGAGGGTGTTGTGCGAGCGCGGAGAACCCTGGATCGGCGGCGAGCGCGCGGAAATTTTCGTCCTTGACCAGGAGATCGAATGTTTCGGTCTGCATGAAGTCGGAGACTGTCTCGTCGCCAAGCCCGATATCGTCGGCGCCGACCTGCGCATCCTGATACCGATCCGCTGCTGCAATCGTCCCGGATGCTTTGCTCCCGTCGACATCAGTCCGTGCGCCAACAAAATAGATGACCGCTGCGACGGCGGCGACGGCGCCGCCTATAAGTAGCGTATTGCGGTATTTTCCGATGGTGGGGGACATTTTGGCTCCTCCTTGGATATGTTCGCCCGATACGCTTAGAGCTGGCTATAACACTTTCTCGCGACAAGTTGCGACCGCTACGTGCGCCGGTCAATCGGCCAAATCAGTGACCAAGGTCACAGCCGCCCACCGCACGATCGCCAATCACATTGCGACGCAACAAGATAAGAATGCGCCGCTCTTTCATGCGTTTGGCGGCCAACCTGCTGAAAATCAGCATACGAACGCTGTCATGCGATTCGCTCAAGGGCCGCCCGGAATTCGCTTCGAGCAGGTTGTAATTCGTTCGCGTTGCGACCTGCCCGTTATCTGACCGGAGAACCGAGCGAACGCAACGCCGGGACAGCCGGGCGCAAATTCGCAATCTGAATTTGCGCTATGCGCCCTCGTTCCACCGGCTTCCGGACCATGCGGGATATTCAGTATGCCCGGCGCGACCGCGAAGAGCCGCCACTATCGGATTACATAACGAACTGAGCTTCGTAGTTGCTCTTCAGGAAGAGCGCCATTTCCTGATAGGTTAGTTTTTCGAGTTCCTGCATCGCCGCGATTTTCAGGCTTGGCGTGTCTGCGGCTCGAAAGCGGGCGTGCGTGCGGCGCAAGGAAACGCGATATTGCCGCATGCGTTCGATTTCACGTTTCGGTTGCAACCCTTCTTCGAATGTGCGGGCGGCCAGAGCCGCTATCGCCGCCCAAATTCCAAGCACATGTATGAATGGCCCTTTCATCCACCCGATGTCCGCAAATGCGCCCAAAAATATCAGCCCGTGCAGAGCAAGCAGCCCGAAGACCCCTGCTAGCGCGACGGCGCTGAGGATCTGCGCGCGACGAATAGCGGACTGCTTCCATATTCCCCTGCTCTCTCGCAGCACGTGATTGCAATAATTGAGCTGCAGATCGAATCTTAGCCGGGCGTAGGCGCTGAAATATTGGTCGATATGCGCGTCGTCTGGCGCGACGGCCTGCTCTGTGAGAGGAAAGATGGCTCCTTCGCCGCAGTCTTCTTCATGCACAATAGCATGTAATTGCTCGTCGATGTGGTCGACGTAATCGCTTTTGAAAACTTCAAAGCACCGGGATCTATTTTCGACAAATGCTTCAGCGGCGATCGGGTCTTTTGCGCCCGCGAGGATTTCCCGCATATTTGCGACAAAATACTGGAAATGGAATTGCCGCAATCGCTCCGTTGCGAGGCGGTCCGCAAGCCAGCGCATCTTTCTTCCGCGAAAAATGACGCCATAAATGCTGATGATAATACTGGCGGCGACGGCTACGCCGCCTACCGCAGCGATGATCCGCAACTGAATTTGCGGCAGATCGCGGTAGATCAGCTCAGCGCCGGCAAGCGATAGCGCGCCAGCCGCAAGAAACACGGCGACAGCGCCCCAGCGTCTGCTCCTTGCTTTGGAGAGATTGGCGCGGCGGTCAAACGGAATGAAAATCTCGCACAAGGCGGGATTATCCAGTGCAAAGCAGATATCCGGAAATGCGCGCTTCGCCTCGCTGCGATCCGCAGCGTTAAGCAGAAGATCGGTGTTAAACGCATGGGTCTTTTCGATGATCTGCCCAGCATCGCGCTGGAGTTTGTAAAGCTGAAAGAATTCGTACCGCGAAAATTTCAAATGGCGCCCCAGCACGAGGCGCACGGCGCGGCCGATTCTTTCCTCAAGATAATGGAAGTGGGCCAATTTCCCCTTGATCGCCTCGGGCACTTCGATCGCGGCGCCGCGTCCTTGGGCTTTCAGAATTTCTTCTGCAAACAGAACCAGCTCAGTGTGCAGTTCCACGTAGTGGATGATCTCAGCGATTTCCGCCGGATCAAAGCGAATGCGCAATGATTCAAGCACGCGCCCCATGCTATCCTTGCCGAAGGCCCCTGACCTGATTTCAAGGAGGAGCCTGCGATACTCATCGAAATCCACCTCCAACCATTGGTCGATCGATTGCCGGTCGCGGTGCAAAACGAAGCCAAGAGATGCAGCAAGACCGGCCATCATCGCGATCGTCGAGGACACCGGGTAGGCAAGAAACTGGTTAAACAGAACGTGAAGCAGAACCGCCGCGCCAAAGCCCGGCAGGAAGCGCAGAAGACTGCCCTTCTTCTCTTGCGGAGTAAGCAGCTGGGCGAGGATCGCAAAAATTGCGGTAGCCCCGCCATGCATGATTGCCGTGCCAAATCCCCGCACCACCCAGAGCGCCGTCTGCCCTTGTCCGAGAACCTGCAGGTAAAAATAATTTTCGAGCAGCGCAAATCCCGCCCCGATCGCAAATCCGGCAATGACCGCGTCGATTACAAAACCGATCCGGTTGATGCGAATTAGATAAATGACGACGAGCGCCTTCAGCGCCTCTTCGAGGATTGGTCCGCCGACCTGAACAAACGCTTCATAATCAATCCCGGCCTGAAGCATGACAGTCTTGCCGGCGAAATACGCGATTAGCGCAGCACCGGCGCCGGCAATGATCAGCCTGAGTACAAATCCGCGGCGCACCAGTTTGAACGAATCCGACTGGATGAGTATCGCAAGAAATGCGAGCACGGGCAGGAGCCCAAAGGCGCTATTGATGGTTAGCGCAGTCGTCATTTGCGACCGTATATTGCAGATTCAATGAAAGTGAATTGGAGCCGCCGTATCACATCCTGAATCTAACCCTGTTCCTGCGTCATTGCGCAAGGAGGTTTCGCCAATTCCCGTCTGCTTTCGCCCGATGGCGACGAACGCTTTGTTGCAGCCGAGCGAAAAACGCCAGTTTGCGAAGCCGTAATGAGAGGGCGCCGGCTGGCATTCTGGCGGTGAATGCAGGAAAACCCAGCAGCTCGCGCCTGCGTGGGCGCGCGTCCGCAGGCGCAAACGGCAGCCGGGAGTTGAGGATGAATTGAAGCGACCGCCGATTTCAATTCATTCCGGCAGCCATTTCTGGCGTACCGAGCGCTTAGACGCTATCGTGCGGGAAAATTGGGAGGCGCACTATACACGGCACCTGGAATATTCAGCGTATTCGCCTGGGTCTTGTCCTCGCGCTCGCGTCGACTTTCCTCGTTTTTGGCGCGCGCGGAGCGGCGGCTGGTTCTCCGCCGCCGGTAATCGCGGTCGGCGACCTTCACGGCGATTACGACGCCTATTTCTCGATTCTTCGAGAAGCGGGCCTTATTGACGCCAAAGGCAAATGGTCAGGCGGCAGAACGATTTTCGTACAGCTTGGGGATGTGCCGGATCGCGGCCCCCACACGAAGAAAATCATCGAGCACATGATGAAGCTCGAAAAGCAGGCCAGACGCAAAGGCGGGCGCGTTACGCCGCTCATCGGCAATCACGAAGCGATGAACGTCATTGGCGACCTTCGCTACGTGACCCCCGAGGAGTATGCGGCGTTTTCGACGAGCAAATCGAAGAGGCTGCGCGACGCGCATTTCAAAGCGAATATCGCCGCCCTGACGGAATTCTACCGGAATAGGGATCCAGCGCTTACTGATGAAGGCGTCAAGGCCGCGTACGAAAGCGACGTTCCGCTTGGCTTCCTCGAACACAGAATCGCGTGGGGACCAAAGGGAAAAATCGGCGCATGGGTCGCGTCGCATGACGCAGTCGTCAGAATTGGCGACACGCTGTTCGTCCATGGCGGCATCGGCGGAGTTTATACGTCCTCGAAGATCGAAGAAATCAACGAAAACGTGCGCGCGGCGCTGGAAGGCGGCGGAGGAACGATCCTTGAAGACGAAGCGGGCCCGCTCTGGCATCGCGGCTTCGCAGCAGAGAGCGCCGCAGGTGAAATTGAACTTGCCGCTGCGATTGCCGCGTTCGATGTAAAGCGAATCGTGATTGGCCACACGCCGCATCTTGAAGGCGTCACAGCGCTCTATGACGGGCGCATCATCGCCGCAGACACTGGAGCGTCGAAAATCTATGGCGGCACGCGATCGTTCCTACGTATCGACGAAAGCGGCATCGTCGCTAATGACAATGGCGAAGCGCGAAAACTACCGGAGGCCGGCGAATGAAGGTCATTGCATTGCTGATGGTCGCCGCCCTTGCGATCTCGAACGCAAAAGCCGGCGAAATCACCCAGCTCTTCGTGTCTGACGATCCGATCGACATCACAATCTCAGGTCCTATTTCGGAAATCGTTCGAAAGGCGGCGACTTCGACCGATCCAAAACCGGCGACCCTTGCCTTTGCGGGTGAGGAGTTTGCAATTGAACTGTCGGCGCGCGGCAATGCGCGCCCACGTCCCGAGAATTGCAAATTTCCTCCCTTGAGGATCAAGTTTTCAGCTCCTCCGGCAAAAGGATCGATTTTTCACAAGCAGAAATCCTTGAAGTTGGTCACGCATTGCCGCGCGCCGGCATCGTATCAGCGACACACGCTTCTCGAATACGCGGCGTATAGAATGTACAATTCGGTGACTGAGGCGAGCTTTCGCGTGCGCCTCGCCAATGTGCGGTACGTCGACAGCGATTCCGGCAAAATGGTCGCCGAACGTATCGCCTTCTTTATTGAGGATGCGGACGACGTCGCCGATCGCGTCGACATGAAGGAAGTCGGCGCCGGCGAGCTTACGCTTTCCCAGCACGATAAAAATTCGGCGGCGCATGCGGCTTTGTTTTTTCACATGATCGCCAATCACGATTGGTCGATGCTCGCCGGCCCCGAGGGCGAATGCTGTCACAACGGCAAGCTGCTCGGGACTGACAAAACCGCAACGAGCGGCCTCGTTTTCGTCCCATACGATTTCGATTATTCGGGGTTCGTCGATGCGCCATACGCGACGCCCCCGCTCGCTTTCGGCATCAAGTCCGTGCGCACGCGTTATTACCGGGGCGATTGCGCGCTGAATGCAGAGGTCTCACAAGCCGCCGCAATCTTCCGAAACCGGCGGCAGGCGATCGAGAGCGCAGTTCGAGCAACGCCCAATCTCGAGCGCAAGTCTGCAGACAGAGCCGTCAAATATTTGGGTGCGTTTTTCTCCGAGATCGCTGACGATGCCGCTGTGGGAAAGCTCTTGAAGCGCTGCCGCTGATCGTCAACGGCGCGGCGGATAGAGCGTCAGAACGCCGGCTCCAATCGAACCGCGCCCTGTCTTGCCTTCGTCCGCGACGAGCAGCCTGCCGTCCGCAAGCAGCGCCAGTCCTTCCGCTTGCGGATGTTTGCCGCCAAGCCGCCAATAGCCGGCGCTTTCGCCCGTCATCGATACTTCAAGAATCGCGCCTGCAGACGAATCAAGAATGAGCAGCGTGCCGGACTTATGGTCGTTGACAATATCGGTGGCTCGAAATTCATCCGGGTTTGGAACAATTCCATCAAGTTTGAGGTCGATCGCCTTTGCGGCGCCGCCTTGCGGCGTCCACTTATAGACGACGAGGCGCCGCTTCGAGCTTTTGCAAGCGACAAAAAAGGCGTCGCCTGCTTTTGCCGGCGCAAATCCTTCAATTTCACAAGCGCCGCCCAATCCCGTATCCACCGTATTGAAGCTGAGCGTCCGGCGTCGGGGCCCCGGCTTCGCCTCATAGATGACGCCAGCGCTCGTGATCAGCGAGAGAGCGCCGTCATGCGCTGCAATCGCCTCGAAATCTCCGATGACCGCGGGTCGTCCAAACGAAAACGTCCGCAGGATTTTGCCTGACCGTAAATCGAGTTCGAATATCGTCGCCGCTTCGTCATTATGCGCGTAAACGCTCGTCGGGGTCGCGGGCGCAAGCCCCGAAATTTCGGAGAGAGCGCCGACAAGACGCTTTGGCGCCGCTGCTTGATGGAGCGTTTGCCCAAATCCGTCGGCATGCGCCCTTTTCTTACCGTGGGCGGCGCCCGCATGGGCCGCAACGGCGGCCGCGACAATGATCGCTAAGGCTCTGAATTCCGGTTGCATCGAACCTCTCACGCGCCGGAATCCACTCATTCCCCAGCGCAATAGCCCAGTCAATCCGTACGCGTCGGCCCAGAACAGGTTTCAGCGCTTGCCTACGCCGCACCAAGCGCGCTTATATTCGACGGGGAACGATAATAACCGGAGACGCAAGCCTTGGATATTCCTGACACGCAGGGTCTGCAGGCCGTCGGGTGGCGCGGCTTCCTCGACTATTCGTACTTGCTGGAATCCTTCGCCGCTCTTTTGCTGTCTACGGCGCTTGGCGCGCTGATCGCCTTTCATCCGACCACGCGGCGAATGGTCGACACTATCGAAGAGGCCGAGCTTCCAAAGGTGCAGATCATGTGCGCGCTCATCGGCGCCATGGTTGGAGTGATCGTTCTCGAATACGGCCTTGTGGTCGGCTTCGTCGTGTTTGGCCTCGGCGGTTTGATGCGATTTCGCACAGAGACTGCGACGACCCGCGACACAAGCCGGCTTATAATTGTTACGCTTATCGGCCTCATCTGCGGCCTCAATTTGCCGCATTTCGCCGTGCTCGCAGCTCTCTACGCGTGGGTCGTGATCTTTTTCGACGGCCACCCGGTTTACAGTCTCGAAGTCCACGAAATCCCGAAAGGGCGTCTCCCCGAGGCTGCGGCGGCTTACCGCGCCGCGTTCACCGAACTAAAGTGCAAGCTCATCAGCGAGAATAAGTCATTCGCCAAGCGACGGATCGATTACGTCATACGCGCGCCGCGCAATAGCGATCAGACCGCCCTGGAAAACGAGCTTATGGAGAGGGTCCCTGCGGCAATGCGCGGCGAGCTCGACTGGGAAGTGCGTTAAGGATCAAGCATTCGGCGATCAGCGCTTTCACATGCCAAATGGCCTTGCCTCTCATGTCTGCGCCCATTCCGGCGTAAGCTTATCTTGGCCATGACCGTTCCGAAGGTGTAGTATCGAAATACGCGCAGAGCGCATGGACGCCCGATGAGCGAGAGCAAATTCGAATACGCAGCCTTCCTCAGCTATAATAGCGCAGATCGAGCGATCGCCCGCAGGCTGCAACGATCTCTTGAGTCTTATTCCATACCGCCGTCTCTGCGCGGCCAGACGACCGCCTTCGGACTGATCGGCGAACGAATTGGCAAAGTCTGCCGGGACCGGACCGACTTCAGATCCGGCGAGAGTCTGAACACGGCCCTTGCTGAGGCGCTGCAGAAATCGTCAGCCCTTGTCGTATTGTGCTCTCCTGACAGCGCCGCCTCAAAATGGGTGAACGCTGAGGTTGAGCACTTCAAAGAGATTGGGCGAAGCGCACGGATTTTTCCGCTAGTCGCGCGCACCGACGAAACCGGCTCCATTCTTAATTCTTATCCTCCAGCGCTGCGGCGCGACGACGGCGACGAAGCGATCGCCGCCGACCTGCAACCAACGGGCGACGGTTGGCAGGACGGCGTCCTGAAAACGCTCGCCAGCATCCTTGATGTCGAATATGACGCGCTTCGCCAGCGCGCGCTTGTCGCCGCGCGGCGGCGCGCGCGATTCGCCTTTTCGATTGCGGCGGGCATGGCGGCGTT
>JBGSLM010000162.1:0-4960 GCA_041740755.1 Parvularculaceae bacterium | reverse complement strand
GCGCGGACCGCAAGGCCCGGGCGCCGTCGCGGCATAGACTAACGCAATTGACCGCTCATCCTGGCGAAAGCCGGGATCTATCTTCAACAAGGAGATGGACCCCGGCTTTCGCCGGGGTGAGCGGAGCGGAACTCTCTCCCGAGAATAATCGTAAATCCGTTGTGCGAATGCTTCGCGCCGCTTTCTCCCGGAGGGGGAGGAAAAAGTAACGTCGAGCCGAATTGCCGCTCTTCCCCTTCGACCTAAAGCGTCCCAGACAGCATCGGGCCGAAAACGACGTGCCATATCGCATAAAACGACAGGCGCGAGAGGATCGGCGCCGGCCAGCCAAAGCGACGCCAGAGCGCCGCTTCGCTGAAATTGAATGCGAAGATAAAGGCGAACAGCAGCCAGACGAGGTTCGGCTCGGCGCCGGCGAGCGGCGCCTGGCTGAGCGGCTCGATCAGCGAACTCAAAACCGCAAGGAGCCAGAATACGCCGGCTTCGCCCCGGCCTTTCAGGATCAGCCTCGCGATGATCGCGTAAAGGATCGAAACCGGGATCAGACGGTAGAGACATTCAACCGCAATGGCGCCCGCCGCATATACATAGGCCGACGCCGGGAACGCGATGTGGATCGACTTGATGTCGAGGCGCGCGGCGAGAATTTGCGAAAACCCTGAACCATAGTCTGCGGCGAGTGCTGCGGCGCCGAAGACGGCCCCGCTGATCAGTGCAAAGACTGTCATGCGGCCGAAATTCGCCTTCAGCGGATTGGCGGTCATGCCGGTCGCGACCGACAAAAACACGCCGATAACGCCGCCAATGAGGAGCGGGGCGAGCGCTGCAAGCTGCAGCGCCGCACCTTGAGAAGGATGCGCGAATTCAGGCGGATGCGCCGCGACGTAGCAGGCGATGGCGACAGTCGCGCCAACCGGAATTGCTGCGAACAATAGCGCGTTGAGTGCGCCGCTTCGAAGTGACATTTGCCCCTCCAGCATCGATGGCGTCGATGTACCATGCCTGCCGGCGATCGCGCCAATGCACGCACCGCATGGTTGTGATGCGCGCCCGTCTATTCCCCATTGAAATAATCATAGATCCGTTGCGCCAGCGCTTCCGACACGCCTTCGACGGCGGTCAGATCCTCCTTCTTCGCGCCCGCGATTTCCTTTGCTGAACCGAAGTGATTCAAGAGCGCGCGTTTCTTTGACGGGCCGACCCCCGGTATTTCGTCGATCGGATTGGCGCCGAGCGATTTTGCGCGTTTGGCGCGATGCGCGCCGATGGCGAAGCGGTGCGCTTCATCGCGCAGACGCTGGATGAAGAAGAGAGCGGGATCGCGGGGCGCGAGCAGAAACGGATCCTTGCCCGGCGTCACCACCTGCTCGCCGACCGCGCCCATCGTGCGATCAACGCGCTTTTCGCCGGCTTCATTTTCGCGGCGCGGCTTTGCAACGCCGATGATCGCGATGCCTTCAGAGATCGGATCAAGACCCAGTTCCTCGAAGACGCCGAGCGCCGCCGAAAGCTGGCCTTTGCCGCCGTCGATGATGACGAGATCGGGCCGCGCCTCTGCGCCTTCCAATTTCATCATGCGCGAAAAACGCCGCGTCAGCACTTCGCGCATCATCGCGTAATCGTCGCCCGGCGCGAGGTCGGCGGATTTGATGTTGTATTTCCGGTAGTGCTTTTTTTCAAAACCTTCAGGCCCGGCGACAATCATCGCGCCGACGGCGTTTGCGCCTGAAATATGCGAGTTGTCGTAGACCTCGATGCGGCGCGGGGGCGCCTCCAGCCCTAGAACTTCGGCAAGCCTTGCCAGCGATCTGTGTTGGCTCGCGCTTTCCGCCATGCGCCGAGACAGCGCTTCGCGCGCATTCATAAGCGCCTGGTCCATGATGCTGCGCTTCTCGCCGCGCTGGGGCGCTGCAAGCGTGACCTTGCGGCCGGCCTTCAAGGTGAAGGCGTCTTCGAGAAGTTCAGATTGATCCGGCTCTTCGCTCGTCAAAATGAGGGCCGGCGGTTCCCGGCCGTCATAGAATTGCGCCATGAAAGCGGAAAGGATCGCCGGAGTTTCTTCTTCGCGATCGTGTTTGGGGAAAAACGCGTGGTTGCCCCAGTTTTGACCCGCGCGGAAGAAAAACACCTGCACGCAGGACTGTCCGCCTTCCGAATAAATGGCGAAGATATCCGCTTCGGCGAGACCTTCGGTATTGATGTCCTGAGTGCCCTGAACATAGGTGAGCGCCCTGATGCGGTCGCGAAGTTTCGCCGCGCGTTCAAATTCGAGCGCTGCGGCGGCTGATTCCATTTCCCCTGAAAGCTGGCGCTGCACGGCCTGCGAATCGCCGTCAAGAAACGTCTTCGCCTCGGCGACCAGAACGCTGTAATCGGCCTCGGAGATGAGGCCGACGCAGGGCGCCGAGCAGCGCTTGATCTGATGCAGGAGACAAGGGCGCGTTCGATTTTCGAACACGCTGTCCGCGCATGAGCGCAGGAGAAACGCTTTCTGCAACGTGTTGAGCGTCTGGTTGACGGCGACAGCCGAGGCGAAGGGTCCGTAATAGGCGCCTTTGCGCTTTCGTGCGCCGCGATGTTTCATCAGCTGCGGGCTTGCATGATCTTCGGCGATCAGAATGTAGGGAAACGATTTATCGTCGCGGAAGAGAACGTTGTATCGCGGCTTCATCTGCCTGATGAGATTTGCTTCAAGCAGCAGCGCTTCCGTCTCCGTCGAGGTGACGACAAATTCCATCGATCGCGTTTCGGCGATCATTCGCAAGATGCGGTTCGAATGGCCGCCGGGTTTTGCATAGGACGCGACGCGGTTCTTAAGGCTTTTGGCCTTGCCGACGTAAAGGACGTCGCCGTCCTCGTTCATCATGCGATAGACGCCGGGCTTTGCGGGCAGGCGCGAGACCTCGTCGGCGATCAGCTCCGCCCCATGTAAAAGGTTAACGGAAGATGGCCGCTCATCTTTCATCTTACGGTTGCTCGTTAAGGCGTCGTTATCGTCGCTGACCATAGCGTGTTCCGGTATCGCGGGGATACAATCGGGTCAAACCATGGACCACAGGGAAGAGCTAAAGGGCGCATTGGGGGCGTTTATCCTCTTTGGCGCCGTGGCGTCGGCCGGCATTCTCGTCGCCTATGCGGCGGTTGAGGATTACGCCCGGGCGCGCGCGAGCCGCAGCTGGCCCACGGTTGAAGGCGTCGTGCTGAGCCACGCAAGAGAATCCGACATCGTCCGCTACGCATGGTTTGACGGCGAGCAGGGTCATACAGGCGAGCGGATACGTTTCTGGACGCGGGCGCTTTACCCCTCGGGCGAAGCCTATGAGCCGGGCAAGGCCGTGAAAGTTCGCTATTCGCCGGACAATGGAGCGCTCGCCGTGCTTGAGCCCGGCGGGTCGGCCGTGATTTTTTCGGTCGCCCTCGGCTTTGGCGCGTTTCTCGTTTTTATCGGCCTTGCCGGCATTGTCCGCCTGACGATGATGATCGACGGCCTGTCGCCGGCGGAAGAAGAAAGCGCCGCCGACGCATCAGCCCTTGGCGAAGTAGGCGACGCGCTCGTTCAGCGTCGGTCGCGCGAGTTCGACCTTGAAGAGCGCCGGAGCGTGCGCAACCGCCGCGTCAAATATCCAGGCGGCAGTGTTTTCGAGGGTCGGACGCTCTAGCCCCGGTATGGCGTTCAATAGGCGGTGGTCGAGCCGGTCGTGAAGCCGCTCGCAGATCGCTTTCAGCTTTGCAAAATCGATGATCCAGCCCTCAGGCGCGAGCTTGTCCGCGCGCAGCGTCAGCGTCACGACGAACGAATGGCCGTGGATGCGCGAATATGGGTGGTCGCCTTCGCCTTTGACGTTTTCCGCCAGGTCGTGCGCCGCCTCGAATGTGAACTGATAGCTCTGTTCGTACACGGATTTATGCTTTCAGCAGGACGCCGTCGTCAAACCAGCTCATTTCGCAGCCGACTGACTGGGTGTCTGGATAGACATTGGTCTTTTCGGACCGGACAATCGCGCCTTTCGCGCCGCCCTTCCTGCAGATGTTTAGGATCGCCTCGCACAGCGTCTCTTGCAGGTTGATATGGCGGTCATGAACGAGAGCGGCGATCTCGGTTCTCAGAAAATCATAATCGATGACTTCGGATTTTTTGTCGGCGTAACGGGCCCGGCGGGAAAACGCGACGGAAATTGAAACAGTCACCGGCTGGGGCTTTAGCCGTTCGAAATCGTGAATGCCGATCGACACGTCGAGCCGGTAGCGGTCGAGCACAACATAATAATGGTCAGAATTGAGCAGCGGCCTGGTCATTTATGGCCTCTCGTTGAAAACATGACGTCGTGGTCCGATGCGACCATATGCTGGCCGTTGTCGACGAGGATCGTTTGACCCGTGACGGCCGGATTGTCGAGCAGGAAGGCGACAGCGCCTGCTATCGCATCAATTTCGATCGGGCGCTTCATCAGATTGTATTTGGACGCAACCGCAGCGAATTCCGCCGCCGTCTGATTGCCGCTTGGAAGGCTGAGACCCGGCGCGACGCCGTTGACGCGAACTGACGGCGCCAACGCCTTGGCGAGAAGCCTTGTTGCGCCTTCAAGGCCGATTTTCGACATTGTGTAGGTGAAAAAGTCGGCGTTCAGATTCCACAGCTTCTGATCGAGAATGTTGACGACGGCGCCCGTGCGGCCGTCGGGCAGGGATTTGGCGAACGCGCGCGCGATCAGGACAGGCGACAACAGGTTGACAGTCTCGTCGCGGCGCCAGTCGTCAATCGAAAAATCGAGCGCGCGGTTGAACTCAAATGACGACGCGTTGTTGACGACGGCGTCGAGCGGCGCGCCAAGGAGCGCTGCAGCGCGCGCAGGAATCGCTTCCGCCGCAGCGGGGTCGGAAAGGTCTGCCTGCATCGTTATCGCGCCGCCGCCGATCTTGATCGCATGTGCTGCGGCTTCTTCCGGATGATGGTGGAAAT
>JBGSLM010000161.1:0-8967 GCA_041740755.1 Parvularculaceae bacterium | reverse complement strand
GCCAAGGCCGCCGCCCCGGCCCCGATCGTCATCACCCAGCAGCCGCGCGAGCCAAGCCCGGCGGAACGCCACCGCTTTTCGGTTGGCGATCAGGTCCGCGTCATCTCGACGTCCGGCATGTGGTTCAAGCACGGCATCGACTATCGCGTCACGGCGGCGCTGCCGCCGCAGGCCGGCAAACTGCAATACCGGATCAAGAACGAGCAGGAGCCGTTTGAACGCGTGGTCAGCGAGTCGCAGCTTGCGATCGCGCAAGCGCAGGCGCCGCACGCGCAATTTTGACCGATACTGACCGCGCGTTCGGCGTAAATTGATCCACACGCAAATTAATGGACGCGAGCCGCATTTAGGCCATGTGTTTTTCGTGTCGAGTCGTCAGCACAATCCGTCCGACCGATTGACGATAAATTCTGGTGAAAAAGCGGCGGGCCTCTCGGCCCGCCGCTGAAGCAACTATCGAAGGACGCCGACTAGAAATCGATAGTGGTGCCAAGGAACAGATATCGTCCCTGTGCGTCGTACACTTGCGGATAGGTGTTTCCGTTAGTGAAGCCCGTTTGCTGGGCCGTCAACGGCGGATCCTTATCAAGCATGTTGTTGACGCCTACGCGCACATTCCACTTCTCAGTGACATTGTAGGACGCAGCGAGGTCGATGTAGTTCCGTGCGCCAAGCGTGTGGTTACGATTGACAGTGGGATCCGGGGTGACGACGCCGAACTGATCAACAGAAGAGTAATACCGCCAGCTGACTGACGCATCGACGCCGATCGGCATTTCCCAAGTTGCGCGCAATTTGTGGCGCCAGACTGGTGACGGCACCCCGACGAAGGTGTCACAGATGCCCGCATATTTGCCTTCGCACGCACTCAGGGGATCGCCGGGCTCCGGCTCGATCAAATAGTCAATCAGATAGGTTCCCACCAAGTCGAAGGACAATCCGCCAGCGTTGCCTAGGCCGAGATCCGCGAAATCGAAGCTGTAAGTGCTGTTAATATCGACTCCGGACGTTTGGATCGAGCCGGTGTTGTTATTGAGCAAGGTGATAAATCCGGCGGTGCCGAGCCAAAGCGAACCGTTGCCCGGCGCACGGTTGATCAGGCCGCAGGCCTGCGCTTCACCCGTTGTCAGGCATCTAGTCATAATGTTGTCGCCTGACGGACCGCTGATGTAGTCCTCCACCTTGATGTCGAAATAGTCGACCGAGAGGAAGAGGTTGCCCGGAACAAATTCCGGCGTCAGGACCAGACCGACCGTGTACGTGTCGGAGACTTCGGGACGCAGCGTTGCATTGCCGCCGAAGACTGCGTTGTACTGATTGGCCGGATTGTTTGCGATGCTGCCATATTGCGCCGCAGTCACGCCGGTATTGGCGCACTGCGCCAATGTTGCGTTCGGCGCTGCGCCCGCGCAAGGATCGCTGAGCCCGCCAACAGCCGTAAGGGCGGTCAGCCCGGTGAACTGCGGTCTGAATGCTTCAAGTACGTTGGAGGCACGCGATGCGCGCTGCCAGCCGCCGCGGACACGAATGTCCGGCGTCACCTGCCAATCGCCCTGCAGCTTCCAAGTCGAATATGTTCCAGACGTTGAAACATCCGAGTGACGGTAACCGCCGCTAAACTTCAGCATTTCGGCGAATGGTCTTCCTGAGATGAGCGGTATGTTTGCTTCGACGTAAAAGTCCGTCGTCTCGATCGTTCCGTTGGTCGGCGGGGTCGTGCCGCCCTGACCGGCCAAATCACCTGACTGAAATAGCGCGTCCGGATTATAGACGAGTTGATCCTTGCGCCATTCAAATCCGCCAGCGATCCCGATCCCGTCTTCAGCCCAAGGCGACTTGATGCCGTACTGGCCAAAATCGCCGGTCAGATTCAGCTGACCCATGTATTGGAAAGTGTCGCCGTCCTGGAACGACGGAACCGAGACATACGCGGCAGCGGCAGGCGTCACGCCGCCGATCGTGAAGATGTTCAACGGAACGCAGGTAGGGTCGCTTCCATCGACGACAGAGCGACACGTCGGCACGCCGGCAACATCAACGACGTCGAGCGCGCGTTTCATCCGAGTAATAGACGCGTCGTTCTCATAGCGCTGTGCGTTGTGCGTGTTTCCGTACTGGATGAAAGCGTCGTAGGTCCATCCTTCGAAAAGGTCGCCGCGAACTCCCCCGACGATCCGGAAGCTTTGAAGACGAATGTGATCGTTTCTGCCGGCGCCGGTCTCGGTGAGGCGCTTGCCAGGATACAATGTAGCCGTGACGGGCAATCCGGCGTTCGCGCCGCAAAGAATGCCTGCCTGTTGCGCCGAAAGCAGAGGATTGTCGCAATTGATCGTCGACGGAACGAAGAAGGTTCCAGAGAAGGCGATCTGCGCATCCGACGTGTAGTCGTAGAACATCGCCTGTGAATAGAAGTCAAGATTCTCGTTGACTTCGTAATGGGCAAACGCGCCGAGCACGTATCGTTCGTCCGGCCGCTGATAGAAGTTGGTCGGTGCGAAGTTGAAGGCGTCAGGAGACAGCGGGTTGACGAACACATCGGTCGGCCGGAAGGTGTTTCCAGGACCTGCTTCATCAAGCGTATAGGTGCCGCCGGGCGTCGCAAAGACGCCCACGTCAGTGGTAGGCGAACCCGAGCACCCATAGCCGAATGGCGTTACCGGCGTGAAGGCGCCCCCGCCGAATTGGCACGCCGAATAATCACGATCAGCCTGAGAAATCACGTCGTTATTGCGATAGCCGGCGTAAGCAGTAACGTTGCCGCGGCCGTCTTCGGAGTTCGCGCCAATGATGAGCGTGAATTCTTGGCCTTTGCCGTCAAACACGCCTTTTTCCGGCGGAGCGATATTGCGGAACGCCAGAACATCCTGCGCCAAGTCGTTGCTGTTCGAGTGTTGATATCCGGACAGCTGGCCGTCTATGCGGACGCCTTCGAAGTCCTTGATCATGATGAAGTTGACGACGCCGGCGACCGCGTCAGATCCGTACACCGCTGAAGCGCCGCCTGTGAGGACATCGACCCGCTCTACGAGAGCAGCAGGAATCTGGTTAAGGTCAGGCGCCGACGCGCCGCCGATTGACGATCCATACTGGAGTCGGCGACCATCGACGAGTACGAGCGTCCGAGTCGAACCGAGGCCCCGGAGGTTGACCGTCGCGGTGCCGGTCGCGCCGTTCGAAATGTTCGATCCCTGCGCCGCAAAGGCTTGCGGGAGCGTATTGACGATGTCTTCAACCCGCGTCGTTCCGCGAATATCGAACTCGACATTGCCAAGTGTCGTGACCGGGCTCGTCGAAGCCGCGTTGGTCGAAGGAATACGCGAGCCGGTTACGATAATTTCGTCATCGACGTCCTGCGCAAACGCCAGTTGCGGCGCAATCATCGATGCCGACGCCAGTGCGAAAACCGAAGCGCGCGACAGGAGCCCGCTCTCCTTACGCGTTGTTATTTTATTTTGCATGTAAGCCCCTATCCAGTTGAGGTTTGTTTGGTGCGCAAACGACCTCGGACGGGACAAATCCCGGCGATCCGCAGCCTGCGCATGGGGAGAGACAACGCGCTTGCCCCGCCCCTCAGTCTCTTTCCGGGATCAGCTGACAGGTGTGGCCAACAAGCCACAGGAAGCAGTTAGAGAAATATTGCGTAAACACGCTCTTGGGCGCTAGGCTCCAAAAAGCGGTCGGAATGTTTTGCACACATTCCGACCAGTCTAATTGGAGGACTATCGACGGGCTCACCATCGATGTCACGACCATCAGACACCGGTCGCAGTAATCCCCTCAAAGAAAAATAGGGGCGCGCGGTCGGGCGATATGATGGTCATGATATTTGGCGGATCTGCGCGTATTGCGCTGACCGCAAAAAGGGATGTGAGCGCGTGGACAACGTCAAGACAGATGGTCCGACGATTCCGCTCGGTGCTGATCGCAGCGAGGTCGGAATGGCCTTCCGTCGCCACGACCGCATGCTGGTGCGATGGCTCGCCCGGAAATTTGGAGATATCGAGACCGCGCGTGACATTGCGCAAAGCGCTTATCTGCGGGTCTGGCGATATTCTCAAACTCAGAAAATCGACAATCTCCAAGCTTTAATTTTCAAGACCGCAGCAAATCTAGCGGCGAACGAATTCCGTGCAAGAAAGCGTTTGCAGGTCTTAAATATCGATGCGTCCGCGAGCCAAAGAGAATCCCTCGTTGATCAGGTCCCAAGCGAGCAGCCGACGCCGGAAGCAGTAGCTGTTGCAAGGGAGGAGATTGCAGCCTCGCTGCGGGCGATCGAGGCGCTGCCCGCGCTAGCGCGCCGGGCATTTGTGCTCAGCCGATTTGAAGAAAAGACCTATCGCGAAATCGCGGAATTACTCGACGTTTCCGAAAGCAGTGTTGAAAAATACATCATTGCGGCGCTCAAGGCGTTGCGCATGGCGGCTGAAGAGACCGGACGGTCGCCAAAAATAATTCCCCTGCCTAACAGGCGGAACCGGCGATAAAAAATAAAAACTCAAAAAAAGAGAAAAAATGGACCAGAGGCACACACAACCAACCCCGGATACGCCGCCCGCGGACGCAGCGGCTTATTGGATGATGCGGAAGCAGTCAGGATCGATGGACGCAGACGAGCGCGCCGTCTTTGGTCGCTGGCTCGCTCAAGCTAACGAGAACGCAACTGAGATTGAAAAATTCGAGCGCCTATTGGGCGGTGTCGATCTGCATGCCGTATCGCTCCTTGAGGCAGAGCTTGAACATGAGCTCAGGACATTGGCCGAGCAGCGCGCAGAAAGCTGGCGACGTCAATTTGGAAAGATAGCAGCAACATTCACGGTCGCGTCGATTGCCGTTGTCATTGTGCTATTTGCACGCCATATTGCTTCGCTGGAACCAACGACCTACGCGACCGCGATTGGACAATCGTCGACCGTGGCGCTTGACGATGGCAGTGTGGCGGAGCTGAACACCGACACAAAAATCACTGTCGATTTCGATGGCTCCAAAAGGATGGTGACGCTCGAAGGAGGGGAGGCGTTCTTCAACGTCGAAAAGGACAAATCACGTCCATTTCACGTCAAAATGGAGAACGCAGAAGTCATTGTCACCGGAACATCGTTCAGCGTAGCTGATGTCAATGGAAAGTCGAGCGTTCATGTCCTGACGGGCGTCGTCGATGTTGCGCCGCTAAAAGGTTCTGTCGCGACACTCCTTGCGGGCGATACGATCGCGATCGATGAAGTCGGCGCTGCCGGTTTAATCACGCGCTATGACCCAAGCTTGGTACTCGCCTGGCGAAGCGGAAAAGTGCGCTTTCACGAAGAGCCTCTCGGCGAAGTCATTGAATCCCTCAATCGATATTTCGAAACGCCGATTGCTCTGGGTGATGAGTCTCTTGCGGCGCTACCGGTGACCGGAGAGTTCGACATTCGTGACCGGGCGACTGCGGTGAGGGCGCTCGCGCTCATTTTTAATCTTGAAAGCAAGGAAGAGCCTGCTCGCATTATCCTGGAGCCTGCTGAACAGCCATGATCCGACGCCGTATCTTCGCCATGCTTGCACTCGTTGGCGCATTTGCGCCGACGAGTGCAAGCATGGCGACGGAAGATCTGACGAACACCTTGCCGCGGCGACAGGGCGGGCGCGCTGACTTTGGCGCCACCCTCCCCGTCGAACAAGTACTGGATGACCTGCGCAGAACAAGAGGACTTGCATTCATATTCGACAGCCGCCTCATTGCTGGGAAGGAAGTCAGGCCGATGTCATCGAGCGGCCAGCCTCAGCGTGAGCTTGAAGTTAGACTGAGTTCGATCAATCTTCGCCTCCATCAAATTGCCGATAAGACTTACGCAATAACGGAAAACTCGATTGCGCCGGCGAGGCCTGAAATAATCGCGCCCGCCGCAGTCGAGCCGCCGATGCCGATCGATACGATCTTGGTCATGGGATCAACGTCGAGTGCGCCCGCAGTGACGGGGTCGAAGCGGATTTTCAAGCTTGACGCCGACGACTTGGCCTACCTCAATTCCGCCTCTCCCGCCGAAACGATATACAGTTTGCCGCAATCGCTGGCATCATTCACGCCTTCAAACACTGCACTTTACGCTGCTGCGGCCGGAATTAGTCTTGCCGATATGCGCGGTCTTTCGCCAAAACGAACGATGGTTCTGGTTGACGGCAGACGAAGGACGATTACGACTGGCGGTAATGGCGAAATAGGCGGCGTCGATCTTGGTTCGGTTTCGGAACCCCTTCTCGAACGCATCGAAGTGCAAAATCTTCCTGGAGGCGCACGCTTTGGAGCCGCCTCTGTCGCCGGCACGATAAACTTCGTGACAAAATCCATTGGCGACGGGCTGGAAGCAGGTGCGCGGTTCGGCATTTCCGAGCGCGGAGATGCTGAAGAAATATCCATTCATGTATTGGGCGGCCGGCAAATCGAGAATTTTGGCGCATTCAACATTGGACTAAACGTCACGCGCGGAGAGGGTCTTGTCGGAGCCGATCGGGAGTTCTCGGCCGTTCCCTACGGATTCGCATACAACGGATTCCAGAACCGCTCTTTGCTGGCGACATTTTTGCCAGGATTCGGCGGCAGCGTTACGACCGGCCGCGGACAAGTGGGCGGCGTCATCCTTTCAGATGGAAGTTTTTCTTCTTTTTCGAATGGTGTCAGTTATGTGCCCGCAGCAGACGGTTCAATCGCGCCGTTTCAGGGCGCGCTCGATCAGCTTTTCAACTGGGCGCAATGGCAAACCACAATCTTGCCAAGCGATCGAATCATCGGGCAGATGTCGTTTCACACGGATCCCACGGGTCAGTTGAAATTCTTCGTCGAAGCGCAGGGTGGGATTGCGGCAAACGACAATTCCCTTGCTCCGCTGCCGGCATCTAGATTTCGCGGTGCGCACTCACTCACTGGCGACGCGGCGGTCATTCCATTGTCAAATCCATCGATACCTCAATCGATTAGAGATATCGTGCAAACGGAATTCGGCCCCAGCGCTTCAGCCGTTGTATTCGAACACCGTTTCGTAGAGCTTGGCCCACGTCGCCAGCAAGTCGATCGTCGCCACATTGACGTCACTGCCGGCGTCAGGATTGGAGAAGATGACACCCGTTCAGCGGCGCTGACGTACCGCTTCGGGAGCGCCACGACGAAATCTCGGGAAAGTGACCGCGTCGATCTCAACAAGCTGAATATCGCGCTCGATCCCTCAAAGTGCGCGATTACCCATGGTTGCAGCGCAGTCGATTTTTTTACCGCTCCGGCGATATCTCAAGCCGCAATCGACTTTATAACAATTCCTCAGGTCAAGCGAACACTGACTATCGAAGAGCATGAAGTGTCGGCCGCAGCTTCCAGAACATTCTTATTCGATTCCGACAATGAGGGGCGCGCGAGCGCGGGCATTGAATATCGCAGCGCCACGTTTATGGATCGCGACATGGCTCCGGATGGGTCCGCCATAATAGGATATATCGGCGGCGCAAATCTGAGCGAATCTCTGGAAACGATCGACGGGTATGCGGAGCTTGAAACGCCCCTATTTTATTCCGATACTTTCCCTGGCGACCTGGATGCATCTCTCGCCGTCCGCCTTACATACTCGCCGAATTTCGACTTCGCCGGCAATTTCGAGGCCGGCTTTGACTGGCGGCCGCTTCCGGGCGTTTCATTCTTTACCCGTCAGCACGTTGGCGAGCGAACGCCAGATATCATCGAGATGTATTCGATTGGTCCGACCCTTGAAACTCTTTTTATCGATCCGTGCGGCGCCGATCCTGCGGACCAGTCGGCGACGGTTAGAGCCAATTGCGAAAGCAACGGGCCGCTTGGAGCCGGAATAGGGTTCGTCCAAACAGCGCCGCTTGCAGCGGTAACGTATTATGGAAATCCAAACCTCAAATCGGAAAGCGTCAGAAGCAGCGTTTATGGGCTGGCGATTTCGCCCACAGAATTTCTCAGCGCACTTCCCGGCCGACTGCAAATAGCGGCGAGCTGGCTCGATTTTGCGATTCGGGACGCGATTTCTGATCCAACAAGCATTCTTGACGACTGCTATTCGAGTCCGGATTTTGCGAGCCCGCTCTGCGGCGTGAATCCGCGAACCGGTAGGCTATCTATTGCACGCGATCCTAATACAAGACAGGTCGTATCGCTCGATGGCGCATTGTTCAATGGCGGGGAATTACAATGGCGAGGGCTCGATCTGGAGCTACGATACGCATTTGAGCCAGCTTATCTTCCTTTTGTAGATTCTTTATGGATTAGCGCCCTGCATACTTACACTGACCAAGTCGTTTCGAGGCGCGGTGGGTCGTACTTGCGCCTAGACGGCCTGATCAACCATCCGAGCCATCGAACTCTGGCGTCGTTCGGCATTGAATCGGGAAGATGGAGCTTTGTAACGAATGTGAACCGCCGCGGAAGAGCTGTGACAGCGAGGAGCTCACGTAGCGAGGCTAAGCTCGCGGCTGCGCTATACCTAGATTTTGCCGGCCGCTTCGATTTCACGGACAGCACGTATGTTCAGGTCGGCGTCAAGAACATTACGGATCGCAAGCCGGAGATCACGGCATTTAACAGCGTCGGAAACTTTGCTCCCGAATTCTACGATCCGATCGGTCGACGCTACTCGTTGGCAGTCCGCGTGAATTTCTAGTCTCGCGCGCCCCACGTCTGTGGTGAGTTCGGATCATCACAATTACTACTATTCGCTAGTTTCGGCGCTGGCCAAACATCAGCGACCATACAGGCTTCGGAATCGACGGGACCGAGGCGTGACGAAATTGCGGGAACGACATCGTTTGTCAAGTTCGTCTTTTCGCCCGACAATATTTCGGGTGATGTGAGCCCCTTGGCTCCCACGTTTATTCAGAGAGTCCTGCGGTTAAATACTTCATCGTTTCCGGTTTGGCGAGCGCGCCGTGCGCGGAGCCGTCAGATAGCTCAAGCGCTCGGCGCGCGGACGCCGGGGATTGTCC
>JBGSLM010000160.1:0-13969 GCA_041740755.1 Parvularculaceae bacterium | reverse complement strand
GACCGCGACAAGAACCCGGTCGTCGCGCTGCGCGAGATCGCCGATGGCGGCCTTCTGCCTGAGAACCTGCGCGAAGATCTGGTCGCCTCGCTCCAAAAGCAGTTCAATGTCGAGGACGATGCGGGCGGCGATGCGTCGATCGAAAAGGCGGATACGCCCGAATTCGATCGCACCAGCCAGGATGAGTTCCTGCAGCAGATCAAAGCGGCCGGCATGACGACGCCCCAGTCCCTTCCAAAGGGCTGAAGTCTCTTCCGAAGGCTTATCTCAAAATCGCCGCTCCATTTTAGCGGGAATTCGGTTGCTCACAGATTCCGGCCTGCGATAATAGCAGGGCCGCCTTGGCGCGCTTTTGCGCAGGGCCTGCATTGAGAGGCGTGTAAGCCGCAATGGCCGAAGACGGGCGCGAGTCCAAGCTCAACGGGGCTGTTCGCGGCGGCGACGCAGCGCCTGCCGGCGTTGCTGCGAAGGCGGAAGGAATTTCTCATGCGCCGGACGAGAATGAGGCTGGTTCGCAAGAGAATCCATCAGCGGGCGGCGGCAAGAAGAAAACTGAATCTGGCGGACCGAAAGGCGAGCAGACGAAAGCAACGGCTTCACAGCACGCAAAAGAGACGGCGAAGGCGGCGACCGGTCACCTGATCAGACAGCACGAACTGGTCGATCGCGTGCGCGCCTATGACCCGCATGTCGACGAACATATGCTGAACCGCGCCTATGTCTTCTCGATGAAGGCTCATGGCGGGCAAACAAGAAAATCGGGCGATCCTTACTTTATCCACCCGCTCGCCGTCGCCGCGATCTTAACTGATCTAAAGGCTGACCCGGCGACTGTCGCGACCGCGCTTCTGCATGACGTCGTCGAAGATACTGACGTGACCGTCGATGATATCAGCAAACGCTTCGGGCCGGAGATCGCCGGCCTTGTCGACGGCGTGACCAAGCTCTCGCAGATCGAACTGAAATCCGAAGCCTCCAAACAGGCCGAGAATTTCAGGAAGCTTGTCGTCGCAATGGCGGACGACGTGCGGGTGCTGCTCGTCAAGCTCGCCGACCGCCTGCACAACATGCGCACGCTCCACTACGTCAAGGACGCAGAGAAGCGCCGCAAAGTCGCGCTTGAGACAATGGAGATCTACGCGCCGCTCGCCGGGCGCATCGGCGTGCAACGGTTTCGCGACGAACTGGAGGATATCGCCTTCCAGGAATTGAGCCCCCAAGCATACGAGACGATTACAAAACGGCTCGACGATCTTCAGCGCAATGTCGTCGGCAGCGTCGTTTCGCTGGCGCAAACGCTTCGTACGAAGGTCGACAATGCCGGCATCAAGGCGGAAGTGCACAGCCGCGAAAAGCGTCCCTATTCGATATGGCGGAAGATGGCGTCGAAGAACGTCTCGTTCGACGAGGTCGCCGACATCTATGCGTTTCGCGTCATCGTCGAGAGCCTTGAAGATTGCTACCGCGCGCTTGGCGTGATCCACACGACATGGCGGATGATCCCGTCGGAATTCGACGATTATATTTCAGCGTCCAAGCCGAACAATTACCGGTCGATCCACACGGCGGTGATCGGGCCGCCGCGCCCGGACGGCGGACGTCAGCGCATCGAGATCCAGATCAGAACGCGCGAAATGCACGAAACCGCCGAACGCGGCGTTGCGGCGCACTGGCAGTACAAAGACAAGGGCGGGCGCTCGGCAGGCGCCGGCACAAGCGTCGAAATCGTCGCGCCCGGACAGTACGATCCTTATGAAACGCCGCGCAAACTCGTTGAGATGTTCCAGCACGGAGAAGATCCTGAAGAGGCGCTGCGCTACGCAAAGCTCGAACTTTTCCAGGATCAGGTCTTCTGTTTTACGCCCAAGGGCCGCGTTATCGCGCTTCCCAAGGGATCGACCGCGCTCGATTTTGCTTATGCGGTTCACACGGATGTCGGCGACACCTGCATCGGCGTCAAGGTCAACGGCGTGTCAAAGCCGCTTCGAACGCCCCTGAAAAACGGCGATGTGGTGCTCGTCCTGAGGTCTGAAAAGGCGACCGTGCCGCCTGAATGGGAGACGATGGCGATCACCGGGCGGGCGCGTTCCGCGATCCGCCGCCGCGTCAAAAAAATGCAGTATGCGGAGCATCTGGAACTCGGCCGCACGATGGCCGAAAACGTCTTTCAGGGCGCGCAGCTGGAGCTGTCGCCAAAAGCGATCGGCGCGGCGCTCAAAAAGCTCGGCGAGAAGACGGTCGATGACGTTTTCGCCAAGGTCGGGCGCGGCGATCTTTCCGTCAACGAACTGGTTGAGGCTGTTTATCCGGGAGTCTCCCACGAGGTCGAGGGCGAAATCCGCGCGGCGGGCATGTACGCCTTCCGGCCAAGGCTCGCGATAGAAGGACTTCCGCCGCGCACCACCGTGATGATGGGGCGGTGCTGCTCGCCGATACCGGGCGAGCGCATAATCGGCGTCAAGGACGATCAAAGCGTCACCGTGCATGCGATCGACTGCGCGACGCTTGAAAAGGAAGGCGAAAATCAGGGGCAGTGGATCGACCTGAAATGGCGCGACAAGGATAATCACATCGCCTACGCCAAAGTGGTCGTGACAGTCAGAAACGAGATCGGCGTCCTCTCTGAAATCGCAGGGATCATCGCCCGTTACGGCGTGTCGATCGCCAACATCCGGCTCGAAAACAAGTCGCCGGATTTCGTCGAGCTTTTTATCGACATTGTCGTCAAGGATATCCGCCAGCTGGAGCAGATGCTCGCCGGCATCAGGGCTTCCGCCCATGTGCTTTCCGCCGAACGCAATGAAAGGCCAAAGGATGAAGACCGCTGACGTGCTGAAAGAGTTTGAGGAGGCGGGCGCGCTGATGCGCGGGCATTTCATCCTGTCGTCGGGTCTTCACAGCGACACATATCTCAACAAGTCGATCGTCTCGATGCATCCTGACCGCACGGCGCGGCTTTGCCGGGCGCTGGCGGAAAAGGCGCAGAAAAACCTATCGGTCAAAATAGATTTTGTGATTTCACCGGCGATGGGCGCGATCATATATGGATATGAAGCGGCGCGCTGGCTGAAGGTTCCGTTCATGTTCGTCGAGCGCGTCGACGGCGAATTTCTCCTTCGCCGCGGATTTTCCGTACCGAAGGGCGCAAAGGTTTTGGTTGTCGAAGATATTGTGTCGACCGGCCTTTCGGCGCGGGAGTGCATCGCGGCGGTCAGGAAAGCCGGCGGCGACGTCGTTGCGCTAGCCTGCCTTATCGATCGTTCGGGCGGCAAGGCGGATTTCGACGTGCCGCTGATCCCGCTAGCAGAGCTGAAAGTCGAAGCGTGGCCGGCGGACAAACTGCCGCCGCATCTCGCGAACCTTCCGGCGGTGAAGCCGGGCAGCAGAGGCGTCAGTCAATCGGCATGAGTTCAGAAAACTATCTTCGCCTCGGCGTCAACATCGATCACGTCGCGACGATCCGGAATGCGCGCGGCGGCGATCATCCAGATCCCGTTCGCGCGGCGGAACTCGCAATGAGCGCCGGCGCCGACGGCATCACGGCGCATTTGCGCGGCGATCGGCGCCACATTCGCGACGACGACATGCGACGGCTCAAAGCCGAGATCCCGCTGCCTTTGAATTTCGAAATGGCGGCGACGGCGGAAATGCAGATGCTGGCGATGGAAATCCGCCCGCACGCGTGCTGCATCGTGCCGGAGAACCGCGACGAAAAGACGACAGAGGGCGGGCTCGATGTCGCCGGTCAGCACAATTTCATTGCGCCGCTGGTCGCCAATCTCAACGATCACGGCATTCGCGTGTCTCTCTTCGTCGATCCGGATGAGCGACAGATCGAAATGGCCAAGCGCATCGGCGCGCCGGTTATCGAAATCCACACTGGCGCCTATCATGAAGCCTGCGCCTCGACGACGAATTCACGCATCAAGCACGAGCTCGACCTGATCCGGAAGGCGGCCACCTTCGCGGCCTCGCTCGGCCTTGAGGTGCATGCAGGCCATGGCCTCACCTTCCATAACGTGCAGCCGGTCGCCGCGATCCCGGAACTCGCTGAGCTCAATATCGGACATTTCCTCGTCGGCGAGTCGGTGTTCATGGGACTTGCCGAAAGCGTCAAGGAAATGAAGAAACTGATCGCCGATGCGCGAAGCGGGGGATTGTATTGAGATGATCAAAATAATTGGCAACGCTGTCTCGCCTTATGTCCGCAAGATCCTCGTCATTCTGACGATGAAGGGCATCCCGTTCGAGATTGATCCGATCGTGCCGTTTTTCGGCGATGACGAGTTTGCGAAAATCTCGCCGCTGCGGCGGATTCCGGTGCTGATCGATGGCGACATTGTGCTGAACGATTCATCCGTTATCGCGCAATATATTGAAGAGACGTATCCACAGCCGTCGATCCTGCCCGCAACGGCGAAGGCGCGCGGGCATGCGCGCTGGCTTGAGGAATTTGCTGACAGCCGGATGGGCGACGTCTTCATATGGAAATGCTTCGGCGGCGTTGTGATCGCGCCGGCGATCTTCGGCGCGCCGCGCGATCTCGACGCCTTTCGGAAAACGCTCGACACGGAAGTCGTCGAGATCATGGACTACCTCGAAAGCGCCATGCCGGCCGACGGTTTTCTCGCAGGCCCGTTCGGCCTCGCCGACATTTCCATCGCCGTCATGTTCCGCAACATGGCGTATGCGCGCTGGTCGCCTGACAAGGACCGCTGGCCGAAGACCGTCGCGTGGCTTTCGCGGGCCGAAGCGCATCCTGCCATGAAGGCGCCGACCGAATGGTCCGACGCGCTCGCGAAAACCCCGCCCGCCGAACAACGCACAAAAGCGAAAGAACTTGGAATTCGCGTAACGGAGAAATCCCACTTCTCCGACAATCCGCGTCGCGGTCCAATGACGCAGATCGGCGTGCGCAATGTTTGAGATAAGCAAAGGCGGTCTCGACGACCCGAAAGTTATTGCGCTGCTCAAATATCATATCGAGACCAATCATACCTATGCGCCGCCTGAAAGCTGCCATGCGTACGAAGTCGGGCGCCTCAAGGAAAGCGACGTGGACTTCTGGTCCGCGTGGGACGGCGAAGCGCTGCTGGGCGTCGGCGCGCTGAAACGTCTTGATGCGGATCATGGCGAAGTGAAGTCGATGCATACGGTCGAAGCGGCGCGCGGCCGCGGCGTCGGCGGCGCCGTTCTGGAAAAGATCATCGCGCATGCGTGCGCCGCGGGGCTGAGGCGGCTTAGCCTCGAGACCGGGTCGCAGGAGTACTTCAAGCCCGCCCACGCGCTTTACCGGCGACACGGCTTCGTCGAATGTCCGCCATTCGGCTCCTATAAACTCGACCCGAACAGCGTGTTTATGACGCGGACACTATAAGCAGGCCCCCATGATCATCGGCATCGGCAATGATCTGATCGACATCCGCCGGATCGAAAATACGCTCGAAAAGCATGGGGAGCGGTTCACCGCCCGCATCTTCACTGAGGTCGAACAGGCGAAATCCGACCGCCGGGCGACACGGGCGGCCTCCTACGCCAAGCGATTCGCGGCCAAGGAAGCCTGCGCCAAGGCCCTCGGGACCGGGCTGTCGAGGGGCGTGTTCTGGCGGGATATGGGGGTTGTGAACCTCCCCGGGGGCAAACCGACCCTTAAACTGACCGGCGGCGCGGCGAAAAGGCTTGAAGAAATCACCCCGCCGGGCCACATCGCCGACATCCACCTGACCATTACGGACGAGTTCCCCTTGGCCCAGGCGATCGTCATCATCTACGCTCGGCCTGCGGCGTAAGGCCCGGCATAAGGGCAGGCCGCCAAAAAGCAGGGGTAAAAGGGTCCAATGGCGTTTGATTTCAAGATCGGCAATTTCAAGTTCGGCGGGGATTCCGGCAAAGCGAAGGCTGAAGCGGGCGCCAAGCCCGAAATGACCGCGACGGAGGAGGCGTGGGATCTCGCCAAGACCGTCTTCTATGCGGTCGCCATCGCGCTTGTTTTGCGGATCGTGATCTTCCAGCCGTTCAACATTCCGTCCGGCTCGATGAAGCCGACGCTAGAAGTCGGCGACTTCCTTTTCGTTTCGAAGCCTACCTATGGATATTCGCGCGCGTCGCTCATTTATCCGTTCACCCGCATGGACGTTCGCGGCCGCTTCCTGTCGAGCCACGGTCCAGAGCGCGGCGAGATCGTCGTCTTCAAGGCGAGGAAGGACGGCAATAAGGATTACATCAAGCGCGTCATCGGCATGCCTGGCGACGAGATTCGGGTCATTGGCGGACATCTCCACATCAATGGCGAGCCGGTGAAGAAAGAATTCATCGGCCTGTTCGAAACGGATTGCGATAATTTCAGACACACGCAGGCGCCGCGCTATCGCGAAACGCTCCCGAACGGCGTCAGCTATGTTGTGCAGGAATGCCATGGCGACGAGGGAAATCTAGATTTCGTCGGTCCCTACCGCGTGCCGGAAGGCCATTATTTCATGATGGGCGACAACCGCGACCAGTCGCAGGACAGCCGCGTCGAAAGCCAGGTGGGCTATGTCGCGCTCGACGATATCGTCGGCCGCGCAGAACGCATCTTTTTCTCCGTCGACGGCGATCGCGCGGCGCTTTGGCAAATCTGGAACTGGCCGTTTGCAGTCCGTTACGGACGAATTTTTGATCCGGTGCGATGAGCGCAAAAGGCCTTGCCGCTTTGCAGGAAAGGATCGGCTGGAAGTTTGCCGACCAAAGCCTGTTGAAACGCGCGCTCACGCATTCAAGTCTTGCGGCGACCTCCAAGATCGGCGACCTCGAAAGACTGGAATTTCTCGGCGATCGCGTGCTTGGACTTTTGACCGCCGAAGCGCTGTGGCGCAAATATCCGAAAATGCGCGAGGGCGATCTCGCGCCGCGCTTTAATGCGCTCGTTCGCAAAGAGACTTGCGCGAAGGCTGCGCTCGCTTTCGGGATTGATCCGCTGATCAAAATGTCGGCGCAGGAAGAAGAATCCGGCGGGCGGCGCAAGAAGGCGATCCTTGGCGACGCCTGCGAGGCGTTGCTCGGCGCTCTCTATATTGACGGCGGGCTCGACGCCGCGCGCAAGGCTTATGACCTCTACTGGACGCCCAATCTTGAATCGTTGTCGCGGCGGCACCGGGACGCCAAGACGACGCTTCAGGAATGGAGCCAGGAACGCGGGCTCGGGCCGCCGAAGTATGATACCGTGAACGCGGAAGGGCCGGCGCATGCGCCCGCCTTTACAATTGACGTTCATGTTCCAGGCTACGACGTGATCCGCGGCGAGGGGCAATCGAAACGCGCCGCGCAGATGGCTGCAGCGGCCGCGTTTCTGGTGAAACAGAAAGTCTGGGTGGAAGATGAGTAAGCGATCGGCATTCATCGCTGTCATCGGCGCTCCCAATGCTGGGAAATCGACGCTCGTCAATGCGCTGGTCGGCGCAAAAGTTTCGATTGTCACGCAGAAAGTCCAGACAACGCGCTCGCGCATCAGAGGCATCGCTGTCGAAGGCGATACGCAACTTGTCTTCATTGACACGCCCGGCATTTTCTCGCCGCGCCGCCGTCTTGATCGCGCGATGGTTTCCGCCGCGTGGGAAGGCCTCGAAGGCGCAGACGCCATCGTACTCGTCGTCGATGCGGCGGCGGAACTTGGGTCGCCGTCAAAGTCGACCGCCGACACCGAAATGATCATCGGCGAGTTGAAGCGGCGCGGCGCCAAAGCCGTGCTCGCGCTCAACAAGATCGACAAGGTGCCGCGCCCGAACCTTTTGAGTCTGATCGCCGAGTTGGGCGCGCACGGCGTATTCGAGGAGACATTTCTTATTTCCGCCGAAAATGGCGACGGCGTCGCCGACCTCAAGAAATATCTCACAGCGCGCGCGCCGGAAGGCGTTTGGATGTATCCGGAAGATCAGCTCTCTGACATTTCAGACCGGCTGATGGCGGCGGAAGTGACGCGCGAGAAAGTCTTCAAGCGCCTGCACCAGGAATTGCCCTACGAATCGACCGTCGAAACGACGTCATGGACGCGCACGAAAAAAGGCGAGTTGCGAATCGAACAGACGATCTATGTCAGCCGCGAAGGTCACCGGCCGATCGTTCTTGGCAAGGGCGGACAAACGCTAAAAGTCATCGGCGAAGCCGCGCGCAAGGAGCTGACCGAAATCTACGGCGAGCCTGTGCATCTCTTCCTCACGGTCAATGTTCGTGAAGGCTGGACAGATGAAGCGGCGCGCTATCGCGAAATGGGTCTCGATATTGTCGATTGAGAACGCCGTCTCGCGCTGAAAAATTGGGGGCAGGGATAAATCGCATGTCAGCTGAAACCATCGAAGCCCGCAAAGAACCTGTCCCGATTGATTCTGTCGCCTCGTACGAAGACCCGCACTTCTATCTGAGAGAGGCTCAGAAAAAAGGCTCTGTCGGGCTGAACGATCTCGGCATCTACATCGTTTTGAAGCACCGCTACATGGATATGCTTCTCGACAATCAGAACACGCGCCAGTTCGAGCTTGAGGGAATGATGCTGCGCGGCATCTCGTCTGGGCCGCTCTACGATCTTTATCGCGACGCGATGCTGTTTGCGAATGGCGACGTGCACAAGCGAAGGCGCGCGCCGATGGCGCGCACATTCGCCTACAAGCTGATGGACGGCATGCGGCCGCGCGTGCGCGAGATTGCGGCCGAGGTCATCGAAGCTCACCGCGGCAAGGGCCCGGTCAATTTTCTCGATGTTTTCAGCCGGGCGATCCCGGCGCGCATCATCGCGGAGATCATCGGCGCACCTGCCGAGGACTGGGAGAAGTTTTCAAAATGGGTCGCTGACGCAGCGCGCGGGATAGGGTTCTTCCAGAGCGGCGAGCTTCCAGAAATCGACGCAGGCGTCGCCGGGCTCACCCAATATGTCGAGGAATTGCTGAGCGATCGGCGACGTGCGCCGCGCGAGGATTTTCTGACCTCTTACGCTAAGGCGACCGCCGCTGCGGGCGATCTAACAGAAAGCGAAATCCGCATCCAGATGGCCGGCGTCATTCTCGCCGGATCAGACACGACGCGGACGGGAACAGCCGCAGTGTTGTCGCAGTTGCTTCAGCACCCCGATCAATGGGCGCTCGTCTGCGCCGATCCGGATAAATGGAAAAAGGCGGCGGTGGAAGAAGGGCTGCGGTATGACCCGCCGGTCGGCTCGGTGCCGCGCTTTACGCTGCGCGAGTTTGAAATCGACGGCGTCGTCATCCCTGAAGGCCGCGTCGTGTCGATGTCGGTTCTCGCAGGGCTTCGCGATCCGGACATCTATCCTGACCCTGAACGCTTCGATATTCGCCGCGAGGGAATTCCTAAGTGGAACATCGCCTTTGGCGGCGGCGCGCACCGGTGTCTTGGCGAAGCGCTCGCGAGGGCGGAGATGGAAGAATCGATCGCGACGATCGCGCGTCTTTCGCCTGATATAAAACTGATCGGCAAGCCGCCGACAATCAAAGGCTCCGCCGCAATCCGCCATATCGATGCGATGACGGTTGAATTCAGCTGACGGCGCCGTCGCCGGCCGTGCTAATGGGGCGTCATGGATTTCACCGACGACGGCATCATCCTTTCAGCGCGATCTCATGGCGAGACGGCCGCGGTGGCGGAAATTTTTACGCCTCATCACGGAAAATGGGCCGGGCTCGTTTATGGCGGACAAGGGCGAACGCAGCGGCCGATCCTGCAACCGGGGAATTCCGTGCGCGCGACATGGAAGGGGCGGCTGGACGAGAGTCTTGGCCACTATGCGCTCGAACTGACCCACGCGCGCGCGGGCGAGTTGATGCAGGACCGCCTGTCACTTGCGGGACTGACCGCCGCGTGCGCAATCGCCGCTGCAACGCTCCCCGAACGTGAAGCGCATGCGCGGGCCTATCACACGATGCGCATCCTCCTCGATCATTTGAACGACATCGATATCTGGCCGGCGTTGATGGCGCGCTGGGAATTGGGTCTGCTTGCCGAACTCGGCTTCGGCCTGACCCTAGACCGGTGCGCCGCGACCGGCGTGCGCGACAATCTCATCTATGTATCGCCAAAGTCAGCGTCGGCGGTCAGCGCGGAAGCGGGCGAGCCCTACAAAGACAGGATGATGGCGCTGCCCGCGTTCCTACGTGATTCTTCAGCGGAGGCGACGCTTGGAGATGCGCTCGACGCCCTTGCAACTACGGGTTATTTCATCGAGACGCGTATATTGCATTTGTCCAATAAGGAATTGCCTGAAGCGCGCAAGCGTGTTGTAGAATTGCTGCGCGAAAGCCTTTGATTTACTATTTTTGCATTATTCGGCGGCGCCCCCTATAGTGGACTTGAACAAGCACACATCACCACGGAGAATGGAGCGGCCCTACAATGGAGCTTTTGGAAGATATTTTCGATTCATCCAACGACGCGAATGCGAATTTCGACGAGATTTACAATTTGCCCGACCCGCGCCGCTATTATCGGACGCTCGGCGCACTCGACTATCGCATTCCGACTGAGGCGCGTCCGATCTTCCGAAAAATCATGAAAGCGATGGATCGCGACAATTTGAATGTCGTCGATATAGGCTGTTCTTATGGCGTCAACTCCGCTGTTATCCAGTTTGATCTCGACTTTGCAGATCTCGCAGCGCGCTATCGCGAGCCGGCGGTCAATGCGGAGAGCGTTGCCGAGGCGATTATCGAAGATGCAGCGTTCTTTGGAAATGTGAAGCGTTGGGGCCGGGCGAATTTCATCGGCGTCGATATTGCGAAAGAAGCGGCGGGCTATGCTAAAGCGGTCGGACTTCTGGATGAAGCTATTGTCGCAAATCTTGAAGAGACGCCTCTTGACGATCAGGCTAGGGAGGCGATTTCGAATGCCGATCTCATCATCACGACGGGCGCTGTCGGCTATGTGACCGAGCGCACCTTTTCGCATATCATCGATGCTGTGGATGGCGCGCCGCCGTGGGTTGCGGCGTTCTCCCTTAGGCAGTTTCCATTCGATGCGATCGCCGACGAATTGAAGGGCTTTAATCTGGAGACTGAGAAGCTCGAGAGCCGCTTTTTTCCACAGCGGCGATTCCGGGATGACGAGGAGGCGGCGGGCGCGATTGCCGCCGTCGAGAGGCTCGGACTTGATCCGGCGGGGCTGGAAACGGAAGGCGAGTATTTCGCGGAATTTTATCTGGCGAGGCCGAAAGGCGCGCCAGCGCTCACGGATTTGCGCCTTTAGGGCGCTGGCCTCTGGCCGAGACTCTGCTATTCCCCCGGCATGACCAAGACCAAAACCCGTAAAGGCGGCGACGAGCCGCCGCGCCCCGAAGAGATTTTCCTGGAGCCGTTCGACGAGGCGCTATCGCGGCGTTACCTCGCTTATGCGCTTTCGACGATCACTGCGCGCGCCCTTCCGGATGTCCGAGATGGATTGAAACCGGTGCACCGGCGCATCCTCTATGCGATGCGGCAGATGCGGTTGAATCCAAAGGGCGGATTCAAGAAATCAGCAAAAGTCGTCGGCGAAGTGATGGGCAATTATCACCCGCATGGCGACCAGGCGATTTATGACGCAATGGTCCGCCTCGTTCAGGACTTTTCTGTCCGTGTGCCGCTGATCGATGGCCAGGGTAACTTCGGAAACATCGATGGCGATAACGCCGCAGCGATGCGTTACACCGAAAGCCGGCTGACAGAAGCGGCCGCGCTCCTGCTTGAAGGCATTGACGAAGACGCAGTTGATTTCCGCGACACCTATGACGGCGAGGGGAAAGAACCGGTCGTTCTTCCTGCTGCGTTCCCGAACATGCTGGCGAACGGCGCCACCGGCATCGCGGTCGGCATGGCGACGTCGATACCGCCGCACAATCCAGCGGAATTGATCGACGCCTGCCTACATCTCATCAAGACGCCGAACGCCCGCACCGAAACTCTGCTTGGTTATGTGAAGGGTCCGGATTTTCCGACCGGCGGCGTGTTGATCGAGCCTGCTGACTCAATGATTGAAGCCTATGCGACCGGTCGCGGCGGATTTCGCGTTCGCGCGCGCTGGTCGAGCGAGGATCTCGGGCGCGGACGGTATCAAATCGTCATCACCGAAATTCCGTTCCAGGTTCAAAAGTCGAAACTGATCGAGCGCATCGCAGAGCTCATTCAAACGAAAAAGCTTCCTGCGATTGCGGACGTGCGCGATGAAAGCGCCGAAGATATCCGCCTTATTCTTGAACCGCGCGCGGGGACGATCGATCCGGCGGCGCTGATGGAATCGGTCTTCCGCCAGACGGAGCTGGAAAGCCGCTTCCCGCTCAACATGAACGTTCTCGATGCGACGGGCGCGCCGCGCGTCATGGGCCTTCGAGAAGTGCTGGTCGCCTATAACGATCACCGGAAAGATGTGCTCGTCCGCCGCACGAAATATCGCCTCGGCAAAATCGCCGAACGGCTCGAAATTCTCGAAGGCCTCCTCGTCGCCTATCTCAATCTCGACGAAGTGATCCGGATCATCCGCTACGAGGACGATCCCAAGGCGCAACTGATAAAGAAATTCAAGCTGACCGATACGCAGGCCGAAGCGATCCTCAACATGCGCCTTCGCAATTTGCGCAAACTTGAGGAAATGGAAATCAAGGGCGAACACGCCGACCTGAAGAAAGAACAAAAAGAGCTTCAGGCGCTTTTGAAATCCGACGAAGCGCAATGGAAGAAGATCGCCGACGAAATGCGCGAGGTCCGCAAGATTTTCGACCCGAAATCCGATGTCGGCAAACGCCGCACCACCGTTGAAGACGCGCCGGCGGCGGCGGAAATCAATCTCGATCAGCTGATCGAAAAAGAACCGGTGACGGTGATCCTGTCCGAAAAGGGATGGATCCGCACGATGAAAGGCCACGCCGACAACAAGGCCGACATCAAATACAAGGAAGGCGACGACGAAGCCTTCATCATACAGGCGATGACGACCGACAAGCTGATGCTTTTCGGAACCGACGGAAAATTCTACACGCTTGAAGTCAACAACCTCCCCGGCGGGCGCGGCCATGGTGAGCCGATCCGCCTGATGGTCGATCTTGGAAATGATCAGACGGTGACGGCCGCGTTCCTTTATAGGGGCGAGCGCAAACTCCTCGTGGCATCGACGACCGGACACGGCTTCATCGTGAAGGAGGAAGACTGTCTTTCTTCGACCCGCAAGGGCAAGCAGGTGCTGAACGTTTCCTCAGACACGGAAGCCTGCGTCTGCCGCCCCGCTGACGGCGACATGGTGGCGAGCGTCGGCGACAACAAGAAGTTTCTGGTGTTTCCCCTCGCTGAACTCCCCGAAATGTCGCGCGGCAAGGGCGTCGCCATTCAGAAATTCCAGTCTGACGGCCTCGCCGACGCCAAGGTTTTTGCGAAACGGGAAGGGCTCACCTGGGTCGACCGATCGGGGCGGGTGCAATCGATCGATGACTGGAAATCCTATGTCGGCAAACGCGCGCAAGCGGGCAGGATTGCGCCGAAAGGTTTCCCGTCAAACAAGAAATTCGGGCCCTCATTCTAACGATCGCCGGTGCGCCTTCTTGAGCCTGCCGCTGCGCTCCGCGCCGAAAAGATTTTTGGCGATGAACGCATCCTCGCCGTTCCATCGATAGACCCCAAGAAGGCCGTCACCTGAAGCGCCCGCGATGCTGAAATCGAGGCAGAGGCGGTTTGAACGCGCAAGCGTCGGCCGGCCGGCTTCTGGTCGCATCCAGTAATGTCCGAAAATGACGGGCGGTCCGTCGGCATTGATAAAGCGGCGGGCTTTATCGGGCAGCGGCGCGCCGTTCAATCGTTCGACGGTCTGGTCTGATGCAAGGATCGAATCGCTGATGTGAGCCCCGTTTGGTCCCTCATTTGAATGGAGAGTCCGTCATGAAGGAGACGGACGATGAGGAAGTCGAGATTTACCGAGGAACAGATCATTGCGATCCTGACTGAACAGGAACGCGGGATGGGGACCATGG
>JBGSLM010000159.1:0-26152 GCA_041740755.1 Parvularculaceae bacterium | reverse complement strand
AGGCGGACGTGTTTGATTATATCGAATGCTTCTACAATCCGAAGCGCCGTCACTCGACGATCGGCTATCTCAGCCCGATTGCATTCGAGGAAAAGATGGCGTTACCTTGACTGACCGTCCACAAAACGGGGGACAGGCCATGTCTATGGCGTCGATAATAAGGAACTCGGCCATTGGACGCGCGAAGGGTTTGATCGCCGCAGCGATATAGCCCCTTATTCGGCGACCTTGCCGCTCGACGAAACATCGGTGATTAGAGGTGACGGCGTACTGTACACACAGGTGCCGGTCGCCGTTCAGTCTGATGTCGTTGGCGGGATTCACGTTGTAACCGGGTTGGAAAATCTGAATTCAGCCATTCAACAATATCTTGCGATATCACTCGTTGTCTTTTTTGTATCGCTCCTGTGCATTTTCTTTGTAGCCCAATGGTTGGCGAAAATGGCGACCGGGCCTCTTGAAGACCTGCACGCGGCTATGTCCCATATCAAAAACACGAAAGATTATTCCGGGTTCGTCGAGAAGAAGTCGAACGATGAGTTCGGCCGCCTTACTGACAGTTTCAATCAGATGCTGAATGAGATTCGCAACCGTGACACGCAGCTTGCAGAGGTCGTGGATGAACTGCAATCAGCCCGCGACTCCGCTGAGACGGCTAACGTCGCTAAGTCTCAGTTTCTCGCCAATATGAGCCATGAGCTCAGAACGCCGCTGAATGCGATTATCGGGTATTCCGAGATTGTTCTTGAGGACCTTGAAGATTCCGGCGACGATGATGCGACTTCCGATGTTGAGAAGATCAACAAGGCGGCCCACCACCTTCTGGGTCTGATCAACGAAGTGCTCGATCTTTCAAAGATCGAGGCTGGTAAAATGACGCTCGATGTTCATGAGGTCGATCTTTCGGAACTTCTAAACGAGGTAAGTGCAACGATTGAGCCATTAGCGGCGAAGAAGAACAATCGCCTTTTCATTCACGCATCGAAAGCGCCGGCAAAACTCTATTCAGACTCGGTGAAAATCAAGCAGTGCCTTCTTAACCTCCTGAGCAATGCATGCAAGTTTACAGAAAACGGCGCCGTCTCGCTGAGTGTGGACTCCTATTTCCGGGACGGGAATGATTCCGAGCGAATTGCGTTCACGGTTGTTGATTCCGGCATCGGAATGACGAAGGAACAGCTGGGCACCCTGTTCGAGGCGTTTGTCCAGGCTGACGCATCGACCACGCGAAAGTATGGAGGCACCGGCCTTGGTCTTGTAATCACGAGGAAGCTCGCCCAGCTTCTTGGCGGCGACGTTTCGGTCACCAGCGAACTCAATAAGGGCAGCACATTCCGGATCGAGATCCCGGTGAACGCACACTCGAATGTCGCTCCAGATCGGACATTGCAAGAATCGCTGGCGAGCAAGCAGGCGGAAGAGCGCGGCGGTAGCGCAAGCCGCGCTAGTGCGGAAAATGGCGATCTGCCGCTTGTTCTTGTAATCGATGATGAGCCATCTGCTGTTGATTTGATGGAGCGGATGCTGAATGCGAGCGGCTATCTTGTCGCAACCGCGCGCGACGGCCAAGAAGGTCTGCGCCTCGCTCGGGACGCCAAGCCCGTCGCAATAGTCCTCGATATAAACATGCCTGAGATGTCGGGATGGGAAGTCCTGGAGAATCTCACAGCCGATCCGGCAACGAGAGACATCCCGGTCTTTATCGTCACGATCAATGACGACCGTCAACGTGGTCTTGAACTAGGCGCAAGCGAGTATCTCTTGAAGCCCGTCAAGCGGGAGAAGCTTCTCAATCTGCTGTCGATTTATTTGAAATCGGCAGACGCCGATGTTCTGCTGGTGGAAGACGACAATGATTCCGCAGACATTATCGTGCGCGCGGCGCATCAAGCTGGTCATACGATTCGCCATGCGGAAAATGGCGTTAAAGGAATGGAAGCGTTAAGCAGAAAACGACCAGATGTCATCGTTCTCGATCTGATGATGCCGGAAATGGACGGCTTCGAATTCCTGAGGAAGATCCGAAACAATGATTCATACAAGGATATCCCCGTAATTGTCGTGACGGCCAAGACGCTTACCGACGAAGATCGTGGATTTCTCTCCGAAATGGCTGATCGCTATCATCAGAAGGCCGCGCTGCCGCCTAGCGAACTGGTGCGTGCGATTGACTCATTAGTGAAAGCGGCCGCCTGAAAAGTGTGACCTGGGAATTGGGGATGACTGGGAGATTTGGCATGCGTATCCTGCTGGCTGAGGACAACATCGACAATCGCGAAATGCTGACGCGCCGCCTCGAGAAAAAAGGCTTCGTCGTGATTTGCGCTGTCGATGGAAAAGAGGCGACAGAGCGTGCGGCCGATAGTTCACCAGATGTCATTTTAATGGATGTTTCTATGCCGGTTTTGTCTGGCATAGAGGCGACAGTCTGGATTCGCGAAAATGCAGCGGATAAAGACGTGCCGATCATCGCGCTTACCGCCCACGCCATGGAAGGCGATCGCCAGAAATGCCTCGATTCTGGTTGTAATGACTTCGCGACGAAGCCGGTCGATTTTAAATTGCTGCTGACCTTGATCGAAAAGCACGCGCGGCCGAGCTCCACACGCCCATTCGCTGCTGCAGGGTAGGTAAAAGGGCGATGCTCCATAACCGCGCAGATATAACAGACGGCAATATCCATAACGACGGATATATCCTGGTTGTCGACGATTCTGTTGACAATCGAAATATCATTACTCGCCGGCTGACGAGATTTGGGCACGCTTACATGGAGGCGGAGGACGGCTATCGCGCGTTAGAGATGATAAATGCGCGCGCTCCGGACCTGGTATTTCTGGACCTCATGATGCCCGGCATCAACGGGATCGACGTTCTGAAGGAGATCCGTAAGTCGTATTCTCAGACCGACCTGCCGGTCATCATGGTGACGGCGCGTACCGAAGAAGAGACGATTGTCGAAGCGCTCGATGCTGGCGCTAATGATTACCTGACGAAACCGATATCTATCAAAATACTTTTGGCACGGATGAACTCGCAGCTTCAGCTGAAGCGCGCATCAAGCCAGCTGCGGGAATTGAATGCACGCCTTGAATCTATCGTTGAAGAGCGAACCGCTGAACTGCTCGTCGCCAAGGTAAAGGCTGAACAAGCTAATAGGGCCAAGTCAGAGTTTCTGGCGAATATGAGCCATGAAATCCGGACACCGATGAACGGCGTTCTTGGCATGGCGGAAGTTCTACTGGGCACAAATCTCGGAGAGCACCAACGCGAGCTCACGTCGATTATCGTTTCATCGGGCGCTGCATTGATGACGGTCATCAATGACATTCTTGACTTTTCGAAGCTTGAAGTCGGCAAGATGCGATTAACGCCCGAACCCATTAATCTACGAAGATGCGTGCAGGAAGTGGCGATCGCAATGCAGGCGCGCGCACGCGAGAAAGAGATCGAACTTGTTGTTCGGTACGCACCAAATCTTCCAGAGTGCGTTGTTGTGGACCATACGCGTATCCGTCAGGTTCTTGGCAATTTGGTCGGAAATTCAGTGAAATTCACGGATACTGGGCATGTGATTGTCGATGTATCCGGTGAGCGCGCCGACGACGAAGTCAAACTTCATTTTTCGATAATCGACTCTGGCATTGGCATTGCTGCCGACCAGATTGAAAGTATGTTCGAAAAGTTTGTTCAAGCGGATGGTTCACGGACTCGTCGCTATGAGGGGACGGGACTTGGGCTCGCGATCTGCAAAGAGGTTGTGACGCTGATGGGCGGCGAAATAGGGGCGGAGAGCACTCTCGGCGAAGGGTCGCGCTTCTGGTTTACGTTGACCCTGCCTATAGCGGAAGATGTCGGGTTCGTGTCAAAGATCGATGAAACGCTTCTGGACGGCGCCAGGATTTTAGCAGTCGACGATAATGTCGTGAATAGGCGTGTCCTTCAGGAGCTGTTTGAGGGTTGGGACGTGCGCTCAACGATTGTAGACGGTGCCGAGAACGCACTATCGGCGCTCGAAAAATCGACGGTGGAATGCGACCGGTACAGCTTCATAATCGTTGACTGCCTGATGCCGGATATTGACGGCATTGAATTGGTTCTGCGGATACAGGCCGATCATCGGTTTTCATTGATCCCGGTTATCATGCTGTCGTCCATCGACCGTGTGCCGGATGAGGCGGGCGGGAACGCGGCGCGCTTCGACGCATGGCTGCAAAAGCCGATCCGTCCCTCACAGATTTTCGACAACCTCGTGAACTTGCGCGGCAATAGAAGCAGCAAAAAAGGCGTCGCCGTTGCGGAGCCTGATAACGCTAATTTAGCGGGTGAAGACGAGCGCGTAGCTGACGACAGGATCAAAATCCTTATTTGCGAGGACAATGAAGTCAATCAGCTCGTGCTGAGGAATATGCTTGGTGCGAACTACGAATTGGTCATAGCGGAAAATGGAAAAATCGGTGTTGAGCGATTCCTTGAGTGCTCTCCGGCGATTGTTCTAATGGATCTCTCAATGCCCGTTATGGATGGCCTTGACGCAACACGATACATTCGCCGGATTGAAGCTGAACGGGGCCTTACGCGCACACCAATCATCGCAGCAACAGCGCATGTTCTGGAGCAGGACCGCGATAATTGCCGCCGTGCGGGCATGGATGACTTTATTGCCAAACCCATCAAAAAGTCGACGCTTGACGCCGTAGTCGACCGGTGGGTGATGGACGCGATCGAATGGGACGTAGCAGTCTGAAATGATGCGACCAGGCTGCGGCCGACCTCGTTCCTCCATCTACGCCTGTGAGAGCACAGTCCTGGTTCGGAATTGAGACGCTGGGACTACGCCGGGAACATGCGCCGGCGGCCTTAGCTTTCCCGGCCATCAATCAAAGGCGTTGGCTTCGCAAGTGTTCTCAGATCGCTGATCTTCGACAAAGTCACTGTGGCTCCGTCGACGATAACGCCGTAATCCTTGAGTGTTGCGAATGCCCGGGACAAGTTTTCCGGAGTCATTCCAAGATAGGAAGCGAGCAACTTCTTCTCGATCGGCAAGGTAATCTGGCCGGAGAGATTCTGAGCGGAATCAAGTTCGATCAAATAATTCGAAAGGCGCTCAACGCCGCTTCTCAGCTTGAGATTTTTGTGGGCTTTTACGATCTCGCGGAAACAGACAGCAAGTTCCGTGACCATGGAGACCCCAAATGCGCTGTCCGAGACCATTGCAGAACGAATATTTTCCGACGGAATCATCAAAATGTTCGACGATTCCAAAGTCCGCGCCGACATAAGGTAAGGCGCATCTTTGATAGCGGCCGCGAGAATGAATGTTGAGACAGGCCGTGCGATCGACATCGTCGTCTCACGGTCCTTCCAATTGCTGAATAGCTCCACTCCGCCGTCAATGACGACGTGGAGAAAATCAGCCGAGTCGCCTTCTCGGATCAAAACGACGTGCGCGGGAAATCGCTGAAGAAAAGACCCCGCCAGGAGACGATCGAAGGCCGCATCCGACATCTCGCTGAAAAGGCGCAACGCCTTTACCTGTTGACGCTTTTCGGTTCGCATTTCCGATTCGAAAATTCCCGCAGCTGCTCAGCAGACATCCCCCGACGCTTGATTAATGTCAAGCGAGCAGGCGGCGCGTGTCATATCTCCGCCAGGCGATTTCGGTTGCGCCGCTTCAGGTTTGCCATATGGGCGCTTGTTTCTTCTGGCTCGCGCCTGAACTTGATCTGCCTCAATTTTCATTCACCGCCAAAACTCAACGTCTCGCCGTCAGTCGCGCATTTTCCCGCGCGCCAATCATGGATGGCTGGGATGGCAACGCTCGAATCGGTAAGGCCCGCAGATCGCCAACGCGCGCTTTGGGCAAGTACTTTCGCGTTTACGGCGTGTTTTGCCGTCTGGACGATTTTCTCAATTATCGGCATCCAGATAAAGAAGGACCTCGGCCTCAGCGAAACCGAATTCGGCCTTTTGATCGGCACGCCGATTCTGACCGGGTCCCTTATCCGGCTTATTCTCGGTATCTGGACGGACCAATATGGCGGGCGACTTGTCTACGTCGCGGTGATGCTATCGGCGGCTCTTGCGACGTTCTTGCTGACGTTTGCGCAGACCTATCCCCAATTCCTGATTGCCGCACTTGGCGTCGGCATCGCTGGCGGGTCGTTCGCAGTCGGCATCGCATATGTTTCGAAGTGGTTTCCAACAGAAAGGCAGGGAACCGCGCTTGGCGTATTTGGCGCAGGCAATGTCGGCGCTGCGGTGACAAAGTTCGTCGCACCCTTTGTCATGGTCGCCTACGGATGGGAAGCAGTCGCGAAGCTGTGGGCGGGCGCGCTTGTCGTCATTGCAATTATTTTCTGGCTGTTCACGAAGGATGATCCCGCGCAGGTCGCGCGCCGCAAATCCGGCGTAAAGGCTCGTGGAGCGCTCCTTCAGCTTGAACCGCTGAAGAAGCTGCAGGTATGGCGCTTTTCGCTTTATTATTTTTTCGTTTTCGGTGCGTTCGTCGCGCTCGCGCTTTGGCTTCCGCGCTATCTTGTCGGCGTTTACGGATTCGACATCAAGACGGCCGGCATGGTCGCTGCTTTCTATTCGATCCCTGCCAGCCTCTTTCGCATTTATGGCGGCCATCTCTCCGACAAGATCGGGCCGAGGAAAGTCATGTATGTGACCTTCGGCGCGTCCATGATTTTTCTTTTCATGCTGTCTTATCCGAAGACGGACTACGTGATCCACGGAATTCAGGGGCCGATCGCATTCTCGACCGAAATGGGAATCGCGCCGTTCATGACCGCAATCTTTGGTTTGGGCTTCTTCATGTCACTTGGAAAAGCTGCGGTCTACAAACACATTCCTGTCTATTACCCTGAGCATGTCGGCTCCGTCGGCGGGCTCGTCGGCATGATCGGCGGGCTCGGCGGGTTCGTTCTGCCGATTCTGTTTGGCGTGATGAACGATCTCACGGGCGTCTGGACCAGCTGCTTCATGCTGCTGTTCGGCATTGTAAGCGTCGCTCTGCTCTGGATGCACTTTGCAATCCTGCGCATGGAGCGCCGGGCTTACGGAACAAATCTTGAAGCATTGCCCGAATTTCCGGAGATGCAGGAAATTCACACCAAAGAACGCGGCAAGGCGATCTCGCCCGTCATTGAGGACTGGAGGCCCGAGGACGAAAAATTCTGGGCCGAAAAGGGCCGAAAAATCGCCAATCGAAATCTGTGGCTCTCGATTCCCGCCCTTCTTCTCGCCTTCGCCGTCTGGATGGTGTGGAGTGTAGTTGTCGCCAAACTGCCGTCGATTGGGTTCAATTACACGACTGATCAGCTGTTCTGGCTCGCCGCATTGCCGGGCCTTTCCGGCGCTACGCTGCGCATTTTCTATTCATTCATGGTGCCGATCTTCGGCGGACGTTTGTGGACTTCGGTTACGACAGCGTCGCTGATGATCCCCGCCTTCGGCATCGGCTACGCCGTGCAAAATCCCGATACGCCATATTTCATCTTCCTGGTGCTCGCGCTTTTGTGCGGGCTCGGCGGCGGCAATTTCGCCTCGTCCATGTCGAACATTTCATTCTTCTTCCCGAAGAAGGAAAAGGGCAACGCGCTCGCGCTGAATGCGGGGCTCGGGAACATCGGCGTCTCGACAATGCAGTTTCTTGTGCCGATCGTCATCACCGCCGGCGTCTTCGGCGTGCTTGGCGGCGAGCCGCAAGCAACAAAGGAGGGCGGCGAGCTGTGGCTTCAGAACGCCGGATTCATCTGGGTGCCGTTCCTTATCGTCTCAACGGCGCTCGCATGGTTCGGCATGAACGATATCGCCGACGCAAAGGCGTCATTCGCCGAGCAGTCGGTCATCTTCACCCGGCGGCACAACTGGATCATGTGCATCCTTTATACCGGCACCTTCGGCTCGTTCATCGGCTATTCGGCGGGCTTCCCGCTGTTGATGAAGACGCAGTTTCCGGAAGTGAACGCGCTGCAGTTCGCCTTCCTCGGTCCGCTCGTCGGCGCATTATCTCGATCAATGACGGGATGGATCTCCGATAAATTCGGCGGCGGGCGCGTCACCTTCTGGGTGTTCCTGCTGATGCTCGTCGGCGTTTCCGGGGTTCTCTATTTCCTCGACGCCAAGAACTTCACCGGCTTCTTCGTGATGTTCATGGTGTTGTTCTTTGCGACCGGCGTCGGCAACGCTTCTACCTTCCAGATGATCCCTATCATCATGCGGCAGGAAATGCCGCGCCTGATGCCGAAACTCGAAGCGCCGGCGCGATTAAAGCAGGCTGAAAAAGAATCCGCCGCGATCATCGGGTTCACATCTGCGATCGCCGCTTACGGCGCCTTCTTCATCCCGAAATCCTACGGCACGTCGATCTCGATGACGGGCGGGCCTCAAATGGCGCTGATCGGCTTCCTGGCTTTCTATGTGCTCTGCGCCGCCATCACCTTCCTTGTCTACACGAGGAAGGGCGGCCTCCTTCACGATATTGAGCGCGGCAAAGCCGCCGCGACCACGACAGCGCTGCCGCAGGGAGAACCAGCATGAGCCATCTTCTCAATCGCCTTACTTATTTCAAGAACCGCGTCAGCGAGTTCTCCAACGGCCACGGCGTCGTCACGAAGGACGACCGCACATGGGAAGACAGTTACAGAAAGCGCTGGCAACACGACAAGATCGTCCGCTCGACGCACGGTGCGAATTGCACGGGCTCGTGCAGCTGGAAGATTTATGTGAAGGGCGGCATCGTAACGTGGGAGACGCAGCAGACAGATTATCCAAGAACCCGCCCTGATCTTCCCAATCACGAACCGCGCGGGTGTTCGCGCGGCGCCAGTTATTCCTGGTATCTCTACAGCGGCAACAGGCTGAAGCATCCGCTGATTCGCGGACGGCTCTTGAAACTGTGGCGGGAAGCGCGCGCGACGAAGGCGCCGGTCGCCGCATGGGCGTCGATCGTCGAAGATCCGTCCAAGCGCGCATCCTATGTGAAGCAGCGCGGGCTCGGCGGGTTCGTTCGCGCGACGTGGGAAGAGGCGAACGAGATCATCGCTTCCGCCAACGCATACACCGCTAAAACCTATGGACCCGATCGCGTGTTCGGCTTTTCGCCGATTCCTGCGATGTCGATGGTCTCCTATGCTGCTGGGTCGCGCTATCTTTCGCTGCTCGGCGGCGTCTGCATGTCGTTTTATGACTGGTACTGCGATCTGCCGCCGGCCTCGCCGATGACGTGGGGCGAGCAGACGGATGTTCCTGAAAGCGCCGACTGGTACAATTCGGGATTCTTGATGCTGTGGGGATCGAATGTACCGCAGACTCGGACACCAGACGCGCATTTTTACACTGAAGTTCGCTACAAAGGCGCAAAGAGCGTCGTCATTTCGCCCGATTATTCAGAGGCCTCGAAATTCGGCGACATCTGGCTATCGCCCAAGCAAGGCACGGACGCCGCGCTCGCGATGGCGTTCGGCCATGTGATCCTCAAGGAATTCTACATCGACCGGCAGGCGGAATATTTCCAGACCTACGCCAAGAAATACACCGACATGCCGATGCTCGTGCGGCTCGTCAGCAAAGACGGCCGGCTGGTCCCGGATCGGCTGTTGCGCGCGTCCGACTTCGCCGGCGGTCTCGACGAGCACAACAATCCAGACTGGAAGACCGTCGCAATCGACGGCAAGACAGGAAATATTGTCTGCCCGCGCGGCTCTATCGGCTTTCGGTGGGGCGAACAGGGAAAGTGGAACCTCGAAGAGCGCGCGTCGAACGGCGCCGAGACGGACCTTGCTCTCACGTTGAAAGGGCGCGAGGACCAGTTCGCGTCCGTGTCGTTCCCATATTTCGGCAATCGCAAGCACGACTATTTCCACGGCACGGATCATCCAGATGTTCTCGAGCGGAAAGTCCCGGTCAAGACGCTGCAGCTTGCCGATGGCGAGGCGCTTGTCACGTCTGTATTCGATCTTCTGGTCGCGAATTACGGCGTCGATCGCGGCTTTGCAAACGATACGGCTGCAAAATCCTATGACGACGATGCGCCCTATACGCCTGCGTGGCAGGAGGCGATTACTGGCGTTACGCGTGACAAGGTCATCGCAGTGGCGCGCGCCTTCGCCGACAACGCCGAGAAGACGCACGGCAAATCCATGGTCATCCTCGGCGCGGGGCTGAACCATTGGTACCACATGGACATGAATTACCGCGGCATCATCAACATGCTGGTGATGTGCGGTTGCGTCGGGCAGTCCGGCGGCGGCTGGTCGCATTATGTCGGACAGGAGAAACTTCGCCCGCAGACGGGCTGGCTGCCGCTCGCCTTCGCGCTCGACTGGGCGCGCCCGCCGCGCCAGATGAATTCAACGTCCTGCTGGTATGCGCATACCGATCAGTGGCGGTATGAGACGCTTGGCATTGACGAAATTCTCTCGCCATTGGCGCCGGTGGGAAAATGGTCGGGGAGCCTCATCGATTTCAACGTCCGCGCCGAGCGCATGGGCTGGCTCCCCTCCGCGCCGCAATTGCAGCGCAATCCGCTGCAGGTCGCAAAGGACGCCGCCGCCGCAGGATTGGAGGCTAAAGATTTCGTCGCGCGCGAATTGAAAGCGGGACGGCTTTCAATGTCCTGCGACGATCCCGACGAGCCGGCGAACTGGCCGCGCAATCTTTTCGTCTGGCGGTCAAATCTTCTTGGCTCTTCCGGCAAGGGACACGAATATTTCCTGAAGCATCTCCTCGGCGCGACGCATGGCGTGCAGGGTGAGGATCTTGGGGACACCGGCGGTCAAAAACCCGAAGAAGTGAAGTGGCGCGAAGAAGCGCCGGAGGGAAAACTCGATCTTCTGGTGACAATCGATTTTCGCATGTCGACGACATGCGTTTATTCCGACATCGCACTCCCGACGGCGACCTGGTACGAGAAGAATGACCTGAACACTTCGGACATGCACCCGTTTATCCACCCCCTGACGAGCGCGGTGGATCCGCTGTGGGAATGCCGCAGCGATTGGGACATCTTCAAGGGACTTGCAAAGAAATTCTCTGAAGTCGCGCCTGAAGTGCTTGGCGTCGAGAAAGACGTGGTCCTCGTCCCGATACAGCATGACAGCCCTGGCGAGCTTGCCCAATCTCTAGGCGTCAAAGACTGGAAGCGCGGCGAAGTCGAACCGATTCCCGGAAAGACGATGCCGACAGTCGCCGTCGTCGAACGCGACTATCCAAACCTTTATAAGCGCTTCACTGCGCTCGGGCCGTTGATGAGCAAAGTCGGCAATGGCGGCAAGGGCATCGCCTGGAATACCGAACGCGAGGTTGATCATCTCAAGGCCTTGAACGGCGTCGTGACGGAGGAGGGGCCGACCAAGGGCCTTGCCCGCATCAATTCCGATATCGACGCCGCCGAGGTTGTCCTCATGCTGGCGCCGGAAACGAACGGCGAAGTGGCGGTCAAGGCGTGGGAAGCGCTGTCGAAAATCACAGGCCGCGAACATGCGCATCTCGCGCTTCCAAAAGAGGACGAAAAAATCCGCTTTCGCGATATCGTCGCTCAACCGCGCAAGATCATTTCTTCGCCGACCTGGTCTGGAATCGAGTCAGAAAAGGTTTGCTATAACGCCGGCTACACGAATGTTCACGAACTGATCCCGTGGCGGACGCTGACCGGCCGTCAGCAGCTTTATCAGGACCATTTGTGGATGCGCGCATTCGGCGAGACGCTTTGCGTCTATCGCCCGCCGATCGACACCAAAACGATTGGACCAATCATCAATAAAAAGGGAAACGGCGAGAAACAGATCATTCTGAATTTCATCACGCCGCACCAGAAGTGGGGCATACACTCGACCTACACCGACAATCTCCTGATGCTGACGTTATCGCGCGGCGGCCCGATCGTCTGGCTTTCCGAAACGGACGCGAAGGAAGCGGGCATCGTCGATAATGACTGGGTTGAGGCCTACAACACAAATGGCGCGCTGACGGCGCGCGCAGTCGTCTCGCAGCGCGTCAAGCCCGGCATGATCATGATGTATCACGCGCAGGAAAAGATCGTGAATGTGCCGGGCTCTGAAGTGACGGGTCAGCGCGGCGGCATCCACAATTCCGTAACGCGCGCCGTTTTGAAGCCGACGCACATGATCGGCGGCTACGCGCAGCAATCCTACGGTTTCAACTATTACGGCACGGTCGGATCCAATCGCGACGAATTCGTCATCGTCCGGAAAATGAACAAGGTCGACTGGCTCGATACGCCCGCGAACGCGATGGAGGCCGCACAATGAAAGTCCGCGCTCAACTTTCAATGGTGTTGAATCTCGACAAGTGCATCGGGTGCCACACCTGCTCCGTCACTTGCAAGAACGTCTGGACGAGCCGGGAAGGCGTCGAATACGCCTGGTTCAACAATGTCGAGACGAAACCCGGCATCGGCTATCCTGATGATTGGGAGAATCAGGCGCGCTGGAACGGCGGCTGGAAGCGAAAGGCGAACGGCAAGCTCGAGCCGAAGATGGGCGGCAAGCTCGGCGTGCTTTCAAAAATCTTCGCCAATCCGGATCTGCCGCAGATCGACGACTATTATGAGCCGTTCACCTTTGATTATGAGCATCTGCAAAAAGCGCCGGAGATGAAAACGGCGCCGACAGCGCGGCCGCGCTCGCTGATCACTGGCGAGCGAATGGAGAAGATCAACAAGGGACCGAACTGGGAAGAAATATTAGGCGGCGAATTTTCAAAGCGTTCGGCCGACTACAATTTCAACAAGGTCGAAAAGCACATCTACGGTCAGTTCGAAAACACTTTCATGATGTATCTGCCGCGTCTATGCGAGCATTGTCTTAATCCCTCCTGCGTTGCGGTCTGCCCGTCCGGCGCAATCTACAAGCGGGAAGAAGACGGCGTCGTTCTGATCGACCAGGACAAGTGCCGCGGCTGGCGCATGTGCGTATCAGCCTGTCCCTACAAAAAGATCTATTACAATTGGAACACCGGAAAATCAGAAAAGTGCACGCTTTGTTATCCGCGCCTGGAGGCCGGTCAGCCGACGGTTTGTTCGGAGACTTGCGTCGGGCGCATCCGCTATATCGGCGTCGTCCTTTACGACGCTGACAGAATTGAGAGCGCAGCGTCGGTTGAAAAAGAAACAAATCTCTATCAGAGCCATCTTGATGTGTTCCTCGATCCAAACGATCTATCGGTGCAGGCTGCAGCGCGCGCCGAAGGGATCCCGGAAGCTTGGATAGAAGCCGCGCGAAAGTCGCCGATCTGGAAAATGGCGATGGAATGGAAGATCGCCTTTCCTCTGCACCCTGAATATCGAACGCTGCCGATGGTCTGGTACGTGCCGCCGCTGTCGCCGATCCAGTCAATGGCGGAAGCGGGCGCCTTCGGAGAGAAAGGCGCGATGCCAAACGTCCGGTCGCTCCGAATTCCGATGCAGTATCTCGCGAACCTGCTGACGGCGGGGGACGAAGAGCCGGTCGCCAGGGCGCTCGAAAAGCTGATCGCGATGCGCGCCTATATGCGTTCAATTCATTACGAGGGTGCGGAAGACGCAACCCTTCCCGGCAAAGTCGGCATGACGCCGCAGCAGGTGAAGGACATGTACCAGCTGATGGCGATCGCCAATTACGAAGATCGATTCGTCATTCCCACCTCGCATCGCGAATACGCCGAGAACGCTTACGACCTTAAAGGCGGATGCGGCTTCTCGTTCGGCGAAGGGTGCGGCGAGCCGAAAAACGCGCCGCAATGGACGGGCCTCTTCGCCAAGGCCGCATCCAAAGAGAAAGCGTGAGGAGCAATCGATGTCGAATTCATTCAAGGCGCTTTCCGCCCTCCTTTCCTATCCGACGCAGGATCTGAAGGAGGCAGCCGGCGCCATTCGCGAAGTTCTCTATGCCGAGGCGCTCGCGCCGCGCTGGGCGCTCGATCAGCTGAACAGGCTTCTGACGGAAATCGACACGCTCGATCTCTATGAGTTGCAGGAGCGTTACGTATTTTTATTCGATCGCACGCGCTCGCTTTCATTGCATCTCTTTGAGCATGTGCATGGGGAGTCGCGGGACCGCGGTCAGGCGATGGTTGACTTGCGAGCGCTCTACGAAGAAGCGGGACTGGACGCGGATGCGCGCGAGCTTCCCGATTTTCTGCCGATGTTCCTTGAATATCTATCGACCCGTCCGCCCGATGAAGCGCGCGCGTTGCTGGGCGAACCATTGACGGTGATCGCAGCGCTGAAAGAGCGCCTCGCTCGAAGAAAGACGTCCTATGCGGCGGTTCTGCGCGTCCTTGAAGCGATCGCGGGCGTTTCGCCGTCGCCCAAAGAACTCGATGAACTGCGCAAGGCGCCGGACGACGACCCAAATAATCTCGAAGCGCTCGATGCGCTTTGGGAAGATCAGCCTGTGACCTTCGGACCGGGCGACGCCGCATGCAGCAGCGGCGAGGCGAGGAGCTGATGCAATGACCGATTTCCTGAACCTGTTCTTCTTCGGCTATTACCCTTACATTTGTCTTTCGGTTTTCGTGATCGGATCGATTCTGCGTTTCGAGCACGGCCAGTATTCTTGGAAATCTGGATCGAGCCAGCTCCTGCGCCGCAAGCAACTCGTCGCCGGCAGCGTGCTTTTTCACGTCGGCATACTCATCATATTCGCCGGGCACTTCGTCGGCCTGCTGACGCCGATCGCCGTATTTGACGCGCTTGGAATTTCGCATGGCGCAAAGCAGATGCTGGCGATCGTCGCTGGCGGTCTTGCCGGGCTCATGTGCCTCGTCGGCATTGCGCTTTTGACGCATCGCCGCCTGTTCGATGCGCGCATTCGCGCGACGTCGAGCTTCGGCGACACTGCAATCTTGCTCATTCTCTTTGCGCAGCTGCTCCTCGGGCTCGGCACGATTCCGGTTTCGCTTCAGCATCTCGACGGGCATGAGATGACGAAATTCATTGAGTGGGCGCAGCGGATACTGACCTTCCGCGGCGGCGCGGCGAGCCTTGTCGCGGAGGCGCACCCGATCTTCAAGGCGCATCTGACGCTTGGGCTGACGATATTTCTCGTCTTTCCGTTTACGCGCCTCGTCCACATCTTCTCGGCGCCGGTCTGGTATCTCGGGCGGCGCGGTTATCAAATCGTCCGTACAAAGAGAAAGACGGCGCCGGCTGAATGACGCCGCCTGGCAAAAGGAAATCAGCCATGACGAAACCGTCGATAAATATGCAAAGAATCCTCCTTTCATCGGCTTGCGCCCTTGCAATGCTGACCGGTTCCGCACTCGCGGCAGAACAAGCGGCGAAAACCGAGGAAGGCGGCATCGTCGGGGCGATAAAGGCCGGAAAGCCGATCATCGATGTGCGTTACCGGTTCGAGCGGAAGGAGCAGGACGGTTTTGCGTCCAACGCTTACGCCAACACCATTAGAACCCGGCTTGGTTATGAGACGGGCGAGTTTTTGAATTTCAAGGTGCTGGTCGAGTTCGAGAATGTCGCATCGATCGGCGACGATCACTTCAATTCGACGACGAACGGCCTCGTGCAATATCCGGTGATCGCGGATCCGAATGCGACGGAGCTGAACCGGGCGCAGGCGACGTTCACCGGCATCGAAAAGACGCCGATCACGATTGGGCGCCAGCTTTACAACATGGGCAATCAGCGTTTTGTCGGCGCTGTCGACTTCAGACAGAACCAGCAGACCTTCGATGCGGCGCGGCTTTCGACAAGCTATTTCAAGGGGCTCACGGTCGATTATCTTTATGTCAGCCGCGTTCATCGCGTCTTCGGCGACAAACATCCGCTCGGCGAGTATGACAGCGACAGCCACATTTTCGCCGCGACCTATGACGGTAAGAAACTGGGAAAGCTCAGCGCCTATGGCCTTCTTCTGGATTTTGAAGAATCTCCGGCGTCTTCTTCGAAGACGTTCGGCGTGCGTTATGAAAACTCGGTCATTCTCGACGAAGGCGCCAAGATCAAAGCGGGGATCGTTGCGGAATACGCGGCGCAAAAGGAATATGCGGCCAATCCCTTCGACTATTCGGAAGACTACATCCACGCCGAGGGCGCCTTGTCGGTTGAAGGCGCCGCCATTCGAGTGGGATACGAAAATCTTGGCGGCGACGGCGTCATAGGATTTTCCACGCCGCTTGCGACCCTTCACAAGTTTCAGGGTTTCGCGGACGTCTTCCTCACGACCCCGGCGGCGGGCGTCGAAGATATTTACGCAACCGCGCAATACGAGTGGAAAGCCGCTCCGTTCGGAACCGGACTGAACTTCTTCGTCACCTATCATGATTTCAAGACGGCGATGGGCGCAACAGATCTCGGCGAGGAGTTCGACGCCGGTGTTGCGATCAATATCAAAAAGCACTGGTCGGCTGAGTTGAAGGGCGCCTCGTACAACGGAACGCCAGCCATTGCGGACCGCAATCTTCTCTGGGCGTCGCTCCGGTTCCAGTATTGAGAGGAGGCGTCGATGACTATCGCCCATCATGATAACCATGATAGCGGCGCGGGTTCAGACGCCGACGAAGCGGACGATCCGCGGGCTGTCATCGATTCCCCTGCGTTTTCGCTGATGTCGTCGCCGATCGATTTTCTATTCGCCGAGCACCTGCGGCAACGGCAGTTCGCCAAGCTTCTAACGCTGATTGCAGACGGCGTGATCAACAAAAAGGCGATCGCGGGGGCGGCGCATTTCATTGAAAATGACCTCGCGCTGCATATTCTGGATGAGGAAATTTCGTTCTTTCCGCTGTTGAAGCCTCTTTGCGCCGCAGATGACAATATCGACGCGCTGCTCGGATTGCTCGCTGACGAGCATCGAGAGGACGAATCTGCAAGCGAGCCGATTTTGGATATACTTCGGGCGATGAAGCTCGGCAACGAGCCGGGAGAACAGGGCCAGGCGTTGCTGCGTGACTTTGCCGAGCATCTCCGTCATCATCTGGCGCTCGAAAATGGGGTTCTCCTGCCGATCGCCCGCGCGCGCATGACCCGTGAAGCGCTCGGCGCGCTGGCGCAATCAATGACGTTGCGGCGAAATTCAAAGCGATCGTGAGCAAAGAATGACGACCATACAAGACCTTCTGCAGCACAATCGGGAATGGGCGCGCAGCCGTCTTGCGGAAGACAAGGATTATTTCAAACGGCTTTCGGGGTTGCAGGCGCCCGATTATCTCTGGATCGGATGCTCGGACAGCCGTGTTCCCGCCAATGTCATTACGGGACTTCAACCCGGCGAAGTATTCGTTCATCGCAATGTCGCCAACCTCGTCCATCGCGCCGACCTCAATTTGCTGTCGGTGCTGGAGTTTGCGGTCGAGGCGCTTGGCGTCGAGCACATTATCGTCTGCGGCCACTATGGGTGCGGCGGCATCCGCGCCGCCATGGACGGAACCCGCCATGGCGTTATCGATCACTGGTTGCAGCCGATCCGCGACGTTGCGGAAATGCACCATGAGGAACTGAAGCGCATTGAAAATGGCGCGCTTCGACAGGAGCGGTTGTGCGAGCTGAGCGTCGTTGCGCAGATTCAAAGCCTCGCGCGCACGCCGATCATTCAGTCCGCATGGGCGCGCGACATCCGCCTTTCGATCCACGGCTGGGTCTATGGGCTCAATGACGGCTTGCTGCGCGACCTTGGGTGCGGATTGTCGAGGCCGTAAAGGCGCTGGCGCGCGGGTCGCTTTATTACTTTGAGAGCACGCCGGGCCAGTTGACGTTCGCCTTGGCGATGAACCCGTCCGGGTCCTTTTGCCAATCGCTCTGAACCTTGTCGTTGTAATTGAGGTAGAGCTTGCCGTCGCGAACAGCCCAGTTCTGCGGATTTCCGGGCGCGGTGTAACCTTGCGCCACCGCCCATGCGCAATAGCCGCCATATTGCGGCGCGTAGGCGGCTGGATCCGCCCTGAACTTCGCAAGATTTTCGGCTGAGGCGAACCGCCAGGTCGCGCCGTTATACTCGAACGAAAAATCTTTCGATCCTTTCGCCGGCGCGCTGCTGTCGAAATAAGCGACCGGGTCGTAACCGCTGACGGCGAGATCTGAAAACCGTGCGGTGAAAACTTCGGGCGACGCCGCAAAGGCGGGCGCGGAAATAAGCGATGCGGCTGCGAACAGGGCGGCGGCGAACTGATTGGGCTGCATTGATTGGTCCCTTTTTGCGGAGTGAAGAGCGGCGGCCGGGCTTCTCTGGGCCATTTTAGGACGATCGACAAAACAAGCCTTTTCAAAACCGCGAGAGCCGGGGCGCGCCAGAAAACGCCCGTTCCTGTGATGTTGATCACAGGGGGTCTAATTTGGAACAGGCATTCTCCCGTCCTACGAAAGGCGGGCTGATATTGTCTTTCGTCAAGTAAAAACAATGAATTGGAAGCGCTGGCGCTCTTGCGCCACCCCTCCGGTTGATCCGCGCAATTCAGCCCTGCGCGGTTCGCTAGACCGGCGCCCTCCATGGGCGGCCATTGCCAGCGCTTGGCTCCGGCGGCGGTAGTCGCCCAACGAAACCCGCTCCGGCGGAGTTGGAAGGACGTGCGCCCACTCGGGGGAGGGGGCGCACGTCTTTCCCCAATCTGTTTGCGCGCATTTTCACCGGACTTCTGGCGCTTCCGCGCGGATGTCCCTTGGCGCATCGGCGCGGTTGCGCATAAGGTCGCCGCGCCTTTGCGACCTGGAGGAATTAGTGAAAATTTTCGCCGCTGCGGCCGTTGCGGCCGGATTGACGTTTGCGCCCTTGACGCCAGCGCTGGCCGGAGAAGAACTGGACCGCATATTCGCGGACTATTGGGCGAACGAGCTTCAGGAAAATCCGTTCTCGGCGACCTATGCCGGAATAGAAGATTATTATGACCAGGTTCCCTCAGCGGCGCCCGAAGATCAGGCGCGCCGCCTTGCCGAGGCGCAGGAATTCCTTTCGCGGCTGGATGCTGCCGGCCTCGGCGATGCGAGCGATGATGACAGGCTGAATGCGTCATTGTTGCGCTTCATCCTCAAGCACACGATCGCGCTCGGCGCTTTTGACGGCTGGCGCATTCCATTCCTTTCCGACAGCGGTTTTCAGAACGAGTTCAGCTTCGTCGTCGATTCGACGCCGTTCCGGAACGAGGCCGATTATCGCGCCTATATCGCGCGGCTCGAAAAGCTCCCCGCCTATCTCGATCAGAATGTCGCGAATATGCGGCAGGGGCTGAAAGACGGCTTCACCCAGCCGAAGGAAATTCTCGGCGGCATTCTTCCGTCCTTCGAAGCGCAGGCGACGCCGGCGGTCGAGGACCATCCGCTCTACGCGCCGTTCAAGTCGATGCCGGCGTCGCTTTCGAAGAAGCAGGCGAACGCGTTGCGCGCCGAAGGCGCGGCGGTTCTTGCCGAAAAAGTGATCCCGGCTTTCCGCCGCACTTTTGAATTCATGCGGGACGAATACGCGTCCGGCGCCGCTGACAAGATCGGCGCAAGCGAAATGGCGAATGGCGCCGCTTATTACGAAGCGCTCGTTCGTTTTTATACGACGCGCGACGACGTCACGGCGGACGGCATTCACAAGCTCGGGCTCAAAGAGGTCGCGCGCATCCGCAAGGAAATGGACGGCGTCATCAAGAAGACCGGCTTTGAGGGCGACTTCGACGCGTTTCTCAATTTCCTGCGCACCGATCCGCAATTTTACGCCAAGACGCCCGAGCAGTTGCTCGAACGCGCAGCCTATCTGTCGAAGACGATTGACGGCAAGCTCCCCGGCTATTTCGGGAAACTGCCGCGCCAACCTTATTCGGTCGAAGCAGTGCCAGATGAAATTGCGCCAAACTATACGACCGGGCGCTATGTTCCGGCGCCGCCCGGCGGCAAGCGCGGCGGGCGTTATTGGGTGAACACTTACGCGCTCGACAAGCGGCCGCTTTATGAACTGCCCTCGCTCACCTTGCACGAGGCGGTCCCCGGCCATCATCTTCAAGGCGCGCTCGCCTATGAAGTCGAGAATGCGCCGGAATTTCGCACCCAGTTCTACCCGCACGCCTTCGGCGAGGGATGGGGCCTCTATGCAGAAAAGCTCGGCGTCGAAATGGGGATGTATAAAACGCCTTATGAAGATTTCGGCCGTCTTTCGATGGAGATGTGGCGCGCCTGCCGCCTTGTGATCGACACCGGCATCCATTCGAAAGGGTGGACGCGACAGCAGGCGCTCGACTTTCTCGCCGGCAATACGGCGCTGTCGCTCAAGAATGTGCAGGTCGAAGTCGACCGCTACATCGCCTGGCCCGGACAGGCTCTCGCCTACAAGATGGGCGAGCTGACGATCCTTGAACTGCGCCGCAAGGCGGAAAACGCGCTTGGGCCCAAATTCGACATTCGCGAATTTCACGATGTCGTCGTCGCGCAGGGCGGGCTTCCTCTTGTCGTGCTTGGCGAGCAGGTTGACGCCTACATCGCGAGGAAGAAGGCCGAATGACGCCTGTTGTCGAAACGTCACGGCTTATACTCCGCGGCCGGACGGTTGCGGATTTTCCCGCCTATGCGGCGATGTGGGCGGCTCCTGAAGTTGCGCGCTTTACGACAGTCACGCCGCTGAGCGCAGAAGAAGCATGGGTGAAGTTCGCGCGCATGGAAGGAATGTGGGCGCTGATCGGGTACGGATTCTGGCTGGTCGAGGAAAAGGCGACCGGCGCCGTTGTCGGCGAAATCGGACTTGGCGATTTCAGGCGCGAGATCACGCCGTCGCTTAACGGCATGCCGGAATTCGGCTGGATCCTCTCGCCCGCCGCGCACGGCAAGGGGTACGCGAAGGAAGCGGTGCGCGCGGCTCTCGCCTGGGGCGAGGCGAAGTTTCCGCGCACGACCTTCTCGTGCATCATCAATCCCGCGAATGCGGCGTCGGTCAGCGTCGCCGAAGCGTACGGCTTCAAGCGTGTCGCCGTCGCGCCTTATAATGGGGTCGATATCGCGATCTTTCACCGCGCGCCCGCCGCCGGGTGACGGCGAGCGCCGGGATGAAAATTTCCGCAGCGCATTTTGAAGATCGATACGCACGACGCCTCACCTTTCAAAAACTCGCAAACAATCCTGAAAGCTTCGCCGCGCAATCCGGCGCAGTTCAGTCAGGACAAAGGGCACTCTAGGGCTGCGGAGAGGGAGGGGGATAAAATGGGCAATTATATACTTGAATGAACAAACTTTGGTTGCCATATGCAGAAGGGACAGGCCGGCGCTCTCACTGATGAGCAATTAACCGTTATTTTGAACGGCGTTTACGCTTCGGGCCGTTGGGATCCGATAGCAGAAGTGCCGGATCGCGCTTTCTTGCGAGAATTGATCGAAGGCGCATTATCTCCCCGCCCTCGCGGCGGGCGAATTCTTCGCACCGACCTACCAAGGTAGTGCAATCAGCGGCGAGATCCTCGATTTGTGCCTTTGTCAGCGGCGTGTTGTCGCCGGTAAATCGCTCTTTGAGGATCGTGTCGAGGTCGCCAGTTATCATTGATGTCGCGAGAAATGACGTCCGGATGCCTGTGAACGGAAGGGCGACAACATTCCAAGTGCCGTCACGTCGCTGGTAGTGGAAGATTTGGGAGTGAGCGAGTTTGTCGCGGATTCGGCCCTTAGCCGTGACACGATTGTAGATGTTAGACCATTCCGCCATCGCCAGCTTGCCAATGCCGATAAGGTCTAGCGCCTCGTTTATGGCAGAAAGACGGGTGTTGACGCCTTTGGTTTTTCGAAACGCAATGGCGCTTGTTTGGGTGTCCTCAAAGCCAAAGCAGTATAAATATATGTCGCAAAGAGAGTCTTCCAGGTGAGCCCAATTGCTGAGCGCAAAACCCATAACGGCAGCGAACTCGGAGACCTCCGCGCGATGCTCAATCGGAATTGATTGGATTATCCCCATGTCAAAATCCTCTGACGATAAAAAACGAGACGAAGCGCTAAAGCGCGCCCTTCAAATGAAGCCGCAGAAGCACGGCTCCAAGATCGACAAGCCGCCAGCGAAGAAGATGAAACGGAAAACCACTAAACGATAGAGTGTGTCGAAATCCCCGTCTTCGCCCGCGGCAATTTTTTGATCTGTTGAAAGAATTCGGTTTCTGTAATTTCAGTTGCCCACTCCAGTCGCGGCAATAAGTAATATTTCTTAGTATCTTCCGCGCCTTCAATTTGGAGCGATAGCGCGCGAAGGCCGAGCAGCTTGTTTACGTCCCTAATGATGTGAGCCCCTTGGCTCCCACGTTTATTCAGAGAGTCCTGCGGTTAAATACTTCATCGTTTCCGGTTTGGCGAGCGCGCCGTGCGCGGAGCCGTCAGATAGCTCAAGCGCTCGGCGCGCGGACGCCGGGGATTGTCCGTTCAAGGCCGAGTGCGGCCTGATGTTATTGTAATCGTATCGCCAGAGGGAAAGCCTTCGCCGAGCGTCAGCGAGGCTCGTAAACACTTCCTCATTGAGCAGCTCGTCGCGTAATCGGCCATTGAACGCCTCGATGAAGGCGTTCTGCGTCGGCTTTCCGGGCGCGATGTAGTGCCAGGCGACGCCGGTGTCGTTTTGCCATTCGAGGATGGCGCGTGACGTCAGTTCCGTTCCGTTGTCGCTGACAATGGTTTTTGGTTTGCCGTAAAGACGGATGATGGCGTCCAGCTCCCTCGCAACGCGGGCGCCCGAGAGCGACGTGTCGGCGACAAGCCCGAGGCATTCGCGGGTCGCATCATCGATGACGCCGAGCATGCGGAAGCGCCGGGCTTCGCCGAAAACATCCGATACAAAATCGAGCGACCAGCGCTCATTCGGACGCGTCGGCGTATCAAGGGGCCGCCTTGTTCCCGTCGCCCGCTTGCGGCCGCGCCGACGCTTCACAGCGAGGCCTTCCTCTTTGTACAGCCGTCTCAGCTTCTTGTGGTTCATGGTGACGCCTTCCCGTTCGAGCATCAGGCCGATCCGCCGATAACCAAATCGCCGCCGTTCGCTGGCAATCGCGCGCATGGACTGTCTGATCCCGGGACAGTCGGGCTCGCGCTCTCGGCGCACCGTCTTCGGATCGACGCTGACCAGCCGGCAGGCGCGTCTTTGGGAAATCGAATGCTTCTCGATCGCCCTCTGCGCCGCATCGCGCTTCGCCTGGGGCGTCGTCAGCTCTTTCCCAGCAGGTCTTTCAGGACCACGATGTCTAGCATGGAATCGGCCAAAAGCCGCTTCAGACGGGCGTTCTCGGTCTCCAGCGTCTTCAGCTTGCGGGCGTCCGACACGTCCATCCCGCCAAACTTGGCCTTGAACTTATAGAACGTCGCCGGGCTGATCCCGTACTTGCGGCACGTTTCCATGGTCCCCATCCCGCGTTCCTGTTCAGTCAGGATCGCAATGATCTGTTCCTCGGTAAATCTCGACTTCCTCATCGTCCGTCTCCTTCATGACGGACTCTCCATTCAAATGAGGGACCAAACGGGGCTCACATCACGCGATCTGAAACTTTCAAAGGTTCAGGACGATCAGGCAAAACAGGCCTTCGCCGAGGTTCATACGCTCAATGGCGGCGAGGGTTATTTCCGGCTCGGCCAGATTTTTCTGCATAATCCAGCGCAAGAACCCGGCAACGACGGATATCCCGAATTGTCTGAACCTCGGTTTATCGATCACGCCGACGATTTCGACAACGATTTCCTGACAAGCGTTCCCGAATATGAGAAAGCGTATGCGGCAATGCACAAGGCGGTGCTGTGCAATGTCACTGCGGCCCTGCAATGGGAACGCTATATCGAAACCCAGGGAAATTTTGACCTTTCAAAAAAGCAGACCCTGCAGCGTATCGCGGAAAGCGACCTCAACGCCGCCGCGAAACAAACGATCGGCGGCATTTCCGACCATTGCGAAGGAAAGACCTTCCGTCAGCGGATAAATCAGCTTTCGGACCCCGCGGTCATCTGGCGCTTTATCAACGACCGCCGCGCCTGGCCGACAATGCTTGACCTCACTTACAGGCTGCGGCTGCCCGAAGCCGAGTTTCAGCACTGGGTCGGCGTCTTGATCGATGAATCCTTCGACCTTTACGGCTTTGGCAATCAATATCCAGTCGCGCCCTATGGGGCGTCGCCAAATCTCAATTCGGGGCCCGTCGGTTCGCAATACTACCGGACAAGTCCGGGCGCCGACACGGACGCTGGCGCTGAACAGCCGCCTACGTCGACGGTCACCATGAATTCCGATTGCGCAAAGGCCGCCGCCGCAGCTCTCCTCACGGGCGACAATCACTTGAAGCGCGGCGATCGAGCGGCGGCAAAGCAGTCTTTTGAGCGTGCGCTTTTCGAAGCGCAGAAGTGCCAGCCGCCGGAAAACGCGCTCATTGAACGGGCGCGGGGGCGCCTTCGCGAGCTCAACCTTGCCTGCGCCGACCAGTCGCGCGCTTGGGTTTCGGCTGGCGATGCAAGCCTTTATATCGGCAACACGCGAGAGGCCAAGCGCCTTTACGACCGGGCGCTGACGGAAGGCCGCCTTTGCGCGGCGTCAGCCGCCGAGACCGCACAAAAGCGGCTGCGCGCCATCAACCTCACCTGCGAATACAACGCCGAAAGCCTCGACCGGATCTCGCGCGGCGTCCTCGATGTTTCAGCTGATGCGGGCGGCGGCTCCGTCATCAAGATGCGGGCGCGGCAGTCAGCGCTGAAATCGCACGGTTATTATGACGGCCCGATCGACGGGCGTTACGGGGCAAAGACGCGCGAAGCTGTGCGCCGCTTCCAGAATGATTTCGCCTTTGAGGAAACAGGCGACCTGACGCCGATCGAAACTGTCTATCTCATGTGCAGCGCGGCGACGATCCAGAATGATCCGCCGTCGATGAATACGCTCGGTATCATGTATCTGACGGGCCTTGGAACCGTGCAGTCGATCGACGCGGGCCTGCGCCAGTTGAAGCGCGCGGCCGACGACCATGACGATCCCGACGCTCTTTTCAATCTTGCAACGCTCTACGGGCTCGGCACAGTCGAAGGCAGCTACAAACTCTGCGCCATTCCGGAAAACCTTCAGCAGGCGGACGCGTATCTCGAACAGGCTGCGGAGATGGGACATCCTCAGGCCAATGCCGTGATCGATCTTTATCAGAATGAAGCGCCGTCGGTGCGTTGGCGCCTTTACGGCCAGCAATGGATCAAGAACGGGTTCTTCAGCAGCCGCCTCATAAATGTGCCGGAGGGATGCACGCCAAGTTGATAGCCATCGGACTTCAACGGTTAATAGGAGATGACGATGTCGAAGAGATTATTGGTGCTGGTTGCGTTGTTGGCTCTGTCGGCTTGCCAGAAGGAGCGGCTCGTGTTCGTGCCAAAACCTTCTGCTTTCGCCGAGACGGCCGCGATCTGCGATTCCTCTGGCATTGAAGGCCAATATCTTTTCGTGAAAGACAAGACCAACCAGCTGTCCCTGAGCCTGGAACGCGAGCCCGCGGCCGAACGCAAAATAAAGACCTACGCGCGCCGTCTGTCGGATTACAGCGCTGAAATCGACGCGCAGTACCGCACTGTCACGTCAAGTTGCAAAGCCTATGCGCGCTGCATGGAAATGAACCGCTACGATGAGGGCGAATGCACCGCAAGCGCAGCGCGCTGGCGTGAATCCGAAAGGGATTTTACCGATCTCGCGCGGGACCTGAGAGAAATCGAGGCCGAAGTCATCATCCTGACATCAGGGTCTCCGCACAAAAAGTATCGCCGCGTCAACAAGTGCGAGGACGGCGTCTGTTATTGAGCCGCCCGGCGAATTCTCGCGATATAGCCGGAATATCCCGGCAGGGCGGCGGGCGGGGATGAGCCGCCGACCAAACCTCCGGCTCCGGTCGCGATGACGAGCTGAAGGCGCGCCAGGTCCTCGCCGGTCCATAGTCGCTCGTCCGGTTGGGCGTTAACCACGCAAACAAGGCGTTCAGCGCCGAACTCGCGGCTGAAGGCGATCACGCCTTGCTGGTTCTTTTCGAATGAGATCGTTCCAATCCGCAGCGCGTTGTTGGAGCGCCGGATGGCGATGAGCTTTCGAACGAAATGAAGCATCGACCCCGGGTCAGCTTCCTGGCTGTCGATGGCGAGCGCGTCGTGATGCGGATCGACCGGGAGCCAAGGCTTGGCGGCGGAAAAACCCGCATTGGGCGCGCCGCGGCGCCAGGGCATCGGCGTACGCGCGCCGTCGCGGCCGAG
>JBGSLM010000158.1:0-9317 GCA_041740755.1 Parvularculaceae bacterium | reverse complement strand
TCTTGCTTGCGTTCCAAAAGCGGCCGGCGGCGGCGCGTTAGACCAGCGCCCCGACAGCTCCGCGCGTGCCGCCCGGCCCTAGCATCAACGCCAATAACCTCAACGGCGCTGATGGTGAAGCCGCGCTAGTGGGCATCATTCGTTGAAGCCATTTATGCGCATGTTCCGCGCGGGTTCTTGCCGAACGCCGTTGAAAAGGCGTCAGCCGGCTTTGCGCGCCTGTTTCGCGGAGCGCCAGGTTTCCATCGCCTGCGAAATCGCGAAGGTCTCGCGGTATTTCGGCGAGTCCGATGGGCGCGGCGCCTGCTGCGATGTCAGCGCCATAATCTCTGCGAGCTTGTTGTGTGCGGCGCCCGACTGTCCGGCGCCGATATAGGCGTGAAGTTCGATCAGCGAATCTGATAGCGGGTCGTCTGCGCGGATCACGAAATAGGGCTCATCCTGGCCAAGGTCGTTATAGCAGTCGAATTTCGACGGATTGGCCTTCGAGCCGACGAGAGCGATTGACATGGATCACCTGTGGAAAATGTGCAGCGCAGCATCGCGTGATTCTCTGTATTCGGCGATGTCCAGCGCCTCTCATTCGATGTAATTTCGCGCAAATTCGCCGTCCGCGCCACAGCGGCGCATAAGACGTGAAAAATAGAGGAATTCCATGATCAGGCACGCCCTTTTTACCGCCGCTTCCTTCGCAGCGCTCGCACTTGCGGCTCCGGCATTGGCTCAAGGCGATCTGCGCACCGAAATCGAGGCCGATTATGCGGCGAACCTCGCGCCGCTTTTCGACTATTTCCATCGCAATCCGGAACTCTCGCATCGTGAATTCAAAACGTCTGAGCGTCTCGCCAAGGAAATCCGCGCGCTCGGGTATGACGTGACGGAGAAAGTCGGCGGGACCGGCGTCGTCGCCGTGATGGCGAATGGCGACGGACCAACGGTGATGATCAGAGCCGACATGGACGGCCTTCCGGTGAAGGAAGATTCAGGTCTTTCCAACGCCTCGACGGTTACACAGGAAGATATCGACGGTGTCGTTAAGCCGGTCATGCACGCCTGCGGACACGATACGCATATTACTTCGCTTGTCGGCACGGCGCGCGCGCTGGCGGCGCGAAAGGACAAATGGAAAGGCACGCTCGTCCTCATCGGCCAGCCGGCGGAAGAGAGAATTTCGGGCGCGCGCGACATGTTGAACGATGGGCTCTACAAGCGGTTCCCCAAGCCCGATTACGCGCTCGCCTTCCACGTCGCCGCTGACCGTCCTTCCGGCAAGATCGAAGTGCCGCTGACAGCAGGGTCGAGCGCCGACAGCGTCGATATCATCGTGCATGGCGTTGGCGCGCATGGCGCGTCGCCGAACAAGGGCATCGATCCCGTTCTCGTCGCGGCGCAGATCGTCGTGTCGTTGCAGTCGGTCGTCTCGCGCTCGATCGACCCGTTGCAGCCTGGCGTCATCACTGTCGGCTCGATCCATGGCGGATCGAAGCACAACATCATCGGCGATAAGGTCGAAATGCAGCTGACCGTGCGCTCGAACGATCCCGCCGTCCGTACGCAATTGCTGGACGGCATTGATCGCGTCGCTGCGGGCGTTGCAGCATCCATGGGCGTGCCGAAAAAGCTGATGCCCGAAGTCATCCGCTCCAAGACGGAATCGACGCCGCCGACGATCAATGACGCCGCGACGGTCGACGTCATCAAGGCAGCGTTCACGGAGCATTTCGGACCGGACCGGCTCGTCGAACTGCCGCCCGAAGGCATGGGCGCTGAGGATTTCGCCTTCTTCGTTACGCCGGAACTCCGCGTCAAAGGCGTTTATTTCGTTGTTGGCGGCACGCCGCAAAAAGAGCTTGCGACCGCCCCCTCGCACCATTCGCCATTCTTCAAGATCGAACCCGAGCCGGCGATCAAAACCGCGACGGAAGCGATGGTCGTCGCCGCGATGCGGCTATTGAACGGCGAATAAGGCGAAGATTGCATTCAGCAACCATCCGGATGATTTCGCCGGGAAACAAAATTCCGTCCGACGCCTTCGTTTGCGTTTTACGCTGGACCCGTCGCCTTTTGCGGAGTTTGCAGCGCGAGGATTGAAGTTGGGCAATGTATCGCGGTGAAAGGGTAGTCTGCCGCCGCCGCTGAGCGCGCCGCCTTTCGCTCGCGCGGGCGTGAAGCGGCGGCAACTGGAATTTTTGCGGGCGGCGCCCATATCGGCGCTAACGACATTCCCCCAACAAGGAGACCCCTCATGATCCTCATCAGGAAGGCAATCGACCGCGGCCACGCGAATCATGGCTGGCTCGAGGCTCGCCACACGTTTTCATTCGCCAACTATCACCATCCCGACCACATGGGTTTTCGCGCGCTTCGGGTCATCAACGAGGATACAGTAGCGCCGGGCGCGGGCTTTCCGCCGCATTCGCACAAAGACATGGAAATTGTCACCTATGTCCTTGATGGCGCGCTTCAGCATAGGGATTCGACCGGCGGCGGCGGCGTCATCGGTCCCGGCGAAGTGCAGTATATGTCCGCAGGCTCGGGCGTTACGCACAGCGAATACAACGCCTCGAATGCCGATCCCGTACACCTTCTTCAGATATGGCTGCTGCCGGACGCAGCGGACCACCGGCCGCGTTACGAGCAGAAGGATTTTGGCGACGCGCGGCGCGGCGCCTTTAAGCTCGTCGTCTCCGGCGATGGACGCGACGGGTCGATCAAGATAAATCAGCCTACGGACCTTTATGCGAGCCTTCTCGATGAAGGCGCGCTCGCCGAGCATCGTTTCCAGCCGGGGCGATTTGGCTGGCTGCAGCTCGCCAAGGGCGGGCTTGAAGTCGGCGGCCTCGTCATGCAGCCAGGCGACGGCGCAAAGATTTCGGACGAAGCTGTCGTTTCCGTGAAGGCGCTTGCGCCTGAGACTGAATTTTTGCTGTTTGATCTGCCGTAACTATCTGTCATTCCGGATAATTGCATCGAGATTTCCGGGATGACATAAGTGAGGACATGCTTTCAGACCTCTATAGCGGGCGTATTCTTGAAGCGGCGGCGGCGATACCCCCGGCGCGGCGGCTATCCGCGCCGGACGCGACCGCCACGAAAACAAGCCGTGTTTGCGGGTCTGAAGTATCTGTCGACCTCGTAGTGCGGGAAGGACTTGTCGCCGATTTCGGTATGGAGGCGAAAGCCTGTGCGCTGGGTCAGGCGTCCGCTTCTATCGTTGCGCGCAACATTATCGGCGCATCGGCGGGCGAGCTTTGCGACTTGCGCGATGCAATGCGCGCGATGCTGAAGGAAGGCGGGCCGGCGCCAGACGGCGCGCGGTGGAAAGAACTCGAAGCGCTGATCGCAATCCGTGACTATCCGCAGCGGCACGCATCAACGCTGCTTGTGTTTGAGGCGGTTTGCGCCTGTCTCGCGGCGCTTCAATTGGGGCCAAACGGCGCCGTCGCGAAAGCGTGACCTCACAGCCGTTCTTCGTGCGCACGGCGCCGTTGCAACCGGGACTGCGGTTCCCACCTAATGCAAAGCAAGGGCAATCCTATTCTTCCCCCCTCGGGTTGCTTAAGCGGGCCGTCCGCGCGTTTGTTCTCCCCCAAAATCGCGCGGGCGGCTTTTTATTGCGCTGCAATTCGTGAGGCGGGTTGAGCGCTTCCGGTCGCTGCAGCTTCTTCGTGCAGCCATTTCTTGAACGCTTTTACGGCGGCATTGCGCGACTTCGAAGCCGGGTGGACGAGGTAATAGGAAAAGTTCGACGGCGTCGTCAGATCGAATGGCGCAACCAATCTTCCGGCTTCAAGGTCCGCAAGCGCAATTGTCGATTTTGCGAGCGCGACGCCTTTGCCGGCGACAGCCGCTTCGATGACAAGGCTCGACTGATTGAACTTGGCGCCGCGCTTGGCGTCTACGTCAGCGACGCCGGCCGCTTTCAGCCACATCGCCCAATTAGTGCTTGCTAGATCGTCCTGATCGGGCGAGCCGTCGTGAAGCAGCGGGTGATGTGCGAGATCGTGCGGGGTTCTCAATGGGTGGTCGCCCTGCAAGAGGCGCGGACTGCAGACCGGAAGGATCGATTCTTCCATCAACAGTTCCGACTCAAGCCCCGGATAGCGCCCTCCGCCATAACGGATCGCAAGATCGATATCATCGACCGCGAAATCGACGACCTCCATATCGGCGGAAATCCAGACCTCGATTTCCGGCATCCGCTCGTGAAAGCGGTCAAGGCGCGGCACCAACCACTTTGCCGCAAGCGACGGGGCGACCGAAATGGTGAGGCGCTTGGAGTCGCCGCGCGCCGTCAGGATGCGTGAGGCCTCCTCAAGCTTGTCGAACGCTTCGCGCAGGATCGGCAGGCTCGCCTGGGCGGCGTCCGTCAATAGCAGGGCTCTCTTTGTGCGACGGAAAAGCCGTCCGCCAATATAGTCCTCAAGCGCCTTAATCTGCTGGCTGACCGCGCCGGGGGTCACATGCAGCTCATCCGCCGCTTTAGTGAAACTTAAGTGTCGAGCGGCGGCTTCAAACACTTTTAGAGCGTTCAAGGGCGGAAGTGGTTTCATATTGCACCAGAAATGTGGGTATCTGGGTGGGGACCATACCGTCGCCGCAACTGTTTGTCTTCAGAAAAACTTACACGAATTTGTGAAAATGCGTCAGACTCCGCAATTGCGCCGGATTGGCCGGTTTCCGGACTTGAGTTCAGAAAATCTGATCAACATCTCAGCACTAATCGTTTCAAATCTGGCGTCTCCAGCCCCCATATGCGGTCGTGAGCCCGACTTAAGAAAAACAGCCAATCCAAATTAATTAGAAAAACTGAATTGCGATGAGAACCTTTCCAGCATTCCACACCCTGACCCGGCGCAGGGTCATCATCGCCGGCGCGGGCGAGGCCGCCATCCGAAAGGCGCGCCTCGCCGCCGCTGCAGGGGCCGAAATTGTATTCATTGGGTCGGACCTTGATCCCCGGCTCATCGATGAATGGGGCGAGAAAGCGGAATTCGACGCGAGGCGGCCGTCCGCCGAAATTTTCGCGGGTGCGGCGCTCGCTTTCATCGCCGTCGAACAGGCGGAAGACGCCGCCTTGCTTGCTGGGTTTGCCAGAGCCGCAGGGGTGCCGGTCAATGCTGTCGATCGCCCGGAACTTTCAGATTTCATCACGCCGTCAATCGTTGATCGCGGCGACATTGTCGTTGCGATTTCGACCGGCGGATCGGCGCCCGTTCTCGGCCGGCGCATACGCGAAAAGGTCGAAGCGCTGCTGCCGCAGCGGCTAGGCGCGCTCAGCGCCTTCGCACGTTCGTTCCGGAGCGCGGTTGCCGCGCGCATAGCGCCGGAGCGACGCCGGCGCTTCTGGGAAAATTTTTTCGATGGGCCGATCGCTTCTAGGGTCCTGGCAGGCGATGAAGGCCGCGCGCGCGAAGCTCTGATCGACGTCATAAACCGTCCGCAGGCGGATAACCAAATCGGCGTCGTTCACATCGTTGGCGCAGGTCCGGGCGACCCGGAACTATTGACGCTGAAAGCGCTGCGCCTGCTGCAGACGGCGGACGTCATTCTTTATGATCGCCTTGTCGGCGATGAAATCCTAAGTTTCGCACGCCGCGATGCATTGCGTCTTTATGTCGGGAAAGCCAAAGCCGATCACGCAGTTCCGCAGGAAGAAATTGAGCAGCGTCTCGTCGACCACGCCCGGCAAGGAAAAATAGTCGTTCGTCTGAAGGGCGGCGATCCGTTCATATTTGGACGCGGCGGAGAAGAACTTGACGCGGTCAGGGCGGCAGGGATTCCCGTCTATGTGACGCCCGGCATCACTGCGGCGACGGGGTGCGCGGCTTCCGCCAGAATGCCGCTCACGCACCGCGATCTGTCTCAGGCCGTCACCTTTGTCACGGGGCACGCGAAAAATGACAGCGAACCCGATGTTGACTGGAAAGCGCTTGCTGCGCTCGGCCACACGCTCGTTATTTATATGGGCGTCGGCAAAGCGGCGTCGATCGCTCGCAACCTTGTCGACAATGGCCGCGCCGGTTCGACGCCGGTCGCGGTCATAGAAAAGGGAACGACCGCAAACGAAAAGATACTCAAAGGCCGGCTGTCGGATCTCGGTGAGCTCGTCATTGCGGGGGGTGTCGAAGGGCCCGCCCTTCTTGTCATCGGTGAAGTGGCGGCGAAAGCGAATGGCGTTCTGCTGGAAGAACTCGCCGCTGCGGAACGGAGAGCGGCATGAAAGCGATCACAGCAAACCGGCTTGACGACGGCGCTGTCGTTTATGTCGGCGCGAACGGCGCGCTCGTCGAACGCTTCGAATATGCGGCGTTATTCGACGATGCGGCGGCGGATGTAGCGCTAGCCGGTCTTCTCGCAAGGAACACCATCGTCGCCGCAGCATATCTGATTGACGCGGAACAATCTGGTCCTGTCGGGCGCGAAGCGTTGCGGGAAACCATTCGAAAGAATGGTCCGACGGTGCGCCCAGATCTCGGCAAGCAGGCGGAGGCGTCAGATGAGCGGCTATAAAGTCTTCGGCGATGTCGTCAGCGGCAATTGCCTCAAGGTGAAGTGGACGCTCGATGTTCTCGGGCAGCGTTATGATTGGGTCGAGACAAACATATTGAAGGGCGAGACCCGCACGGCGGAGTTTCTTGCGCTCAATCCGGCGGGCCAGGTTCCGCTTCTGGTGACGCCGAAGGGCCGTCCGCTGGCGCAGTCGAATGCAATCATCCTTTTTCTCGCGGAGAAGCATGGCGGCGGATTGTTGCCGGAAAAAGCCTATGACCGCGCCAAAGTCTATGAGTGGCTCTTTTGGGAGCAATACAGCCACGAGCCGTACATTGCCGTGCGCCGCTTCCTGAAAACCTACCTCAATAAGCGAGACGCCGATCTCGATCCGAAGCTCCTGGAGCGCGGCCTCTCCGCGTTGACGCGCATGGAACGCCAGCTTGACGGCGCCGCATGGATCGCGGGCGACGCCTTCTCGCTCGCCGACATTTCGCTCGTCGCCTATACGCGCGCCGCGCATGAGGGAGGCTTCGATTTAAACGCCTTTCCGCGCATCAAGGCGTGGATTTCCAAGGTCGAGAAACGTCTCGATATTGGAGCGCTTTAATGTACCGTTACGATGAGTTTGACGAAACGATTGTGCGTGAACGCGTCGCCGAATTCAGGGGACAGGTCGCGCGGCGCCTGACCGGCGAGCTCTCCGAAGAGGAATTCAGACCGCTCCGGTTGATGAACGGCCTGTATTTGCAGCTTCATGCTTATATGCTGCGTGTCGCTGTTCCCTATGGAACCCTATCGTCGCGCCAGATGCGTCAACTCGCGCATATCGCCCGCAAATATGACAAGGGATACGGACACTTCACGACGCGGCAGAACATTCAATATAACTGGCCGGCGCTGATTGACGTTCCGGACATTCTCGAAGATCTCGCCGATGTCGAGATGCATGCGATTCAGACGTCTGGAAATTGCATCCGCAATATCACGTCTGATCCATACGCCGGCGCTGCCGCTGGTGAAATCGACGACCCGCGCATCTGGTCGGAAGCAATCCGCCAATGGTCGAGCTTTCATCCGGAATTTTCGTTCCTGCCGCGCAAGTTCAAGATTGCGGTGACGGCGAGCGAGCATGATCGCGCCGCGATCAAGGCGCATGACATTGGACTGCGCCTTTACCGGAATGCGGCCGGAGACCGCGGTTTTGAAGTGCTGGTTGGCGGCGGCCTCGGCCGCACGCCCTATATCGCCGAAACGGCGCGCGCCTTCCTGCCCGAAAAGCACCTTCTTTCGTATCTTGAGGCTATTTTGCGCGTTTATAATCGACATGGCCGCCGCGATAACAAGTACAAGGCGCGCATCAAGATTCTTGTCGCGGTTGACGCCGACGATTTCCGCCGCCAGGTCGAAGCCGAGTGGGAGAATTCGGACAAGGACCGTCTTAATGCGCCGCTCGAAGAATTGCTGCGCATACGCCGCCATTTTGCGCCGCCGCAGTTCGAGAAACTCGACGCCGAGAGCGCTGCTTTCAACGTCGCGCGGCGTGAAAATGCGACGTTCGACCGTTGGGTGTCACATAACGTCGCCGCGCACCGCCATTCCGGCTATGCGATCGCGAATATTTCCCTGAAACCGATTGGGAAGCCGCCGGGCGATATCTCCGCCGACCAGATGGATGCGGTCGCCGACCTCGCCGAGCGCTATTCCTTCGACGAAGTGCGCGCGACGCATGAGCAAAACCTCTGCCTGCCTCATGTAAAGAAGGACGATCTCTTCGCGATCTGGCGCGCGCTTGGCGACGCCGGACTTGCGACCGCCAATATCGGCCTCGTCACCGATATCATCGCCTGCCCCGGACTTGACTATTGCGACCTCGCCAACGCGCGCTCGATTCCGATCGCTGAACGGATCGCGGAGCGCTTTGCAGATCCTGTTGAGGCCGCCGATATCGGCGAGCTGAAAATCAAGATTTCCGGATGCATCAACGCCTGCGGGCATCATCACGTCGGTCATATCGGCATTCTTGGCGTCGATAAGAAGGGCGAGGAATTCTATCAGATCATGCTTGGCGGCTCAGGCGCTGAGGACGCAAGTCTCGGCGAAATTACGGGCCGCAGCTTCTCTTCAAGCGAAGTTGTCGGCGCCGTCGACAAGCTCATCGGATTTTACAAAACCAACCGTCAGGACGGCGAGCGGTTTCTCGACGCATATCGCCGTCTTGGACCAGACCCATTCAAGGAGGCCCTGTATGGCGACGCTTCGAATAACTGACGCCGACATCGTCATTGATGAGCGCCCGCACGGCGAGGAAATTTCGCTCGCGGAATGGCGGGAAGGCGTAAGGCCGGAAGCTGGGCGCTTTGAGCTATTCATTCCGAACACGGAGGATGTCGACGCGCTAGCTGAAATAATCAGCCGGTTTGAAGCGGTGATTCTCGATTTTCCAAACTTTCAGGACGGGCGCGCCTATAGTCAGGCCAGAATTTTACGAGAACGCCTCGGTTACAAGGGTGAAATACGCGCGCGCGGGGCCGTGCTATGCGATCAGGCGCTGTTCATGGTGCGTTCGGGATTTACGGCGCTCGAGATCGGAGCGGGCGACGCTGAAGGGTTCATACGGGCGATCGGCGCCTTTACGGCCTTCTATCAGCCAGCCGCTGACAATGCGGTCCCGGTGCGTGACCTTCGCGCGGCCAAGCGCGTCGCAGCTTAAGCGCCGCGATGACCGCCGCCCTATTGAAACTCCCCCGCGCACAGCGCGCGCCCTTATCCCTCGACGAGCGGGCTGCGGCGCTCGACGGCGTAGCGCAGCCGCTGACGTCGCC
>JBGSLM010000157.1:0-14623 GCA_041740755.1 Parvularculaceae bacterium | reverse complement strand
GCGGCGCTCGCGGCGACGCAATACGGCGACCGGCTGAGCGTCCATTTTCACCCGCAGTGCTTTTTATCCTCCGGGCATTTTGCGGGGACAGACAAGGAACGGTCCGCAGCGTTCCTTGAAGTCGCCAATGACCCGGCCTTTGACGCTGTCTGGTTCGCGCGCGGCGGCTACGGGTCCTGCCGTCTCGCCGATGCGACGTTCGGCAAGCTCAATCGCGCGGCGCACCTTAAAACCTATCTCGGCTACAGCGATATGGGGTTCCTCCTGGGCCGGCTGGCGCGCGAGGGCGTTGGAACCTCTGTTCACGGACCAATGCCGACGGATATCAATCGCGAAGGCGGCGAACAGGCGGTCCTTCGGGCGTTATCGTGGCTCGCAGACCGAGATACGACCGCGCTGGAGCCGCACTGGCGCGCCGATCAGCCGGCTTATGCGTTCAATCTGACGGTGCTTGGATCGATGCTCGGAAGCGCGTCCGAGCCTGACTTCACCGGCGCCGTCCTGATGATCGAGGACATCGATGAGCAGCATTATCGCATCGATCGAACCATGTTCCATGTGATGTCGAGCGCCAATGTAAAGCGCGCCGCAGGCGTTCGCCTCGGCAGGATGAGCAAAATTCCGCCGAACGATCCCCCGTTCGAGAAGACCGATCGGGAAATCGTCGAATATTGGTGCGCGCGCGCCGGCGTCCCGTTTCTCGGCGAGGCCGACATCGGGCACGACGCGGCGAACAGGATCGTTCCGTTTCCGATTTCGCGTACGTTGCCCGTATAGAATTAATCACTTTTTAGTGGGAGCGGTCCCGCGCGCCGCCGGCGTAAAAATCCGTATAGACCCAATCTTGCGCGCGGCGTTTACGATGACGCCATTGACGTTGTGCGGCGCAAACGGGCATTCTCCGCGGCTGATTTTTCCTGGAGACTATTTTGATTTTCGGCCTTGACGCCTTTGCGCCTTATATTGCGGCGATCGTCATCATTGTTCTTTTCCTCGTATTCGCGATGGAATGGCGCCCGCCCGAAGTCTCGGCGCTTGCCGCAGTCGCGGTCTTCCTTGTTCTCGGCCTTCTGTCGCCCGACGAGCTCGTCAAGTCGCTGGCGAATTCCGCGCCGTTGACGATCGGCGCCATGTTTATCATTTCAGCGGCGATGGTCCGCACCGGCGTTCTCGACGAATTGGCGCGATCGCTGATCAAGCGCGTCGGGACCCGCCCCGCCGTCGCGATCTTCGGCTATCTGATCATCGTCGCGGTCATGTCGGCGTTCATGAACAATACGCCGCTGGTGATGATGATGATCCCTGTAGCGCTCGCCCTCGCCGAACAGGTCAAAGAAGCGCCGTCCCGCCACATGATTCCGTTGTCCTATGTCGCAGTGCTTGGCGGCATGGTCACGATGATCGGCACCTCGACCAACATCCTTGTCGACGGCGTTGCGCGCGACGCCGGTATCGAGCCGTTTCACATCTTCGAAATCGCGCCTGTCGGCATTCCGATGGCGATCGCCGGCATCTTGTTCGTATTTTTCTTTCGCAAGCTCCTCCCGGAGCGAATGGCGATGGCGTCGCTCCTCGGGCAAAATGAATCGCCCCGGTACATACTTGAACTCGTCATCGAGGCGGAGAGCCCGTTCATCGGCGAGCGCGCGATTGAAGTGAAGGATTTCAACGAAGCCGACAGCCGCCTTGTCGACGTCGTCAGAGGCGACGCGTCGCTGCGCCGGGAAATGGATAAGGTCATATTGGCTGAAGGCGACATCGTCGTTCTTCGCTCGCCGATGAAGGAAATCCTCGGCTTTAAACAGGCGCCGGACATTCAAACGCCGGCCGGCGGATTGCAGCCCCTGAGCGCGAGGACCTCTATCCTCGTCGAAATCCTGCTTGCGCCCGGCGCCGCTTTCATCGGCAAGACCTTGCGCCACCTTCGCCTTCGCCGGCGCTACGGCGTCTATCCAGTCGCGCTCCACCGCAAGAGCGCGAACATGGCCGACCGGTTTGAATACACGCCGCTTGAAGTCGGAGACACGCTCCTGATCGAGGGGGCGCCTGAAGATCTAAAGCGCCTTTGCGACGACAACAGCCTTCTTAACGTATCGATGCCGCGCGAGCGCGCCGTGAAAAAGAGCCACGCGCCGATCGCGATCGCGACGCTTTTCTTTGTCGTCGGCCTCGCGACGTTCGGCGTCATGGATATTGCGGGCCTCGCGCCGATCGGCGCCGCGATCGTTCTGGTGACGCGGTGCGTCGATGCGGACGAGGCATTCAGCGCGGTAGACTGGCGGATATTGATCCTCATCATCGCCATGCTGGCGATCGGCAAGGCGCTCGATAATTCCGGTTTGATCGGGGACATTGTGAGCGCATCTGCGCCGTTGCTCGCTCAGACCTCGCCGATGTTCGCTCTCGTGCTCGTCTATCTGCTGTCGATGTTCCTGACCGAGCTGATCTCGAATAACGCCGTCGCCGTCATCGTGACGCCGCTTGCGATCGGTCTTGCGCAAACTCTCGGCGTCGATCCGCGCCCCTTCGTCGTCGCCGTGATGTTCTCGGCGACCTGCGCCTTCATGACGCCGTTTGGGTACCAGACGAATACGCTCGTCTACAGCGTCGGCGGATACAAGTTCGCGGATTACCTGCGTCTTGGCACGCCTCTGAATATCATTACGGCCGCTATCGCGATCACGCTCATTCCCATTTTCTGGCCATTCTGATTGTCTTTCCGGCCATGGCTGGTCTAGGGTCCGCCGGCCGGGGCGATCGCCCGATTTGGTTCCGGGCGAACGCCCGACAAGGAGAGTATAATGAAGGCAAGATTGTTGATGACCGCCGCACTGTCTGCAGCGCTGCTGGTCGCGCCTGCCTGCGCGAAAAAGGAGGCGAAAGACGCGCAAGCGGCTCCGGCCGGCGCGCAAGCGGCGCTCGCTGAAGCTGACAAGACCAACCCCGAAAACCTCGCAACGGACAATGAAGTGAAAGCTGAAAAATTCCTAGCCGACAATGCGCAGCGTGACGGCGTCAAGTCGACCGCGTCCGGCCTTCAATATGTGGTGCTCTCGGAAGGCCCTGCCGGCGGCTATACTCCGAAGGCGGAAGATATTGTCGATGTTCATTACGTCGGCACGATGACGGACGGCATGGAGTTTGATTCGTCCATCAAGCGCGGCGCGGCGGCGCGATTCCCTCTCAATCAGGTCATACCCGGCTGGACCGAAGGCGTGCAGCTGATGAGCGAAGGGGACAAGTACCGCTTTTTCATTCCGCCCGAACTCGCCTATGGCGCGACCGGAACGCCGGGCGGACCGATCGGCCCGAACGAGGCGCTGATTTTCGACGTCGAGCTGATCAAGGTGTCGAGCCCGGAGCGCAATCTTGCGGCGTCGAACAAATATCTCGGCGATAACGGCAAGAAGGCCGGCGTCAAAACGACCGCGTCAGGGCTGCAATATGAGGTTCTTGCCGAAGGGCCCGCCGGCGGACGTTCGCCGACCGACGCCAACAAGGTCTCAGTCCATTATGAAGGCCGGCTGACTGACGGAACGGTATTTGATTCTTCCTATGAGCGCGGCGAGCCGATCGAATTTCCGCTCGCGAATGTCATCGCCGGCTGGACCGAAGGCGTTCAGCTGATGAGCGAGGGCGACAAATTCCGCTTCTACATTCCGCCCAATCTCGGCTACGGCGAGCGCGGAACGCCGGGCGGCCCGATCGGTCCGAACGAGGCGCTGATATTCGATGTCGAACTTCTAAAGGTCGTCCACTGATCAACGCCGCATGATGCCTGGAAAAAGGCGCCGTCAGGCGCCTTTTTGCTTTGAGAGCACGCTCGATCCGCGGCTGAACACGAAATAGACGACGAGGCCGATCCCCATCCAGATGAAAAAGCGCGTCTGCGTGACCGCCGGCAGGCTGGCGAACAAATAGAGGCAGCCGATAATCGCCAGCGGCGCGACAATAAACGCGAACGGCGTCCGAAATGGTCGGTGGCGCGCCGGCTCCTTGACGCGAAGGATCATCAATGCGGCGGCGGTGGCGATGAACGCGGCGAGCGTCCCCGCGTTTGCAAGCTCCGCGATTGTTGCAAGCGGCAGCACGCCCGCGATCAGCGCGCAGACAACGCCGGTGATGATCGTCATTGTAACAGGCGCCCCGGTTTTCTTGTGAACCTGTCCGAGCTGGTTCGGCAGCAATCCGTCGCGCGCCATCACGAAGAAGATGCGGCTTTGACCGTACATGAAGGCGAGAATGACGGTCGGTAGCGCGACGACTGCGGCGGCGGCGATCAGCGCTGCGGACTTTGCGTGTCCGAGCGTGCGCATGATATGCGCAAGCGGCTCGCCGCTCCTCGCGAATTCGCCATAGGGCATGGCGCCGACGGCGACCGCCGCAACGGTCATGTAGATAAGAGTGCAGATGACCATGGAGCCGATAATGCCGATCGACAGGCTGCGGCCCGGATCCTTTGTTTCCTCCGCCGCCGTTGAGACGGCGTCGAATCCGTAGAAGGCGAAAAAGATGATCGCCGCCGCCGACATGACGCCGCGATCGGCGCCGGTCGCATCCACATGAGCTGCGAAACCGTAAGGCGAGAAAGGTTCGAAATTTGCGGCGTTGAAGGCGGGAAGCGCGAGCGCCACAAAAACGCCGAGCGCTGCAATCTTGATAAGGACGAGGGCGCCGTTGAGGTTTGCGCTCTCCCGGATGCCGATCAGGAGCATTCCGGTCACGGCGGCGATGATGAGGATCGCCGGAACATTGACGAGCCCGCCGCTTGCGGGCCCGCCGATAAGCGCCGCAGGTAGATCGACGCCGACGCCGTTCAGGAATCCGACCGCGTAACCGGACCAGCCGACGGCGACGGCCGAACAGACGACGGAATATTCAAGTATGAGCGCCCAACCGATGATCCAGGCGACAAGCTCGCCCATCGACGCGTAGGAGTACGTGTAGGCGCTGCCGGACGCCGGCATCATTGTCGCAAGCTCCGCATAGGCTAGGGCGGCAAACGCGCAAACGGCGCCCGCGATCACAAATGACAAGATCACGGCGGGTCCGGCGCGCTCGGCGCCGACGCCGACGAGCGTGTAAATCCCGGTGCCGACAATCGCGCCGACGCCAAGCAGGACAAGGTGCCAGGCGGACAGAGTGGGGCGCAAACGATTGGGCGCCGAGTGGTCGACAAGCTGGTCGATCGACTTGCGCCGGAATAAATCCTTCATTTTGCCCTCCGCTGGCGGTTCTGGCGGGACTTTCGTCCGGTTTCCCCCTTCGGCGCAAGGCGCGGAGTTCCGGCGCATGGCAAGGGACGAAATTGTGGTGTAGAGCCGCCGCCATGATAAAAAACCTTAACCCCGCCGAATGCGCCGCGCGCCTTGGCGAAATTGAAGGTTGGACAATCGCGGCTGACGGCCTGTCGATCGGCCGCACGCTCACGTTCAAGGATTTCAACGAAGCCTTCGGCTTCATGACCCGGGCGGCGCTCGCCGCCGAAAAGGCCGACCACCATCCGGAATGGTCCAATGTCTACAACCGGGTGGAGATCAGATTGACAACGCACGATGCCGGCGGGCTGACCCAGCGGGATTTCGACCTTGCAAAGGCGATCAATCGCATCGCGTCACAATAAAGCCGCGCCGGCGCCTTTGTGGCGCCCGGCGAAGCCCGCTAGTGTCGAGCCCAGGAATAGGGGAAGAGAAGAAATGGCTACAATTGCCCTGGTTGACGATGACGCGAACATCCTGACGTCTGTCTCGATGGCGCTGGAGGCCGAAGGCCACACTGTAAAGACCTACGAAGACGGCGCGACCGCGCTGGCGGACATCACGGCGTCGCCTCCAGATCTCGTCATCTCCGACATCAAGATGCCGACCATGGACGGAATGGAGCTGCTGCGCCGCATCCGTCAGGCGTCGGATTTGCCGCTGATCCTTCTGACCTCGAAAGACGAAGAGATCGACGAAGTGCTCGGCCTCACTTTGGGCGCCGACGACTACGTAAAGAAGCCCTTTTCCCAGCGCCTCCTCCTTGAACGGGTGAAGGCCGTCCTGCGCCGCCGCAACGCTGCGCCGACGCCGACCAAGGAAGAAGAAAAACAGATCATCCGCCGGACAAGCCTGACGCTCGATCCGATGCGTCACGCATGCCTGTGGAAAGGCGATCCGGTGACGTTGACCGTCACTGAATTCCTTATTCTCGAAGCGCTCGCCCAGCGTCCAGGGTTTGTGAAAAGCCGCGACTCGCTGATGGACGCCGCCTATGACGATCAGGTCTATGTCGACGACCGCACCATAGACAGCCACATCAAGCGCATCCGGAAGAAGTTCCGGGTCGTCGATCAGGAATTTGACGCCATCGAAACGCTCTACGGCGTCGGCTACAAATACAAGGAGAGCTGATCGGGTCGATGTCAGAGGGGGCGGCCAAGCGTCCGCGCAAGCCCTCGCGACTTGGGGGCGCCGGCGTCGCCGTTTCGCGGCTGACGCTGACGATCGTGCTCGCCAATTTTATCGGCCTGGTCATTTTGCTCGTCGGCTCTCTCGGCGTCACGCAATACCGCGACGGCCTGATTGAAGCAAAACTCGAAGGCGTGCGCGCGCAGGCCCAGCTGTTCGCTGACGTGCTTGCTCAGGCGGCGGTCAATGAATCGGAGTGCGAGCCGGCCCCATCATCCGGCGATGCAGCCGAATCAGGCATTTGCAGCCACACGCTGTCCGAAGCGGACGTGAACGCAGTCTTCAACCGCGTCTGGGACAGTTTTGAAGGACGCGTCAGGATCTTCAACGCGCCCAAATCGGATGAAGCGGCGATCGTCACTGACGCGAGCGCTCTCCTCATCGACGACGTGATGTTGCGCGAAGACCAGATCGTGGTTGAGGATCTGGCGCCTGTCGATGACGCCGGCGCCGACAATGTTTTCTGGCGCATTGGGCGCGGGGCGGAAAACTTTCTCAAGCGGTTCATGACCGGCGGGTACCGGCGCGACGCAGCGCAGCGAACGATTGAAACCGAACTGAACGAAGCGCTCGCCTCATCGCCATTCGCGGAAGATCGGGGGGCGACGTCGGTCCGGTTCAATGAGGACGGCGAACTTGTGGCCTCCGTATCGGTGCCGATCCGCCGCGTGCAGGCGATTTACGGAATGGTGACGGCGGAGATCGGCGGAATAGAAGATCTGGTTTCCGAAGCGCGGCTGGCGATTCTTCCCTTTTTCGGACTGGCCTGCGCTGCGGCGATTTTGTCTTCGCTTCTTTTGACCGCAGCGATTGCGCAGCCGATCCGCCAGCTGGCGGTCGCCGCCGACAAGGTGCGTGAGGGAATTGCGGCGGCGGGGCGCGCGCGCATTCCGGATTTTACGCACCGCAAAGATGAAATCGGCGAGCTTTCAGCTTCATTGCGCGCGATGACGCAGGCGATCTATGCGCGAATTGAATCAATCGAGAGTTTCGCGGCGGACGTGTCGCATGAATTGAAGAACCCGCTGACGTCAATACGCAGCGCGACCGAGACGCTCGAAATCGCGACCAAACCCGAATCGCGCGAAAAGCTCATGGGCGTCATCAAAAAAGATGTCGCGCGCATGGACCGCCTGATCACTGATATTTCGAACGCCTCGCGCCTTGACGCCGAACTTGCGCGGGAGGCGCGCGAGGCCGTCGATATCAGAAAGCTCCTGACCGATATCGCCGATTTATACCGGATGACCGGCAAAGATAATGAAGCGCGCGTCAGCTTCGATCCTTCCGGCGCGCCGATCTATCTGTTCGGCAACGCCGCTGCGCTTGGGCAGGTGTTCCGAAATCTGATCGACAACGCGCGCTCTTTCTCCCCGCCGAACGGGGAGGTTCGCATTTACGTCGCGCCGCCGACCGAACGACATCGAAGCGTGCAGATCATTGTCGACGATGACGGTCCCGGGATTCCGCCCGACGCTCTGGAGAAGATATTCTCCCGCTTCTACACCAAGCGCCCGCAAGGCTCGGCCTTCGGCAATAATTCCGGACTTGGCCTCGCCATTTCAAGGCAGATCGTCGTCAGCCACGGCGGCGTCATTTGGGCCGAGAACCGCAGCGATGGCGGCGGCGCCGTCAAGGGCGCGCGGTTTGTCGTTGAGCTTCCGACAGCATGAGCGCGACGGGACAGGAACTCATTCACGCGGTTGCGGTCGCGATCGCGGTCGATGCGGACGGGCCGCTGGCTGGCGCGCTTATCCTCGGTCAATCGGGGTCTGGCAAATCATCGCTCGCGCTTTCGATCATCGAGGGATGTCCTCACCATCGCTCGGCTCTTGTCGCGGACGATGCGGTAATCGTCGAGGCGGTCGGCGACAGGCTTTTGGCGCGGGCGCCGGAACGCATCGCCGGACTCCTGGAAATTCGCGGATTTGGCCCGTCGAAAGTAAGGGCGGTTCCCACATGTTCGCTGTTTCTTGCGATCAATCTCGGCGACGAGTGCGAGCGAACGCCAGCGCCGCTCGCTTACCGCGCCGGCGGATCGGGGCCCGCAATTCCGCTCTATCCGTTCCTCTGGAAGGGCGTTGAGGCGAGCGCTCCAAACCGGCTGCGCAGGATGGTCGCGTCGATTTTGGGTGGACAAAGCGCGCAACGCGCGCAGGATATGCGTTCTGCTCAACCTGACTGAGGATGGATGATCGGACTTGTGATAGTAACCCATGGGCGGCTGGCGGAGCATTTTCTCGCCGCCATGGAGCATGTTGTCGGCCCGCAGGAGCGGATCGAAACGGTTTCAATCGGCGCGGACGACGATATGGAGAAGCGGCGCAGCGATATCGTATCCGCCGCCGCTCGCGTCGATGACGGCGCCGGCGTGATCATTCTCACCGACATGTTCGGCGGCACGCCGTCGAACCTTGCGATATCCGTCATGGAGAAGGCGAACGCCGAAGTGATCGCCGGCGTCAATCTGCCGATGCTGATCAAGCTCGCGTCGATCCGCGCGGACAAGCCGCTGAAGGACGCCGTCGCCGCCGCGCATGAAGCAGGACGCAAATACATCAATGTCGCGTCCTGGGTCCTGGGCGGCGAGGGCGCTTGAGCAGGAAATCACAAGCTGCAGGAGTGCCGGTTTCGGCGACCGTCACGATTGTCAATCGTCGCGGCCTGCATGCGCGCGCCTCCGCGAGATTTTGCGCGGCGGCTGGCGCCTATGACGCGAAAGTCAGCGTGACGAAAGATCAGATCACCGTCGGCGGACGTTCGATCATGGGCCTCTTGATGCTAGGCGCCGGCATTGGATCGCAGGTGACGATCGAAGCCTCCGGCCCGCAGGCGGCCGAGGCGCTCGATACGCTGGTCAAACTCGTCGCCGACAAATTCGGCGAGGGCGAGTAGCGGCTTTGCTCGAAAGCTGTTTAGCTCACCACGCCGCCTGCGGCGTCCTGCAGCGCGACGGTTTGCCCGTCGCGAAGACGTTCACCGCCCCTGACGACAATTTTGTCGCCAGCCTTGATGTCGCCGATAACCTCAATGAGTTCGCCTTCTGCGGCGCCAAGCTCGACATCGATCTGCTTTGCGACATTGTTCTCGCCGACGACGAAAACGCTGACGCGATCCGCGCGCAAAATGAGCGCGTCGCGATTGACCGCGACGACGCGCTTTGGCGCCGAGCGCGGCAGATTGACCTGCACCGCCGACCCGATATGCCAGTCAATTTTCGGCAGAACGAGGCGCAATTCGAGCGTCCTGCTGATCGTGTCGCCGACTGGAACGACTGCGCGCACTTTCGCCTTTGTAGATTCGACGCCGTTTGAGACCGAAATTTCGTCGCCGGGATGGACCGACGCGAGCAACGAATCCGGCGCACGCGCGGTGACTTCGAGCTCATCGATGTTGACCAGCCGCGCGACAGCAGCGCCAGGGTTCACGAATTCGCCAACCTCGATCTCGCGCGCGGCGATGCGACCGGCAAAAGGCGCCTTCACTTCGGTTCGTTCAAGCGCCGTTTCCGAGCGGCGGAGCGCGACCCGCGCGCGTTCGAGATTTTGTTGAGCTTCATCGCGGTCGGCGCGCATCTGGTCGATCGTCGCTTCGGATTCGCCGCCTTCCTCGCCAAGTCCTTCATGGCGTTCGACAAGTCTGGCGAGATAATTTGCGCGTGCCGCCAAGCGTTTGATGTCCGCACGCGCTTCGTCGCGCTGCTGGCTTGCGTCCGCCGGATCGATCCTCGCTATGATGTCGCCTGCGTTAACTTCCGAGCCGATCTCGGCGACCCAAAGGATTTTACCGGGCGTTGCAGCTGCAATCAGGCTGTCGTTGACGCTGACAACCGAGCCTGGCGCTTCCGAATGGGGCGCCAGTTCAGCAAAAACGGCGTCCTCAACCCGAACATTGGCTGGCGGGGGGCCGGCGGGCGCCGCGTCCGCTGCGGCGTTCGCCTTCTGGTCGAATGAGCCGGCGAAGAAAGCGCCGCCGCCAGCCAGGACAATAATGGCTGCAGCTGCTGCGGCGAGCCTCACCTTGTGTCTGACTTTCAGAATTCGCATGGCGTCGTTCCTTATTCCGCAGGCTGAAGAACGAGCCCGCCAGCGCGGGCTCTCGATCTGGCTGAGCCGAGCTGCAGGAGCGCCGGCATCAGCACGAGGGTGAAAAGAGTTGAAATCATCATTCCGCCGAAGATGACCGTCGCAAGGCCCCGATAGATCTGCGCGCCTTCGCCGGGCGCGAGGATGAGCGGCGCCATTCCCATCAGCGTCGTCGCTGTGGTCATGAAAATCGGGCGCGTGCGAAGGCGCAGCGCTTCGCGCACAGCCTCCTCGCGCGACAGGCCCTCCGCCTCCGACTGGCGCGTCTGCTCGACGAGCAAGATCGCGTTGTTGACGACGATGCCGAGAAGAATGATGAAGCCGATCATCCCGAGGAGGTCGAGGGGCGTTTGATGGACGAGGTTTAAAAGGCGGATCGCGATGATGCCGCCGACCGCCGCCATCGGCAGGGCGACGATCACGATCGCTGCGTCGCGCACCGATTTGAACAGCGCCGCCATGATTAGAAATAAAATGGCGACTGCGAGAAGGAAATTGCCGCTGAGATTGCCGATTGCGCGCTTCAGACTATCGGCTTCGCCTGCGTATTTGAGCGATGCTCCGGCGGGCAGAACCGCGTAGATGTCCGCTTCAGCGCCGTTTTTCAATGTTTCGACAATATCGCCGAGCGCCATGCCTTCGGGCGCATTGATGCCGAGCGATATCGTACGGCGGCCGTCGATGCGGCTGATCTGCTGCGGCCCGACGCTGCGCTCGAAAGACGCGAGCTCGCCAAGCGGAACAATCGAACCCGACGGCGTCGAGATCGGAACGGTCGAGAGGTATTCCGGTTCGCCCCATTCTTTCGCCTGAAGGAGAATGTCGATGCGCGTGTCTTCATGGAAGAATTCGCCCAGCCACAATCCGTCGCCGAGGGCGCGTAACGCGCTCGCGACGCTCTCGCGCGTCATGCCGACTTCGGCGATGCGCCGGTCGTTCGGGATGAGTTTGATTTCCGGATTGACGATTTGCGGGTCCGGATTCGGCCAAACGGAGGAGCCAGGGATCGCAGCCGTGATGATATCCATCGCAGCGGGAACCGACTGCAGCAACGCGTCATAGTCCGCCGCCTGCAAGTCGATGCGTATATCGCCGCCGCCGCCAAAATCGCCGAAAAGATCGCCCTGGCGCGCGAACACCCGCGTATCCGGGAATCCGGCGAGAATTTCTTCGTTTACGAGCTTTTCGAGTTCGCCCATCTTTGACTGGACTTTCGGACGAACGCCGATATTGCCGCCCCATTCGCCGGAATAGAGGTAATAGTTGAGAAGCGCCGGCTCTTTTTCGCCCTTCATGTAGGGGTCGAGCCGGTCGACAACGATTTCTGCAAACTCTTCGCGGATCATGTCGGCGCTCGCCCCGGACGGGAACGAGATGAATCCGTCGATCGCGGCGCGCTTGACCGGCGGCAGATAATTGAGGGACGGAAACAGCATCCAGCCGACCGTCACCGGAATGGCGGTAAGGCCCACGATCCACGCGATGCGCCGTTTCGGCGAGTTCGTCATCGCCATCACGAAATCGGGCAGCTTGTCGAATGCCGACCGTTTCGCCGAAGCAGATCGCGGCGCGTCTTTCTTCTTCATGAAAAGCGCAGCGCCGAGCGGGAGAACGGTCGCCGCGACGATGAGACTGAAGGTGACTGCAACCGCGATCGTCAGGGCGAGGTCTGCGAACAGTTGCCCCTCCACGTCTTCAAAGAACATCACCGGCAAAAACACGGCGATAGTCGTCACGGTCGATGCAAATAACGCGCCGAAAACCTGCTTGACCGCAGCCTCCGCCGCTTCCTTCGGTTCGCGGCCTTCGTCGCGCATGCGCACGAAATTCTCTAGCACGACAATCGCCGCGTCGAGCACCATGCCTGTGGCGAACGCAAGGCCCGCGAGTGAAATCACATTGATCGAGCGCCCGGTCATGTTGAGAAAGACGATCGTGGCGGCAAGGCAAATCGGGATCGCCGATGCGATCAGCAGCGTCGCCGTCGTGCGGCGCAAAAACGCCCAAAGGATCGCCGTCGCGAGCAGAACCCCAAGAAACAGGTTGCCGGTCAGCATCGAAAGCGCGTTCTTGATGAAGAGCGAGGGATCAAAGCTCTTCTGGATCGAATAGCCCATCTCGGCGAGGGGGCCTTCGTTCAATTCGGCGATCTTGTCGGTGATAGCGTCAATCGCCGTCAGCGTGTTTGCGCCGGGCTCGCGAAGGACGCGCATGCCGATCGCAGGATTGCCGTTCTGGTAGACGACGCCGCCGCCGCGATTGTTGGCGACTGAAACATCCGCAACGTCGTTAAGGCGGATCGGCGCGCCGTTCCGCCAGGCAAGGATCGTCTGCCCAAGCTGTTCGGCGGTGTACCGGCCTTCGAAGCGAACAGTGTAATTGCGACGGCCGACCTCTACCGATCCGCCGGTGACATCGGTCGAGCGGTTAACCGTGCGGGCGATTTCGTCGATGGTGACGCCGAGCTGCGCAAGCCGGAACGGTTCGAATGAAATGCGAATGATCTCTTCGCCATCGTCGGAATTGACATCGACGCCTGCGACGCCGTCGATCGCTTCTAGTTCCGGCGCGATGCGGGTTTGAGCGTACTCGCTCATTTTGACGGAGGCGTTGTCGTGTCCTGGAAGGCGTTGCAAAAAGAGAAAGATCAGCGTGTCGCCCGCAGACCCGCCGCCGAAGTCGCCGATCGATGGGCGGTCGGCTTCGGCGGGAAGACCTCGCACGCGCTGCAAGCGGCTTGTCACCTCCGTCAGCGTCTTGTCCATGTTCGTGCCGAGCGTGAACTCAAGGCGCACAAATCCGCCGCCGGAATTTGAGAAGGACTGCATGACCTTCAACCCCGGCACGCCGCGCAGTTCACGCTCGATCGGCTCGATGATTTCGCTTTCGACTTCGCGAGGAGAAGCAGCGCGCCAACCCGTCCAGATACCCATCTCGGGCCGCTCGATATTCGGCAGCAGCTGGATCGGCAGCCGTGAGATCGAGACAACGCTGAGCAGGGTTATAAGCGCTAGAACGACACCGACAGCCGCGGGGTTCTTGAGGCAGAGTTTCGTGAGGTCCATCAATCAATCTCCGCGCAAAAAGCGGGTGAAGCGACAAATGTCGCGCGAGCCTATAAACTCCCGTGAAACCGTTAATAACAAGAGGCCGTCAGTCGTGTTTCGACCAACGGCCCTGTTGAAGCGACGAATTGCAATTCAATGCGGCGAAGCGTTGCGCGTTACTCTGCGGAGGTTTCTCTATCGATCGCTTCAATCGTGCGTTCAACCTGTTCAACCTGCGCATCAATTTGACGGCGCGCTGTTTCAATCGCGCGTTTGTGAACGTCGCCGTCTCGCTGGAGCGCGCGACGCTGCTCTCTCAATTCCATCCGCGCTTCGGCCAATTCCTCGCCCGAAAGTTCGGCGTCTTCAAGATCGCGCTCGGCGTCTTCAAGGTCCGCCAGCGCATCTTCAATATGCATTTCAACTTCATCGTCGAGACCTGCGCGCGCTTCTTCCAGCGCCTCGCGCTGTATTTCGAGCGACTCGCGGCGGGTCATTTGCGCTTCGCGGCGGATTTCGGCGAGATCTTCGGCGCTCATCTGAAAATCTCTGGCGGGGTCCACGCTCGCCTGTCTCTCCGCGTCTGCTTTTACTCTCTCCATTTCGCGGCGCCATTCTTCGCTGCGTTTTGCGCTTTCCTTTTGCGCCTTGCCATTTTCTTTGCGCATTTGTTTCAGCGCTTCGCGCAGCTCTGCGCGGCGCTCAGCCGTCATCGGTTCATTGCTCGCGAAGTGATAAACCTTGTCGCCGTTGCGTAGCGTCAAATCATAATCGCCTGCAATTTCACCATCGACGGCTCCAAGGAGACGCATTTCCATATCTTCCGCCATCAAACTGACGGCGTCGCCGTTGAAGAACTCGAAATTTGGCGATCCGATGAGCGGGGTTCCTGCAATCACCGGCTTGATGATCCGGAACTCCGCAAATTTGTCGGATGGCGTGAACTTGCGAACGCCAGGAACGCCTGCGATTTCCGGCGCCGGCGCAATTTTGTAAGAGAAGCGTCTTGCCGCCGGGGCGACTGGCGCCGGTTGCGGTGCGG
>JBGSLM010000156.1:0-11583 GCA_041740755.1 Parvularculaceae bacterium | reverse complement strand
CGCATCGTCATCGACGCCGAGCGAGGTCGGACAGCGCCCGGCGGAGGATCTCAACGAGCCCTATCTTGCGCTCGCCACCGACGTCGGCGGCATCCTGACCCCGAAGGGAACGCTCTATTTTGAGCCTGAACTCGACTATTCCCAATCGTCCGAAAGCCGCTTCTTCTTCAGCGGAACGGAAATCATCGACGCGATTCTCATCGGCGTCATTGAGGCGACCAACACCGATCGCATGGCGCTCGTTGCGCGTGGAGGCTTTCGTTATGGCGTAAGCAATCGCTTTGAAATCGATGCAAAAGTGCCGATGGTCTATCGCGACGACCTTGTTTCCGGCGTCGCACTAGATGATTCCACAGAATTCGTACGCGGCTTGCGCGGCGCCGGGCTTGGCGATGTCGAACTCGGTCTTCACTACCAGCTGACCGACGGCATCGACCTCCCCTATGCGATCGCCAATCTTCGCGCCAAGGCGCCGACCGGCGAAGGCCCGTTCGACGTCGATCGGAATTCCGCCGGAATCGAACTCGACGCGGCGACAGGATCCGGGTTCTGGACGATTGAGCCGAGCGTCACCATCATTTTGCCGTCCGATCCCGCCGTCTTCTACGCCAACCTCGGCTACCAGAAGAATTTCGGTGTCTCCCCGGATGAACAGGTTGGTGCAGCGATCATCCGTGAATATGACCCCGGCGACGCCATTCGCGCGAGCCTTGGCGTCGGCCTCGCCATCAACGAGAGACTGTCGCTCAATTTTGGATACGACCAGAGCCAGTATTTCCGAACACGGCTGCTTATCGAGACGATAGACACGCTATCCGGCGCCGTCGTCCTCACGAGCGCGCGCCAGCCGCGAGTGACTGTCGGTTCGTTCGGCATCGGGGGGTCATACTTCGTAAACGACAATCTCCGCCTGACGCTCAACTCTTCGTTCGGCGCGACGGATGAAGCGCCGGACATGCGACTGGTCCTGCGCGCCCAGGTCAAGCTTGCGGACTGACGGGACGGGGACGGGCCAACTAAAGGCCGCCCTTCCGTGCGGGCGATTGCACGCTGCGGATCGGCGAGGCGTCGAAACGGCGCACCTGTCGCGCCGTGCTTCTAGAATCCGCTGAGGCTGAACAAGGTCGCTGAAATGTCCGGGCCCGCGCCCGCGGCGACGGCGCTTGCGAGGGCGGCGTCGAAATTCGGTATCGCGACGTCGAGCGCGACGACATGCGAGATTTGGACGCCGTCGAGCGAATTGTTGATGATGAGCGTATTGATCGAAGGGTCAATATCAAAGGCGATGGGCCCTCCGATCCCGGGAAGCGATCCTATCCCATCAATGATCAGCGTAGTTTGCAGGGCGAAGTCGATCAAGAAACCATTGACGACCAGTCCGCCCCTCGCCTGCGCAAGCGTTTCATTGTCCATCGGCGTTTCCGACGCAAAGGGATCCTCGTCACCGCCGGCGTTTGCGGCGATCGGCGCGAACGAGATGGCCAATGCCAGGCTAAGCGCGCGCAGCCTCATTGAATCGGCGCTCCCGTCGCGATGATGGTGAAGCCGGAAAGAGATGTTCTTGTCTGATCAAGATGTGCGGCTTGCAGCGACTCGCGGTCGAGCGCGCGGTCGGCGGGGCCGAGCGGCGTCATTCGCCAATCCCGCGCGCTGTTGAAGTTCTCCTTGCCTGTCGCAACGTCGCTCCTTACGAACAAGATCGTGCCATCCCAAATTTTCATGAATCTTTTAGGCGATAGAGTTCGCAGGCCCCGCGCCGGATCGCCGACGAGCACCTTGCCGCGCGCAAATCCTTTCACAACAACGAAATGGCGATATCCATCTTCGTCTATCAAGGCGATGCCGGGAACGCCGATCTCGATAACGCGATCTAGCGTCAATTTGAAACCGTCCGCCCGCAGGCCGCTCACCTCAAGAAACTTCTTCATTTCAAAGAGTGAAAATCCCAGCTCGCGGATTCGCGCCTGATCGCCGACTTCCCACATCGCGCGGAAAGCGTCGCTCTCAGTGGTCCGCCGCCCATAGTGGTGCGTCAGCAACGTAGCGATCGCAGCCGACCCGCAACTGAAGTCAAACTGTTGTCGCACGACCGTCGCATATTTACGTTCTCGAAGGCTCGCCACCTTGATCCGGCTCGCCCCGCCGCCGGACTGCAAAAGAAAATCGCCGCCATACGCGGCCCCAGTCGATGAGACGGCCGCCGCCGCGACGAGCGCGCAGGCGCCGCGCAGCAAGGCGGAAAGGCTATTGCGGGCCATTGAGGAAAACATTCACTTGAACTGTATTTTGAAAAATGACGCCGTTGCCGGTGTTGTTGAAAACGGCCGTTATGCCGCTGTTGCCGTTGACTGCGTTATTCGTGATCGCGCCCGTGTCTGAATCATTATCAACAGTGACGCCTGTAATCGCGCCGTTCGAAGAGGAGATGTTGAGCCCAAGCTGCGAAATGTCGAAGGCGGCGGCTTCGCCGCCCGCTGCCGCGCTCATAGCCGCTTCGCTCAACGGCGCGTCCGCTGCGAAAATATCAGCCCCGATCTCATCAGGCCCGATCTCAACTTGCGCTTTGGGAAAAGCGCTCGTGGGAATCGGGCACGGAGTGAAGGCCGACACAGAAACCGTCGCCATGACTGCAAAACTCAACATCCGCCACCTCCAATATGCCGAACGGCGAAACGCGCCTGTAAGTGGAAGCGCGTCCCGCCAAATGTAGCTCTCGGGCGGCGTAAGAGACGCCGCCCGACTCTGTGCGCCGATTTACTGAACGCCCGAGTTGTTCACATTGAACGACTGTGAGTTCGAGAAGCTGCCGACGCCCGTGTTGTTGTTCGTGATGAACACGCCGCGGGAATTGTCGATGGATGCGCCTTCGACGCTTCCAGTGTAAGCAGTCGCGCCTGACGCTTCGCCGCCGCCGGCGTTCGTAAACGAAATGCCGGAGACGCTTTGCTGAAGCTGCGTGAGATTGAGCTGCACGTCGCCAATCGTCAGGTCGGTCGACGCGGTATTGGTAGTAGTCGTCGTCGTCGTTGTCGTGGCGACGCTCGACGTATTTGCGATCGATGAGCCGTTGCTCGCGGCGTTCGAGCCGTTGTCAGCCGTCGCGCCTGAATTGTTCGAGCCGTCGGTCGAGCTGTCGGACTGGTCGATTGCGACGCTGGCGGAGTCGTTGGCTACGACAGAGCCGTTGTCGGCGGTGTTGTTCGTCGAGTTGTTCGAGTTGTCAATCGACGACCCGTTATTTGCGGAGCCGTTGTCCGCGACTGACGAGTTCGAATTGTCGACAGACTCGGTGCTCGAGGCGTTCGAGATGCTGGAACCATTGTTCGCTGAGCCGTTGTCCGCGACGGAGCTGTTCGAGTTGTCGATCGTCGACCCGTTATTGGCGCCGCCATTGTGGGCGGATGAGGAGTCGGAAGTTGAACTCGACGTGGACGATGACCAGGTGCTTCCGTTGTTCGCCGACCCATTGTCCGCAACGGAGCTGTTCGTCGACCCGTTGTTCGCGCCGCCATACGAGGCTGAAGACGAATCCGAGACGTTGGAAGTTGAGGCGGTGTTCGTTTCGGTGACCACCGAATTGTCGGCCGATGAGCCGTTGTTCGCGGAGCCGTTGTCGGCCACAGACGAATTGGAAGCATCGGTCGTAGTGGTCGTCGTCGCCGTGCTGGTCGCCGTGTTGTTTGTCGTGCTCGATTGGTTCTGGACCGTCTGGCTGCCCTCTCCGGATTCGGAGTTCGATGCGTCAGACGCCCCACTGGCTGATGCACCTTCGCCTTCCGCTGTTTGAGCAAACGCCGATCCTGAAGCCGCCAGGATCACCGTCGCGGCGATGGTGGTTAAGAGATGTTTCTTCACGTTATTTGTCTCCCACTGCTTTTCGTTTCCAAACGCCCGGCCAAACGCCCCTGTGCCCCCAATGAGCGCAGGCAGCGGCAGAGCAGATCGCAGGCGGTGAAGCCGCCAACGTCATCATGGTTAATGCAGAAACTGTGCCAAATTGACCCAGCCGCCACAACGCCTCATAAGCTATTGATAATAATAATGTTTCTGTGATTTGACTGAGCCCCGCCAACAAGAGTTACGACGCGGTAATGTCGGAGTATGCGACATGACGATTTGGGATTTGGGCGGCGCGCGATGAGGCGATCGTTCTCAAGAGGCCGGTGGGGCGCTCCTTTCTGCGGGTTAGCAACGCCTCATTGACGGCTATCAATCTCAGCACAAAATTTTTGACGGCGCGCTGGCGGCCTCGCCAGTTGGAAAATTCCTAATTGACAATATTAAAGGTGTTTACAGCTACTCTCGTGTGTAAGCCGCAACATTTTATCCATTATTTCAGTAGGTTAGAGAGAGACGGCAATTCGCAGTTTTATCGCTCATGGTGCGCCATTTTCCGGATATTGCAAGCGGCGTCACCTAAAATTCCTTCCTTTCGGAAGAATCTCTTCCGTACGTTGCGCAACCTCGATATCGCGGCGCAAGGCGGCGGCGCGCGGATCTTCGATCGAGCGTTTGCCTTCGTCTGCATGCGCGAGGGGCGGTTCGATTTCAGTATCTGCGCGGCTTAGAAGCGCGAGATCGGCGCTGCGGTCGATTAGCCTTTCAGCGATGACATGGATAACGCCCTGTTCGCACTGAAGCTTGCCTTCGACCGCCATAAGGCGGCATCGCATGGCGATGCGTCGGTATTTCTCGAACACCTTTGGCCAGATGATGAGCTGCATCGCGCCGGATTCGTCTTCAATCGTCGAGAAAACGACGCCGCTCGCCGTGCCAGGGCGCTGGCGGATGGTGACAATGCCTGCGACTTTGACGCGGCGTCCATTCTGGACGCGCTTGAGATCGCAGGCGTTCATGAACCCTTGCTGAGCGTAGAGGGGCCGTAGGATTTTCATCACATAGCTTTTGAGCGAAATCCCTGAGGTTGTGGCGATGTCTCGCAGCACATGCTCGCCAAGGCTCATGCGGGGAAGCGCAACTTGCGCTTCGTCTTGAAGCGTTCCGGGAGCCGCGTTCGCAAAGAGCGGCAAATCTTCGATCGCGGCCCGCTGGCCATCCGCACCTTCGAGGGCTGAAACCTCCCACAACGCCTCGCGGCGGCTCAAGGCCAACGAACCGAACGCATCCATGTCGGCGAGAGTTTTGAGCATCGCAACGGAAAGCCTGGTGCGTTTGTAGAGATCGCGGATGCTGAAAAAGCCTTCGCCGCGCGCGGCTATCATCGCTTGGATTTCGCCTTCTTTAAGACCATTGCCGAGGCGGAAGCCGAGGCGCAGAGCGTGGAAAGGCTTTCCTTCGACCGGTTCAAGCGTGCAATTCCAGTCGCTATGATTGAAGTCGATGGGCCGGGTTTCATATCCCCATCCTTTAAGCTTTTCGACGTAAGGCGCGTAGAGATCGCGTGCGAGCTGCGCGGACGAATAGAAACCCATCGGCTGGCTGTTGATGAGCGCGCAGGTGAACGCGTCCGGGTAATGGCATTTGATCCAGGACGAGACATAAACGAGCAGCGCGAAAGATGCCGCATGGCTTTCGGGGAAGCCGTATTCGCCAAAACCCTCGATCTGCGCGAAACAGCGCTCTGCGAACTCCGGGGCATAGCCGTTTGCGATCATCCCGCCGATGAAGCGCTCACGTAAGGATTCTATCGTGCCGGCGCGCCGGAACGTCGCCATCGCCCGGCGCAGTTGATCCGCCTCGCCGGGCGAGAAGCCCGCCGCGACGATAGCAATCTTCATCGCCTGCTCCTGAAAGAGAGGAATTCCGAGCGTATTTCCTAGAACGCTGCGTAAGGCTTCGGAAGGAAACTCGACTCTCTCCAATCCCTGTCGGCGGCGCAAATAAGGATGCACCATGTCGCCCTGAATCGGGCCTGGCCGCACAATCGCCACTTCGATCACTAGGTCATAGAAATTGCGCGGGCGAAGGCGCGGCAGCATCGACATCTGCGCGCGACTCTCGATCTGGAATACCCCATGGGTGTCGGCGGCGCAGATCATGTCGTAGACCTTCGCGTCGGCCTGCGGGATCGACGCTAGCGTGTGCTTCACGCCGTAGTGCTTCTCCATCAGCGCGAAGGCCTTGCGAATGCAGGTCAGCATGCCAAGGCCGAGCACATCGATTTTCAGAAGCCCGAGCTCATCAAGATCGTCCTTGTTCCATTCGACGAAAGTGCGATCGTCCATCGCGCCGTTGGCGATGGGGACCACCTCGTCAAGCCGCTCGCGCGTAATCACAAAGCCGCCTGGATGCTGGCTGAGATGGCGAGGGAACCCCCTAAGCTCGGCAGCGAGTTTCAAAGCCTGCGCAAGCGTCCGGTCCTCCGGGTCTAGGCCAAGCTCTCTCACACGCTCTGGTTTCACGTGGTCCTCCGACCAGCCCCACACGGTTTTTGACAAGGCGGCGATGACATCCTGCGAAAGGCCGAGCGCCTTGCCGACATCGCGAAGCGCGCCCTTAGAGCGATAGCACTGGACGGTTGCGGTTATCGCAGCGCGGTCGCGCCCATACTTCCCGTAAATGTATTGAATGACTTCCTCGCGCCGTTCATGCTCGAAATCGACATCGATATCGGGCGGCTCGCCCCGTTCGGCAGAAACGAATCGCTCAAAGAGAGTCTCGATTTCGGCGGGATTTACCGAGGTGATGCCGAGACAATAGCAGACGGCGGAATTGGCGGCGCTGCCGCGGCCCTGACAAAGAATGCCCCTCGAGCGCGCAAACCTGATGATGTCATAGACTGTCAGAAAATACGGCGCGTATTTGAGTTCGGCGATCAGCTTCAGCTCATGCTCGACGATGGAACGAACCTTGACCGGAATCCTGTTTTCATAAAGCGCGTCTGCGCCCTTCCATGCGAGATCGGCCACAGCCTCTATCGGCGTTGCATAGGGTGCGCAGATTTCGTCCGGGTATTGGTGAGTGAGTTCATGGAGAGAGAAAACGCAACGTTTTGCAACTTCTTGCGTCCGCGCAATGGCGTGTGCGTGATCGGCGAACAGCCGTAGCATCTCCTGCGGCGGCTTCAGGTGACGCTCAGCGTTGGCTTCGAGAAGAAAGCCCGCTTGCTGCACGGTGATTTTTTCACGAATGCAGGTAAGAACGTCCTGCAAAGTGCGGCGCTCCGGGATGTGATAGAGCGCATCGCCCACCGCAACGAGCGGCGTTCGTTCGATCATTGCGACCCTTTCAAGAGCGGCAAGGCGTTTTGATTCTTCCGCGCGACAATAGCGCGCCGCGCCAAGATAGACGCTTTCCGGAAAGTTCGTTCGAAGGACGCGCATGGACTGGATGAAGTCATCGTCCCAGTGAAAGGACGGCAAAGCAATGAAGATCTGCCCCTCGCCATGCTCAAGAACGTCGGCGCGATGCAGGCAGCAAGAGCCCTTTTCGGCGCGGCGGTTGCCAAGGGTGAGCATCCTTGAAAGCCTGCCGTAGGCGGCGCGATTCGTTGGCAGACATATCGCCTCAAACCTGTCAGCCAAGACAAGCCGCGCGCCCGGAATGAATTTGACTCCCAGCTTCTTTGCCTGCGAATGCGCGCGCACGATGCCTGCGAGCGAGTTCCGGTCCGCGATGGCGATGGCGGATAGGCCGAGCGCCGCCGCCTGCGAAATCATTTCATCGGGGTGCGATCCACCCCTGAGAAACGAGAAATTGCTGATTGCGCAAAGCTCGGCGTAGTTCATACGAAGACCCCGTGCATGAACCAGCAGGGGCTCGCGGTTTCGCTTCCGTAGAGTCCTTCGCGGAAAAGCCAGTAGCGGCGATGCGCGCTGTCTTCGACGTGAAAATAATCGCGCGTCATGCGCGCCGGATGTCGCCACCATTCCTGCGAAATGCGCTCGGGGCCGTCCGCGGCCTTCACGCGATGGCGCACTCTCCGCCACGTGAATTGTGCGGGCGGGCCGTCAGGGATTTGCGCCACTACCTCAACGGGCTCTGGAACAGGAAGCAGAAGCAATGGACGCGGGGCTTGCGTGAAACGCTGCGCCTTCACTTTTCTGTCAAGACCTACGGTTTGTTGCGCCCATTCCGGGATGTGACTTTCCAGAGTATCGAGCCGTCCGATCGCCTGAGGCCCGAGCCGCGCCGCGAGGCGGTCAAGCAGGAAAGAAAGTTCTTCCCCGCGCTCGCCGGCATCAGCCTGAAAGTCAGCTTGCGCTGCTTGCAGGGCTTCGATGGCGTGGGCCTCCAGCGCCAGCGCATCAATGCCGGTTCCGGGGTCGTAGGAAGCTTCCCTCGTATGAATGCGCTCGTGAAAGAGCGCAGCGATGTGCTTCGCGCGATAAAGAAGCCGCGCGGACTTCACATCGATGATGCGCACCGATCCGTCTGTCCCGAACAGTTTGAGCGAGAACTCTTTTGCGCCATGCCCGCCCGCCTCCATTTGCGGGCCGAGCTTTTTAGTAAGATCTCGCGCCATCAGCTCGATATGTTCAAGCAGGGAAATCGGCTCGGGGAACGCAATGCGCGCCGAATAGAGGCAGAGCGGCGTCAGGGGTGAAATCGGCTCATCCTCGATGCCTAACGCTTGATTGAGTCGCGTAAGCAAAGCGGAACCGAACCGCGCCGCCAGCGGGGCGCGAGGCAGATCGTAAAGCTGGCCGATACAGTTGAGGCCGAGCTTATACAGCCGCCCGGCGATGATTGGGTCAACACGCAGCGCGGCGATCGGGAGCTTTGCTAAAGCTTCTGCTTGGGCGCTGGGTGGTATGATGGCGCGGGGGGTGTTCCCGTAACGCGCGAACGCCCAGGCCGCGCCAGCGCTATCCGCAGAGGCGATACGCGATTGAAGGAAGAAAGAACGAAGATGTGATTGGATATCTTCGAGCATTCGCCTCTCGCCGCCGAAAAGATGCGCACAGCCGGTGATGTTGAGGAAAATTCCATCCGGTGCGTCGAGTGCGGTATAGGGCGTGTAATGCTCGCACCAGCGTGCAAGGCTTTGAAGATCGACAAGAGTTGCTTCTTCCTCGCGCGGCGCTGTTTGCAGGGACGGGACGAGCGCTCGCGCGTCGGTAAGAAGATGGCCCTCGGCAAGCCCAAGAGCAGCGGCGTGGGAAGTAATCGCGCAAAGGCGCGCGCCGCTGCTTCCGCTCTCGGTCAGGGCGAAAGGAATGCGTGCGTCCGCGCCGCCCGCCTCTGCTTTACGATGCGCGCGAAAATAGCGGTCTGTCTCCCAACGTTTTAGCCATATCGATACGATGCGTTGCATGACCAAAATCCATGACCCATTCCCTCGGCTGCGATGTGCGCGCCCGCTCCAGCACAACGCGCCATCGCGCCATCCCCAAGATTTTCTTCGATACGTTACCGACTAAGATCGAAGGTGCTGCCCCGATGCGCCACAGCGTTTCGGCGGAGGTCGCGTTCCGTTCCTGCCGGGCTCGCACGACAAAGGCGCGCGTCCTACTTTCAAGCGCCCGCAATTGCAGACGTCGGCTGGCGGCGAAGCTGTATTTTCCCCCGCGCGCCGGAAGGCGGATGATGACGGCAGCGAGTTCGCCGCAGCCCAAAGCTTCTTCCGCGCTCCACAGGAGGTCGCTATCGCTCTTTGTACGGATTATTATGAGGCCCGACGGATCAATGCCGAACCAGGCAAGGCCCGGCGCATAAAGCGCGCCATAATCGTATGCGAGACTCTCCGTCTCGCAGATGAGGATAGGATGCTGCGCTTTACTTTGGACGGCCTGCTTTAGCGCAAAGAAAAGTGCCGAGGCGTAATCTGGAAACTCTGCGCCGACGATGTCATGGACGCCCGGCGCTGCGAGACTGGAGGGGTCAATCGACGGGTTATCTGCGCGAGTGAGGGTTTTCCCGAGAACGGCGGGTAAGCCTTTGGCCCTGAGTCGCGCTCGCAACTCAGAAGCTGTTGGTTTTGCGCTGTTTTCTCCATCTTTTGCGGGCATGTCTTTGGTCGCTCGATGGGCCGAAAGGGCCTTGCTTGTTATGCGCACGATGAGAACATATAGAGAACAAAAGAGTCAAGAACCGAATGACGGACGCCGTCAGTGCAGATGGCGCGCTCCAGCTTAGAGCATTGGATCGCAGACAGAAGCGACGGGACAAGCGTCCACATTGTTGGCGCTCCCGACATTCTTGCTGATCGAATGGGTTCCGGCCCTTTCTCCGGACACGGCTTTAAAAGCGCGTCGAAACTTCACGCACAGCGCCACTAAGGAGCAAAACCGATAGCAAAAAAGACTGCCTAGCCGGTTGGACCGATGTCAGGGGCGGGACTGCTTCTTAGAAAAATCCCTGCGGTCCGGTTGCCGGGGGCAACGCAGTCCAGAATCCTGGGGCGTCTCAACCGCGCGGAAAATTCATTCCTACACGGTCAATCCCCGTGTGGCGCCTTACGCCTATTCGCCGGAAAGTGAGACCCTCATGCCTACACGCATCAGCTTGGAACTAATCCGTGCGCCGGCGCGATTGAGGCTTCGCTCATTAATGTCGAATGTGGCGCCCTTGTCGCTGATCAGCAATTGAATGGCCCCGCCCTTCTTCACAAAGTGCCTCGCGTCGGAAATCGACACGACGCCAGACTCCGCCAGCTCACCCAATGACAATGCGCCCAACGAGTCTTCATTGACATAGAGTAAGTTGCAATTGTAACCGGAAGGGGCGTTCTTCCCAAGATACTCAAGCTGGATCTTGCGGTCGCCGACCGCCTTGCCTTCCAATTGACGCCATGCCGGCGATGCGCCCGCATCGAGAATGCAAAAGACGAGATTGGCTTGCGCTTCTCCGGCGTCAGGTGCGCGCCATTGGATGAAGCGTGCAAAGTTGTACGCGACCGACGCGACAATCAGCTCTTGACGGGGAGCTTGCTCCGCACTGTCTGCAAAAGCGCCTGAGGGACAAAGCGCAAGCGTCGCACATAATGCGTATGAAATCGCGCGCCGCGCAAAATAATTCGAATATAACGATTTCTCAACCATCATGCCCTATCCGGTCGCGCTTTTGAAAAGTCCCCTTGGGCGATGTTCTAGTAGACGGCCGTTAATGCAAAATGAATATGCGGAGAATTTGCATGAAAAGCGCGCCAATTAATTATCCTTTCACATTAGTTCAGCATCAATGCCTCACCTGCGGGATTCTGAGGGGAAACAGAATCTCAAAAGCAGAATAAAGTTTCAGGCGATCTCTAGTCGAGGAAATTGTTGTGGCGAAGAACGAGACGAACCGCAGCCTATCGTTTAAGTCGAAAATAACCATAAGCGTACTCGGCGCGAGCGCGCTTGCGCTCTTGATCACCTGCTCTGCGTTTCTTGCGCACCGGATAGTCACTTTTCAAAAGACGCTTGAGCAGGAACAAGTTACTGTCGCTCAGGTTGTCGCTTCCAACATCTCCGCCGCTATCGTTTTTGAAGATGATGCGACCATCGAAGAAAGCCTGGCCGCCTTTTCAGTGATTCCATCAATTCGAGCTGCTTATGTTGGCCTGTCCCCGGTTTGAAGGACGCCGAGATAAGGTGTTTCATTCGAACTGGAGGCTATCATGGGAAGACGAAGGACGCACAGCGAGGAGTTCAAGCGGGAGGCGGTAAGGCTGATACGGGAGCGCGGGGTGACGACGGC
>JBGSLM010000155.1:0-3058 GCA_041740755.1 Parvularculaceae bacterium | reverse complement strand
GCGATCACGCCACCAGGTGGCTCTGGACTTACAACAACGAGAGACCCAACATGGCCAATGGCGGATTGACGCCGGCCCAGAAACTGAAAAACGCCGCGTGAAGTCTATCAATCAACCCCGCTAAAAACGGGGGGATTACCCCGCGACCAGCAGAAAACAGATCGATGCGGCGACCACAAGAACTGCAAAGGCGGTCCTTGGCGCGAATAGAAAGCACCCAGAACAAATCGAAACGACCAAAAGCAGGCGCCCGATTATGCCCCTGCTGACCGGGCTCCGCGAGCTCTCCTGCGGCCGGCGATCTGCAAAGCCGCTTGTCGTTTCATACATCAACTCATCAGCAAATTGCTGTCTCAGCGTTCTTGCGAATTCATCGGCCGAGACCGATTTGTCGAGGCGCGAGCAGGCTTTCCCGGTTGTCAAAAACCCCATCTCGCCGCCGACGATCGTTCGCGGCGCGCGTCCTGTACGAAAGTAGCGGCGCAGTTTTTCGATGCGCAAAATCGGCTTTGGGCGATTGGCTTCCAGATCGGTGACAGCGTTCACTTTGGGGCCTTCAAAATTCCGACCACATGCCGATGAATAAGCCTTGGCCCCGCGCGATGTTGCGCGCCGCGAATTCCTTTCTGACGCCCGCAACGATCGACCATCGCCGCGACTTTCTCCACACAATCGACGCCTGGCCCTTGTAGAGATCAAAGTCCGCAAATCCGGGCGCGTCGTTCCTGAGCGAGACGATCGATTGCGCTTCGACGAGAACAAGGAACTGTGAATTCGGCTCAAATCCCTGGAGCGCGTCAGCCCTGATCTGATCCGCGTCGCCGCCGATGCGCCGCCGGTAAGCGATTTCCGCCGTTGCGAATATCTTGAACGGTTCAATGATCAAATCGCGGCCATGCAGCGCGCGAAACTCGAATTCGAAATTCGGCGCGGGAACGCCGGTTTGCGCGTCGATCGAGAGCGCGCCAGATCTTAGGCCCGATAGTTTCAGACTTGTCGCCGAATGTTCAGCGCGTTGAATCTGTCGTTGCAGATAGACTTCGGCTTCGTTTAGGCCCGCATTGGATAGGGCGCCGCCGGACAATTGCGAAATGCTTGTTCCGTAGGACGCGCGTCCGCCCAGCATCCATTCTGGCGTGACGCCGAATTCGACGTAAGTTTCCGAATCGATTCGCGTGTAACGGCTGATATCCGTATGCGAACGGTAATAGCCCGCATTCGTCGAAACGAAGATGCCGCCGCCGTCGCGGTTCCACGGGCTTGCATGCGCGGGCGCGCACGCAGCGATACACGCTGCTGCGATCGCAGCTGAAAATAAACGCCCCCCCCTTTTCCCCCTAAACGCCTTCGTCAGACTGAACGCCGATCAACCGGCCGGGAAGCTACAGGCGGCGACGGACTTAGCCAGCACCCGGAGGTTGAATCTTGGCGCAAAAAAACGGGCCCCCGCGAAGGGGCCCGTTCTTATAAATCCGTGTACGGATTAGTTTCCGGTGTTGGCCTGGCCGTGACCGAAGAATCCGTCGCGGCCAGGTTTGCCGCCGTCGAGCGCGCGCGACCGCATTTCCTGCATGACGTGCGCTGGGTTGGAATTTCCGGTTTCCGAAATGATGAGCGCGGCGACGCCTGCGGCGTGCGGCGACGCCATTGACGTTCCAGCGGACCAGAAATAGCTGGCGATCGCCGGGTTCAAATTGCTGCCCGTGCTGAAGACGAGGTCGAAGACCCAGCAAGGCCGCACCAAGCCCGCGACTGTGCAGTTTTCATTGCCCGGATAGAGCGTGTCACCGCCGGGCGCCGCGAAGTCGACCATCGACGTTCCGTAGTTGGTGTAGCTTGCCGGAATGAGCGTCTGGCCGGTGTTGGCGCCGCCATTGGCGTAGTAGCCGACAGCGGTCGTCGCGGCGATGCCGAGATTGCTTCCGAGGCCGGTCTGGAAGCGGACATTGCTTCCATCGCCATTGAGGTCGGCGCCGGCGTTGCCGGCGGAAACGACGACCGTGACGCCCTGTTTCTCCGCGTAATCCATCGCGGCTTTAACCGCATTGGCGAGGGCGCTGATCTCGTTCGTGCCCTTGCCGCCGCGCGGAATGACCGTGCCGAGGCTCATGTTCATGACCTGAACATTTTGATTGGCGGCGTAATAGATACCTTCAATTATGTCCTCAAAACTTCCGGACCCTGCGTCGGAAAGCACCTTGACGAGCACCAGCGTTGCTTCCGGCGCGACGCCGATCGTGCCGAAGCCGTTGTCGGCGGCGGCGATCGTGCCGGCGACGTGCGATCCGTGGCTGAACGCGTCGGGAAGCGCGTAGGCAAGCCCTTCGCCCGTCATGTCGGCGCTTGCGGCGAAGTCGATGTTCGGCGCGAGGTCCGGATGGTCGAGGTCAAACCCGGTGTCGAGAACGGCGACGCGAACGCCCGCGCCGCGATGGCCGTTATTCCACGACTGAACCGCGCCGACGTAATTGTGGCCCCATTGAAGGTCGAAGCGGGTGTCGTTGTCGCCGCTGTTCGGCGGTCCGACAAATTCGTCCAGTTCTTCAGCGGAAATGACTTTCACGGGCTGCGTGTCGTATCCGACATCCTCAACGACCGTCATGCCCGACAGCGAGAACGCAGCGTTAGAACTCACGACGGCGACGCCGAAAGGAAATTTCTTTTCGAGAACGCCGCCTGCGGCGATGACTTTGGCGTCGAGATCGGACGGAAAACTACCTTTTTTCGCCAATACGAGATATTTGGCGGCCATAGCAGGCGAGCAAATTGCAAATGCAGACACGGCTGCGAGCGCCGCGACTTTGAATTTCTTCATCGATACTCCTCCAGTGAGCGTTTTTTGATTTTTGGTAGGCGAAGCGGGCACGCTAGCACTGCTTTGTGATGAGGCAACGCTGTGGAGTTTTTTTTGGCCGAATGGCCTGTCCCCGGTTTGAAGGACGCCGAGATAAGGTGTTTCATTCGAACTGGAGGCTATCATGGGAAGACGAAGGACGCACAGCGAGGAGTTCAAGCGGGAGGCGGTAAGGCTGATACGGGAGCGCGGGGTGACGACGGC
>JBGSLM010000154.1:0-6927 GCA_041740755.1 Parvularculaceae bacterium | reverse complement strand
GGCCCCTGTGACGGTCGCCGCGCTCGCCGCGCTCGCCTCCCCGCTCGTGTCTGTCTTCGCGCGCCATTCGTTTCTCCATCAACTCTTAGAAATTGAGACCGGCTTCGCGAGCCGCGTCTGCCAGCGCTTTGATACGCCCGTGAAAAATGTAGCCGCCGCGATCGAATACGACGTCTTTGATCCCCGCCTTGACGGCGCGCTCGCCGAGCACTTTGCCGACTTTCGAGGCTGCGGCTTTATCGGCGCCCTTGCCGATGTCGGCCTTCAGTTCCTTGTCGAGCGACGACGCTGAAACGAGGGTCTTTCCGGCAGCATCATCGATGATCTGCGCCGAGATATTTTTCGACGAGCGAAAAACAGACAGACGCAGACGGCCGCTCGATAAGGATTTGATCTTCGACCGGTTGCGCAGCGAGCGCTTGTTCTTCTGGACTGCTTTTGTAGCCATGGTCCTGCTTCCAATTCTATCGCGAAACGCCGCGCCTTACTTCTTCTTGCCTTCCTTGCGGAAGATGAATTCGCCTTCGTACCGGACACCCTTGCCTTTGTAGGGTTCCGGCGGACGAAGGCTCCGGATTTTCGCCGCTGTCTCGCCGACGAGCTGCTTGTCGATGCCGGAGATAATGATCTCCGTCGGCTTTGGCGTTTCGAATTTCACGCCGGCAGGCGCCGGAAAATCGACGTCATGGCTAAAGCCAAGCTGCAGGCTGAGGCTCGTGCCCTTAAGCGCGGCGCGGTAGCCAACGCCGACTAGTTCGAGCTTGCGGCTATAGCCGCTGGTGACGCCCGACATAAGGTTGGCGATCATCGTGCGGCTCATGCCCCACTGGGCGCGCGACGCCTTCGATTCCTTGTCGTTCGGCGTGACGCCTACCTTGTCGCCGTCGATGGCCACCGAGCAAAGATCGTTCACGACGAACTTGAGCTCGCCCTTTGGACCCTTCGCCGTAACCGTCTGGCCGGCGACCGAAACTGTAACGCCTTTCGGCACCGGCACCGGCTTCTTACCAATCCGTGACATTGATCACGTCTCCTTCAACCGGCCTAGTAGACCTGAAACAAAACTTCACCGCCGACATTCGCCGCTCGCGCGGCGGTATCGGACATAACGCCCTTCGGCGTCGATACGACGGAAATGCCAAGACCGTTGCGGACTGACGGCAAATCCGACACCGACGAATAAACGCGGCGGCCCGGTTTGGAGACGCGCTTGATATTCGTAATAACAGGCGCGCCTTCAAAATATTTGAGTTCGATCTCGAACTCCGGCTTCTTGCCGTCCTGTTCGATACGCGAATAGCCGCGGATGTAACCTTCGTCCGCCAGCACGTCGAGGACGTGTCCCCGAAGCTTTGAAGCCGGGACAGAAAGCGAATGATGCTTTCGCATCTGCGCGTTGCGGATGCGTGTGATCAGATCGCCGATAGGATCATTGATCGCCATTTGCGGGACTCTCCTTACCAGCTCGACTTGACGAGGCCCGGGATCTTGCCCTCGGAACCCAGCTGACGAAGCGCGAGGCGCGACATCTTCATTTTGCGATAGAAGCCGCGCGGGCGACCGGAGACGAGGCAACGGTTGCGGATGCGCGTCTTCGACGAATTGCGCGGCACTTCGGCGAGCTTCAGAGCGGCCATGAACCGCTCTTCCGCCGGCTTCGTTTGGTCCTTGATGATCGACTTGAGGCGCGTACGCTTGGCGTCCAGGCTCTTTGCGAGCTTGCGGCGCTTCAGGTCGCGTTCGATCATAGATTTCTTCGCCATTCAGTCCTCCGTTAGGCTGGTTTCCGGACGGCCCGGACCTTGCCTATCAAAAATCGTTTCCCGCCTACTTCCGGAACGGGAAGTTGAATTCCGCCAGAAGCGCGCGCGCTTCGTCGTCAGTCTTGGCCGAGGTGCAGACGATAATGTCCATACCGCGAATTTTTTCGACCTGGTCATAGTTGATCTCGGGGAACACGATGTGTTCCTTGAGGCCGAGCGCGTAATTTCCACGCCCATCGAAACTCTTCGGCGAGAGGCCGCGGAAGTCGCGAACGCGGGGAAGCGCTACAGTCACAAGACGATCAAGGAATTCGTACATCCGGTCCTTGCGCAGCGTCACCTTGCAGCCGACCGCCATTCCATCGCGAAGCTTGAAGCTCGCAATCGATTTCTTGGCCTTGGTGATCACTGGTCTTTGACCTGCGATCTTGGTCAGCTCGACGACCGCCTGCTCGACCGCCTTGCGATCGTTCACAGCTTCGCCGACGCCCATATTGATGACGACTTTTTCAATCCTCGGGGTCATCATGACGTTCTTGTAGCCGAACTGCTTCTGCAACGACGGTTTGATTTTGTCGTTGTAGTGCGCCTTCATTCTCGGCGTATATTTTTGCGCCTCAGCCATCGATCACCTCACCCGAACGGCGCGCCACGCGGACTTTGCGGCCGTCGTCCAGCTTCTTAAACCCGACGCGCGACGGCTTTCCGCCGACCGAAAGCGCGACATTCGAAATATGAATCGGCGCTTCCTCGCGCACGATGCCGCCGCGCGAAGTCGCGGTCTGGCGTTGATGCTTTGCAACGACGTTGACGCCTTTGAGAAGAACGCGGTCTTCCTTCGGCATCACGGTGACGACTTCTGCCTCTTCGCCGCGGTGCTTCCCGGCGAGCACGACGACCTTGTCGCCTTTTTTGATTTTGGCCGCCATGGTTAGAGGACCTCCGGAGCGAGCGATACGATCTTCATATGGTTGGTCGCGCGCAATTCGCGGGTCACCGGTACGAAAATACGAGTGCCGATCGGCTCTTTGTTGTTGTTGATGAGAACCGCTGCGTTCCGGTCGAAACGAATGACCGAGCCGTCGCGGCGCTTGATGTCTTTCGCGGTGCGGACGACAACCGCTTTCATGACCTGGCCCTTCTTGACCCGGCCGCGCGGAATGGCTTCCTTGACGGAAACGACGATAATATCTCCAACGCGCGCATAGCGGCGCTTCGACCCGCCGAGCACCTTGATGCACTGAACGCGCTTGGCGCCCGAGTTATCGGCGACGTCGAGATTTGTCTGCATCTGGATCATGTCGACCCTCCACGGACTTTCGTCCGGCCTCTTTCACTTGAACTACGTCTCAGCTTTTCGAGCCGAGACCGATGACTTCCCAACGCTTCAGTTTCGACTTCGGCGCGCATTCCTGGATCTGAACGAGATCGCCGACCTTGAATTTGTCCGCTTCGTCATGGGCGTGAAAGCGCTTTGAACGCTTCAACGTCTTCAGAAGAACCGGGTGTTTGAACGTCCGCTCGACGCTGACGACGACAGTCTTCGCGCCCTTGTCGCTCACGACCGTCCCTTGAAGAATGCGTTTCGGCATTTATCAGCCCTCGTCCTATTTCGCCGCGAGCGTCTTTTGACGCAGCACTGTTTTCAAACGCGCGATATCCTTGCGCACCTCGCCGATCCGCGACGTCTTCTCCAGCTGGCCCGCCGCCCGCTGGAATCGCAGATTGAACTGTTCTTTCTTCAGCTGAAGGAGCCGGTCCTTCAGTTGGTCTTCGGTCAGATCGCGCGCTTCTGTTGCTTTCATGGCCCTGATCCTTATTCGCCGAGGCGCTTGACGATGCGCGTCTTGATCGGCAGCTTCGCGGCGCCGAGCGCCAGCGCCGACCGCGCCACTTCGTCTGTCACGCCGTCCAGTTCAAACATGATGCGGCCGGGTTTGACCTTGGCGACCCAATATTCGGGAGCGCCCTTGCCGGAACCCATTCGAACTTCCGTCGGCTTCTTCGAAACCGGGACGTCCGGGAAAATCCTGATCCACACCCGGCCGGCGCGTTTCATTTCACGCGTGATCGCGCGGCGAGCCGCTTCGATCTGACGCGCGGTGAGGCGCTCGGGCTCGACGGCCTTAAGGCCGTGCGATCCGAAATTCAGCTCCGTTCCGCCTTTCGCTTTGCCGCTCACGCGGCCTTTGAATTGCTTGCGGTACTTTGTACGTTTGGGCTGCAGCATGTCAGCTCTCCAACCAATCCTTTACGCGCGCGTTTCGCGGCGAGCCGGCGCAACGCCGCCCGTCTGCGCTTCGACGATCCGGGCTTCTTGCGCCATTGGATCGTGCTCCATGATTTCGCCCTTGAAGATCCAGACCTTTACGCCGATCGCGCCGTAAGGGGTCCGGGCCGTCGCTGTTCCGTAGTCGATATCCGCGCGCAGAGTGTGAAGAGGCACGCGGCCTTCGCGATACCATTCCATCCGCGCGATTTCAGCGCCGCCAAGACGGCCCGATACGTTGACGCGAATGCCAAGACCGCCCATGCGCATCGCGGTTTGCATTGCGCGCTTCATCGCCCGGCGGAACGCAACCCGGCGCTCCAGCTGCTGCGCAATGTTCTCGGCGACCAGCGTCGCGTCGATTTCCGGCTTGCGGATTTCAACGATGTTGAGCGCCGTCTCCGACTTCGTGAATTTCTGGAGTTCAGCGCGCAGCTTCTCGATATCTGCGCCCTTCTTGCCGATAACAACGCCAGGACGCGCCGTGTAAATCGTCACGCGGCACTTCTTGTGCGGACGCTCGATAATGATGCGCGATACGCCGGCCTGCTTGAGTTTCTCATGGAGAAACTCGCGGATCTTCAGATCCTCGTGCAGGAGGTCCGCATAGGCGCCCGTCGGGGCGAACCAGCGCGAGTCCCACGTCCGGTTGACGCCGAGGCGAAGCCCGATCGGATTAACCTTCTGGCCCATTAAGCGGCCTCCTCAACTTGTTTCACGATAATCGTGATCTCGGAAAACGGCTTGAATATGCGGCCCATGCGGCCGCGGCCGCGCGGCGTCCAGCGCTTGAGGACCATATTCTTGCCGACAAATGCCTGATCTACCACGAGCGCGTCGATGTCGAGGTCGTGATTGTTCTCGGCGTTAGCGATCGCGCTTTCAAGGACGCGCTTCACTTCCCTGGAGATGCGCTTTTGCGAAAACTCGAGGTCAGCCAATGCGCGTTCGACTTTCTTGCCGCGAATGAGCTGCGCGACGAGATTGAGCTTCTGCGGCGACGTCTTCAGGAGCTTTCCCTTCGCCATCGCGGCGTTTTCTGCGATGCGCCGAGGATTTTTCTTCTGACCCATGATTAAGCCCTCTTCGCCTTCTTGTCCGCGCCATGGCCGAAGAACGTGCGCGTCGGCGAGAACTCACCGAGCTTGTGGCCCACCATGTCTTCCGTGACATGCACGGGAACGAACTTCTTGCCGTTGTAGACGTTGAACGTCATGCCGACGAATTGCGGCATGATGGTCGAACGCCGCGACCAGGTTTTGATACCGCCCTTGTGGCCGCCAGACTGCGCTTCTTCGGCCTTTTTCAGGACGTAGCGGTCGACGAACGGGCCTTTCCAGACTGAACGTGGCATAAGTTTGCTCCTGGCCCCTTAGTTCACTTTTTTCCGCGCATGGCGCGACCGCAGAATCATCTTCTGCGTTCTCTTGTTCTTCCGCGTCTTGCGGCCCTTGGTCGGTTTGCCCCACGGCGTAACCGGATGACGTCCGCCGGACGTGCGGCCTTCGCCGCCGCCATGCGGGTGATCGACCGGGTTCATCGCAACGCCGCGCACCGAAGGACGAATGCCCTTATGACGCTGACGTCCGGCTTTTCCGACGGTTTCGTTCAGGTGATCAGCGTTCGAAACGGCGCCGATCGTGGCCATGCATTCTGCTGGCGCGAGGCGGACTTCGCCCGACTGAAGGCGAAGCTGAGCCATAGCGCCGTCGCGGCCGACAAGCTGCGCATATGTGCCGGCCGACCGGGCGACCTGACCGCCCTTGCCAGGTTTCAATTCGACATTGTGAATGATCGTGCCGACCGGAATCGACCGAAGCGGCATCGCGTTGCCAGGCTTCACATCGACCTTTTCGCCGGAGATGATCTTGTCGCCGACCTTTAACCGCTGCGGCGCGATGATATAGGCGAGATCGCCGTCGAGATATTTCACGAGCGCAATGAACGCCGTGCGGTTCGGATCATATTCAATACGTTCGACCTTTGCTTCGATGTCGAACTTGCGGCGCTTGAAGTCGATGACGCGATGGAGCTTCTTCGCGCCGCCGCCGCGGCGGCGCATGGTGATCCGGCCAAGATTGTTACGACCGCCCGCAGAGTTCAGCCCCTCGGTCAGAGTTTTTTCCGGACGCCCTTTCCAGAGCTCGCTCCTGTCGATCAACACCAGCTGGCGTTGCGACGGCGTTGTCGGATTGAATTTTCTAAGCGCCATGGCTGTTCAACCTGTCCTTTATCCGAGCCTTAAATCCGGCCCGTAACGTCGATCGAATGCCCGTCTTCAAGGGTGACGACCGCCTTTTTAACCGTGGACCGCGTATAGGGGCGGCCCTGGAAGTGCTTGTTCTTGCCCTTGGTCCGCAGCGTGTTCACGGATTTAACTTTCACCTTGAAAAGCGCTTCGACCGCTTCCGCGATTTCGGGCTTTGAGGCTTCCAGCGGCACGCGGAACACAACCTGATTGTTCTCAGATGCGATCGTCGACTTCTCGGTGATCACCGGAGAGATCAGCGTGTTGTAGTGGCGTTCGGCGCCGCCGCTCTTCGCCGGCTTTTTTACGGGCTTGCTCATTTCAGTCTCGCTTCCAGGCTGGCGACCGCCGCCTTCGTCAATACGAGCTTCTGGCGACGCAAAATGTCATAGACGTTTGCGCCGATCGCCGGCAGCACGTCGACATTCGGTATATTGCGCGCGGCTTGCCCAAAGTTTTCATTCACTTCCAGATCGACAATCAACGCATTGGCGATGCCGAGCTTCTCGAACCGCTCGACAAGCGTCTTCGTCTTCGCCGCATCGAGCGCGAGTTCGTCGATAATGATCAGTTCTTTTGCAGCCTGTTTCGCCGAGAGCGCATGTCTCAGGGCTAAACGGCGCACTTTTTTCGGCAGACCGACAGCA
>JBGSLM010000153.1:0-26311 GCA_041740755.1 Parvularculaceae bacterium | reverse complement strand
GCGCCGGCGAGTGCGACGTGCGCCATCACGAACCCGCTGATGAGAAAGAACAGATCGACGCCGACAACGCCCATATAAAGAAAATGCGGCAGCAACGTTCCGTCGCCGCCATAATCGATCTCGGCTTCTTTCACATGCGCGACGAGAACCATCAGCGCCGCGACGCCGCGCAAGGCTTGAATGTTTTCGAGGCGCTCCTTCATCGGCGGCGACGGTACAGCGCCGGCCGGGAAGGACAAGCGCCAGCTTTGCCGGTTCCGCTGACGCACCCTTGCGGGGGCAAGGGGCAGGTTGCACAACCTTACGTTTCGATACGCGAAAGTGTCAGCGGAACCGGCAAAGCGGGCGCCTGTCCTTAGGCGATTACATCCGACCGGTCAGCGACACGCGAAACGCCCGCGGACTTCCCGGCGTGATGTTGTTGTCGTTATGAGCAGTGCCGAAATAGGTCTCGTCGAAAAGATTTTCGACGTTGAGTTGCGCTTCGAAGCGCTCGTTCAGCGTGTAATAGATCGCGGCATCAACGCGTGTGAATTCCGGCAGGGTCACATTGTTGGAGATAGACGCGAACTGATCCGTCTGATGAATAACGCCGATGCTCGCGCGCCAGTTGTCGGTGAATGAATAGGCGTTCCAGATCGCGAATGCGTGTTTTGGAACCAGCGGCGCAGACCTGCCCGCAGGCGCTGCTGTCGTATCGCTCGTAATTTCGGCGTCTTGCAGCGTATAGCCCGCAAGCACTTCCCACCGATCGGTGATCGAACCGGCAAGCGAGACTTCAAGACCCTTGCTGCGCTGCGCGCCGGTCAGCACCGACTGGTTGGTCGCCGGATCGATTGCGCGCGTATTCTCCCTGTCTAGGCGATAGACCGCAGCGGAAAGCGTCAATCCCTGACGCGGCTCCCATTTGACGCCCGCTTCGATATTCTCGAACGTTTCCGGTTCAAGCGCAGCGGTTGTCGCCGAAAGCGACCCGAACTGATCGCCCGATTGCGGCAGAAATGATTTCGAATAGCTGGCGTAGATCGATGACGTGCGGGTCGGCTTCAGGATGACGCCGCCGCGCGGGCTCCACACATTATCGGTGCGCTCCAGATTTGTCGGCGTCAGTTTGTCCGAATAGTCGAGGTCGAAGCGATCAAAGCGGACGCCGGCGATCAGTTGCAGCCAGGATGCGACATCGATCTGGTCCTGAACGTAGGCGGACGCGGTCGTCAGATCGACGTGATTGTCGCTCTGCAGGCCGAGAAAGGCCGATGGCGCGAACGTCGTCGGGTTCGCGATGTTGACTGTTCCGGCGGCGTTATTGTTCAGGGAGCGCGTGTTGTCAGTGTCCTGGACGCCGAATTCTCCGCCGATCAGAAATGTGTGCGCTATTGCGCCCGTCTGCGCTTTCCAGATCAGATCCGTCTGATTGAAAAAGTTCTGGCGCTGCGTGCCGCTGAAATACGCCTGTAGCGCAACGTCGCCATTCGCCTGCACGGCGCCGTTGGCATGCACGTTCTGATAATATTTGCCATAGTCTGCGATGCGCATGTGGTTGCGGATCGTCAAGGCGTCGCTAAGCTGATGCGCGACGGAGAAATCGCCGGCGTGGACATCGACCTCGCTGAACGACTGATCCGGGTTCCCAAAAAACGCGCGACGATCGCCCGAATAGGGCAGGCCGTTTTCGGAAGGCACGCCGCGATCGACGGTCCGGTCATCGCTCAGAAATTCATAAGTGACATCGATCGGCGTCGCGTCGCTTGGCGAAAAGCGCAAAGTCGGATTGAAGCCGAATCGCTCCACGCCCGAGAAATCGCGATAGCTGTCGGAATTCTCGTAAAAAGCGTTGAGCCTTCCTGCGGCGGTGTCCGAGATCGCTTTTCCAACATCGAGCGCGCCGCGCGCAAAGCCGTAAGAGCCGCCCTGAAGGGTATGCGCCTGTACGGGTTCGAACGTCGCTGTCTTCGTCACGCGGTTGATGACGCCGCCGGCCCCGCCGCGACCGAAGATCATGGCGTTGGGGCCTTTGAGGATTTCGATGCGTTCGGCGTTGTAGAGGTCACGGTAATATTGAACGTCGTCGCGAACGCCGTCGACGTAGAAATCCGCCGTCGAAGAATTGCCGCGAAGCGTCGGCGCGTCGCGGTGGCCTTCGCCCTGTCCCATCTGCACGCCCGGAACATATTCGACGACGTCGGCCATGGACCGCATCATCTGATCATCGATCAGGTCGCGGGTGATTAGCGAGATCGATTGCGGAATGTCGATGAGGGGCGTGTCGGTCTTGGTCGCCGTCGCCGTATGCTCGCTTGCATATTCAACGCGCTCACCGGTCACGACCACCTGGTCAGCGACCATCGCAAGGCGCATTTCGAGCGAATCATCCTCCGCCGCCGCAGCGCCCACGATCTGACCAGTAATTGCAGCAGCGTTCATCAGATACGCCGCCTTCGTCCAAACCCGCATAGATCTTCCCCAACTCATGACTTGCAACTGCGAACCATTCGCAATTAGCCAGTAGCGCAGGAAATCATTTGTTGCAAGTGATTATCAAAAGCGGGGGGATGCGGCGTTTTCGTCGGAAAGAGCGCTGGATGCGCCCGGGCGGATTTGCGGCGGGACGCCGGATGGATAGGGTTCTGGAAAGGGCGATAAAGGGGCGGCGGCCCCGCCGTTGGAGTATTAGAATGAAAGTTATCTCGTTTGCTGTCGCGCTGGCGGCGCTCGCGTCGCCAGCTTTTGCTGGCGAAGTGTCTTCGCGGACCTATCAGGTGAAAGATTTTTCCGCGATCGAGGTCGGCGGCGCGTATGAACTCGCAGTCAAGGTTGGCGACGATTATAGCGTCGCGATTTCCGGTCATGACGAAGAAATGACCCGAGCCGACGTGACCGTCCGGGACGGAGCGCTAATTCTCGGCACAAAAAAGCGGGCTCATCGCGATAAAAATCATGACGGACACAATGGCTTGCGAGCGGTGGTTACGATGCCGGCGCTCGATCGTCTTTCAGTCGCCGGCGTCGTCGATGCGGAAATTTCGGGCGTTGATGCGGGCGTTTTCGTCGTCAATCTGTCCGGCGTCGGGGAGGTCAATATCGCGGGACGCTGCAAGCGCATTGATGCGCGCGTATCGGGTGTTGGCGAATTGAATGCGAAGTCGCTTGAATGCGCGGAAGCGGATGTCGCGCTCTCGGGGATGGGCGAGGCGAATGTTTTTGCGCGCGACCGGGCGAAGGCTGAAGTCTCCGGCATGGGCGAGATCAATATTTTTGGATCGCCCAAGACAGTCGACAAGCGCGGCGGATTCTTTTCGGAGATCACCGTCCATTAGGCGGACAGACGTTGTTTGGGGCAAGAACGGGAGAAGAAAATGAAACTGTTTTTAGGGTTTTTGATCGGGCTCGTCATCGCGGCCGCAATTGCGGCGACAGCTTTCAAGGTCGCCTGGGGCGACCTATCCGATATCGGCGACCGCGATCGCGGCGAGGATAAGTCGCAAACCGTCGCTGCAGCCGATTTCGACCGCATCAACGTCGCGGGCGTCTTCGACCTCAATATAACGGTCGGCGGCGATTATTCGGTGACCCTTTCGGGAAAGGAAGAAGACCTTGCCCGGACGACGGCGAATGTCGAGGACGGCGTTCTTGTTCTCGACACCAATGAGCGCGACGAAGACGGCAAGCGGCGATTTGTCAAACATGGCGTGACCGCGACGATTTCTATGCCGGCGCTCAACGCGGTCGATGCTGCGGGTGTTGTCGAAGGCGATATCAAGGGCATTAACGCTGAGAATTTCAGCGCCGACATCTCCGGCGTCGGCGAGATCGATCTTGAAGGAACCTGCGGCGCTCTTGTTGCGGATGTTTCCGGCGTCGGCGAACTTGACGCGGAAAATCTGAAATGCAGGTCCGTCAATGTTGAGGTCTCGGGAGTAGGAGAAGCGAAAGTCTACGCATCCGAATCCGTCGATGCCGAAATCGCCGGCGTTGGTTCGATCGAGATCTATGGTTCACCCGCAAACGTCTCGAAATCGGCGACGCCGTTCGGGCGGATCAGCGTGAAATAGCGCGCAGCGTGCGGGAGGAAATTCTCCTCCCGCGCGAAAACGCATTTCAAAATACATCTTTTCAGCGTCTTGAACGACCGGCGAAATTTTCCATTTCAGCTGTCGAATAGCTGCGGCGCGGTTTTGGGCAGATGTCCGGACTGTGTTGCGGCGGCTCTTTGACAAGTCTGATGGCGCGGCGCACCTGTCCTAAAAATGCTGGCCGCCGCTTGGGAATGGACGCAAGGCAACCGTCCGTTCCAAACACAAACGCCGGCGCAGAATGCGCTGAGCGAAGCGGAGACGCGTCCGTATGTGGTTACCCGGGAACGCAGACGACGCCCAATACCTGTCAATCTCGATCAGGTCTGACAAAAAGCGGTCATTCCGGGGCCGCCGCTAAGCGGCGGAACCCGGAATCCATTTTGCGACTGGCGCATTCGTGGGAAAGTGGACTCCGGGTTCGCGGCTTTGCCGCGCCCCGGAGTGACACTCACTGGATATCCTCACTTCAACAAATAATCCCGCAGCACGGCGGCGCTGTTTCGTACCTCATCCTTCGCTGCGAAGAGAAACGTAGCGCCCTTGGCGCAGTGGGCGCGCAAGATTTTGACGGCGTCCCCATTCGCTTCAAGCTCGGCGCGGTAACGCCGCTGGAACTCCGGCCATTTTTCCTCGTCATGGGCGTACCACGACCGCAGCGGCGGGGAGGGGGAGACTTCCTTCATCCAGATGTCGATCCCGGCGGCCTCCTTGGTCATCCCGCGGGGCCACAGGCGCTCGACGAGAATCCGAAGGCCGTCCGACTTTTCTTTCGGGTCATAGACCCGTTTCAGGCGTATTTTCATGACGTGACTTATAGCACCGGCGGCGGCTGACGCCTTCCCTCTGGCGCGCAACCGCATTATGACGCGCCCCATGGAACAGATCTGGACCTTTCTGACCTCGCGGCCGACCGATCAGGGCTGGCTCTGGTGGCTCGTGCCGACGACCTTGCAGGCGCTGGCGCTGATCGTGGCGCTGCTTCTTGCGCAGGCGTTCCTCATGTATTTCGACCGCAAGGTTTGGGCGGCCGTTCAGATGCGAAAAGGCCCCAATGTCGTCGGGCCGTTCGGCATCCTTCAATCCTTCGCGGACCTCTTCAAATTCGTCTTCAAGGAAATTGTCATTCCGGCGGGGGCGAACAAGGCGCTGTTCCTGCTGGCGCCGATCATCACCTTCGTTCTGGCGCTGGTCGGCTGGGCGGTCATACCGGTCGGTCCGGGCATGGTCGGCGCCGACATCAATGTCGGCATTCTCTATCTCTTCGCGATTTCCTCGCTCGGCGTTTACGGCATCATCATCGGAGGCTGGGCGTCAAACTCGAAATACCCCTTCCTCGGCAGTCTGCGTTCAGCAGCGCAGATGGTCTCCTATGAAGTCTCGATCGGCTTCGTGATCATCACGGTCCTGCTGCTGGTCGGCTCGCTCAATCTCTCCGACATCGTAAATTCGCAGGCGCGCGGCGGCGGCGGCTTCTGGAACTGGAATTTCATTCCGCTGTTCCCGATGTTCGTCGTCTTTGTCATCTCGGCCCTCGCCGAGACGAACCGTCCGCCCTTCGATCTGCCGGAAGCGGAATCGGAACTCGTCGCCGGCTATCAGGTCGAATATTCCTCGACCCTGTTTTTGATGTTCATGATCGGCGAACTCGCCAACATCGTCTTGATGTGCGCGATGTTGACGTTGCTCTTTTTCGGCGGGTGGCATTCGCCGCTGCCGCCGAACTGGGCGCCGTTCCTGGATCAGATTCCGGTCTTTTGGTTCATGCTGAAGACGTTCTTCTTCTTCTTCATGTTCGCGATGGTGAAGGCGATCGTGCCGCGCTACCGCTATGATCAGCTGATGCGGATCGGCTGGAAGATTTTCCTGCCGTTGTCGCTTGTGTGGGTTCTGCTCGTCTCGGGCGGTCTTCTCGCCTTCCCGGATGTCGCCGCCTATTTCCAGAGCTGGAGATCTTAAAATGTCGAGAGTGGCGCAAGCGCTCAAAGGCTTCATGCTCGCCGACTTCGTCGGGGCGTTTTTCCTGGCGATGAAGTATTATTTCCGGCCCAAGGCGACGATCAATTATCCTTTCGAAAAGGGACCGCTCTCCCCGCGCTTTCGCGGCGAGCATGCGCTGCGGCGCTACGCCAACGGCGAAGAACGCTGCATCGCCTGCAAACTTTGCGAGGCGATATGCCCGGCGCAGGCGATCACGATCGAGGCCGAGCCGCGCGAAGACGGCTCACGCCGCACGACCCGCTACGACATCGACATGACGAAATGCATCTATTGCGGCTTCTGTCAGGAAGCGTGTCCGGTTGACGCCATCGTCGAGGGCCCGAATTTCGAATTCGCGACCGAAACCCGCGAGGAGCTTTTCTACGACAAGGCGAAACTCCTCGCGAACGGCGACCGTTGGGAACGCGAAATCGCGAAGAATCTTGAATTGGACGCGCCGTACCGGTGAGGACGCCCCGCAGGGTTGACAGGACGGAGGTTTCTTCCTATCTTCCTGCTAAGGAAGAATTAAAGAAATGGCCCTGAACATAAAAGACGCGGAGACTGACAAGCTCGCCCGGCAGCTTTCGAGCGCGACAGGCGAGAGCGTCACTGTCGCCGTGCGGAACGCACTGCGTGAGAAATTGGAGCGGCTTCCAAAGCGGACGGGACGGTCCCGCTTCGACGACCTCATGGCGATTGGCCGACGCTGCGCGGCTCTAAAAGATATCGATCTGAGAACGACCGACGAAATCCTCGGTTATGACGCGGACGGCCTTCCGCAGTGATCGTCGTCGACACGTCTGCGATCATTGCGATCCTGTTTCAGGAAGACGGCGCCTCGTCGGCTGCGGAAACACTCGCCGACGCATCTGCGCGGTTACTGTCGGCCGCCAACTGGGTTGAGGCTGCGATCGTTGTCGAAGCCCGCAAAGGCGCAGCGGGCTCGCATGAATTCGAAGAATTAATCGAAAGAGCCGGCATCGAAATTGTCGCCGTTGACGATGATGTTGCGCGGGCGGCGCGCGCCGCGTGGCGACGCTACGGCAAAGGCCGCCACCCGGCCGCCCTCAATTTTGGCGATTGCTTCGCCTATGGATTGGCGAAAGTGAGGGAGCTTCCGCTTCTGGCGATCGGCGATGATTTCACCAAGACCGATCTTGTGATGGCGGGTGTCGCCCCCCGGTAGCGGAGTCGTCCTTTCTAATTGCGACCGCTGGGAACGCGAAATCGCGAAGAATCTTGAATTGGATGCGCCGTACCGGTGAGGGCTAAACCCTCTCCGCCACGATCTCCATCAACAGCGGCGTCGTCATGATCGTGCGGGGGTCGCTCTCCGCCGCCGCCCAGGCGCGCTCAACCTCTTTTGCCCACTCATTTGTGACGACGCCGCGTTCGGCGAGCCGATGGGCGTGCGGCACGATGAATGTCTTCGGCCATTGCCAGACGAAATCCTTCGGGGTTGCGGTGAAAATGATCGGTCTCGCTTCGACCAGTTTTAATCCGGCTTCCGGCAAAGCGGGGAGGAGCGTTCGCGCGACGTTGATCGCGCCGGCGTTGGCGTTCCAGTCGCTGATCGCGGTGTCGACGAAGTCTTCGAGAACGGGCTGGCGCGGCGACCAGTTCATCGTCCCCCAGTCGTAATAATCATGACAGATAAACCGGCCGCCGGACTTCAGGGCGCCCGCTAGCTTTTTCAGGACAGCGACCGGGTCCGCGATGAAAATGAACACCCAGCGGATGAAGATCGCATCGGCGCCGGAAACGGGAATGCCGTCGAGGACAAGGTCGATGTTGTGAAGCTCGATATTGGAAAGTCCCCTGACATTCGCTCCAGCCTCGATCGCCGAGCGGAAGCGGTCCGACCGGTCGAGCGCGTGAACTTTGCCGGCGGGTCCCACGATTTCGGCTAGATCGAGGGTCGCGTGGCCGGGCCCAGCCCCGGCGTCGATTACGGTGGAGCCATCAGTAATTCCCGCACGCCGCCAGACGTCGAGCGTCCTTGGCCGCCACACCCGGTGCTGGACGCCAAGACGCCAGGCCTCGATGTCATGCGTGCCTAGATAATAGCTGCGTTCCTTGGTCATTGGCGCCTCCTTTAGGGCTTGCGCGCATCATAGACCGGTTGGTCGCCGGAAGCCCGCCCAGTTCTTGTGGAAAACCCGTCAGGACGGCTCAAATTGAGCGCGCCATCTCCCTTTGCAAAGCCAGACGGCGCGGTCTAAAACCCGCCGCAATTCAACCGGCGCTTTCGGCGGCAAACCCTTGTTTCCGGCGGCGCTTCCGTTCAACCGGTCGCCCCCTGGCGGCTGCCTGCTTCCCCTGTCGGGAGAGCTTGCGCCGCCCAGAGAAATGTCATGACGCTTGCCGCCTTCGCATTCTGGATTTTCGCGCTGTCGGCGGTTGCGTCCGGCTTCATGGTGATCGCTTCCAAAAACCCGGTTCACTCGGTTCTGTTTTTGATCCTCGCCTTCATTTCGGCGGCGGGCCTCTTCGTTCTAATGGGCGCTGAATACCTCGCGATGGTGCTCATCGTCGTCTATGTCGGCGCGGTTGCAGTGCTGTTCTTGTTCGTCGTCATGATGCTGGACGTTGATTTCGTCGAGATGAAACAGGGGTTCCTTCAATATCTGCCGATCGGGGTTGCGATCTCCGGGCTTGTTGTCGTTGAGCTGATCCTTGCATTCGCAGCCTGGAGAATGCCGTCGGACGGCGAATTTATCGCCGCGCATCCGGTGGCGACGGAAGGGTCGCCGCTGGCGGGGCCGGACGCGCCGACAAATATCGAAGGTCTCGGCCTCATCCTCTATACGGATTACGTTCACTATTTTCAGATCGCCGGCATGATTTTGCTGGTCGCGATGATTGGCGCAATCGTGCTGACGTTCCGTACAAGAGAGGGCGTGCGCAAGCAGGATCCGGCGGCGCAGGTTGCAAGAAAGCGCGCCGCGAGCGTTGAACTGAAAAAAGTAAAAACCGGGCAGGGGATTTAGACGATGATCGGGCTCGGCCACTATCTCAGCGTCGCCGCCATACTCTTTGCGATCGGCATGGCGGGGATCTTCGTCAATCGAAAGAACGTCATCATCATCTTGATGTCGATCGAGCTGATGCTGCTTGCGGTCAACATCAACCTCGTCGCGTTCTCGCAATTTCTCGGCGACCTCACCGGACAGGTTTTCGCGTTCATGGTGCTGACGGTCGCCGCCGCCGAAGCGGCCGTCGGCCTCGCGATTCTTGTCGCCTTCTTCCGCAATCGCGGCGATATCGCCGTCGATGACGCCAATCTGATGAAGAATTAGGACCGCGCTGATGGATTCGTTTGTCGTCCTGTGGCCACTGTTCGGCGCTCTCATCGCAATGCCGCTCGCCCGGATCGGCGGCGCGCGTGCGGCGGAGATAGCAACGACAGCGCTCGTCGGCATCGCCTGCATCCAATCGTGGATGCTCTTCAGCGATGTAGCGCTAGGCGGACACGCGCGGACAATTTCATTGTTCACCTGGATTTCGTCCGGAAATTTTTACGCCGACTGGGCCGTGCGCCTCGACACGCTGTCTGCGGTGATGCTCGTCGTCGTCAATACCGTTTCGTTCCTCGTTCACGCCTATTCGATCGGCTACATGCATGAGGATGAAGGGCGCCCGCGCTTTTTCGCCTATCTCTCGCTTTTCACCTTCGCGATGCTCAGCCTCGTTACGGCGGACAATTTCCTCCAGCTGTTTTTCGGCTGGGAAGGCGTCGGTCTCGCCTCGTACCTCTTGATCGGGTTCTGGTTCAAGAAGAAGTCGGCGAACGATGCGGCTATCAAGGCGTTCGTCGTCAATCGTGTCGGCGATTTCGGCTTCGCGCTCGGGATCTTCTGCGTCTTTTACGTTTTCGGTTCGGTTCGGTTCGATGAGGTCTTTGCAGCCGTCGCATCGAACGCGGTCGTCACGCCCTGGGGGCAAGTCGCCGGCGCGCCGATCCGCGAGTTGACGATCCATTTCCTCAACTGGGACTTTCACGCGCTGACAGTGATTTCAGTGCTGCTGTTCATCGGCGCGATGGGCAAGTCCGCGCAATTCTTGCTGCACACATGGCTCCCCGATGCGATGGAAGGACCAACGCCGGTATCGGCGCTCATCCATGCCGCAACGATGGTGACCGCAGGCGTCTTTCTCGTCTGCCGCTGCTCGATCTTCTTTGAGTATGCGCCGGACGCCGCCGCGATGGTGACGTTCGTCGGCGCGACGACCGCCTTCTTTGCCGCGACGGTCGGTCTCTTTCAGGACGACATCAAGAAGATCGTCGCCTATTCGACCTGTTCTCAGCTAGGCTTTATGTTTTTCGCTGCAGGCGTCGGCGCTTACGGCGCGGCGATGTTTCATCTTTTCACGCACGCTTTCTTCAAAGCGCTTCTGTTCCTCGGCTCCGGCGCCGTCATTCACGGCCTGCACCACGAACAGGACATCAAAAAGATGGGCGGCGTCCGCTCGCTGCTCCCCTTGACGCATCTGCTGATGGTAATCGGAACGGTCGCCATAACAGGCGTCGGCGTCCCGGGCTTCAAGATCGGCGACACGCCGTTCGGCACGGCGGGATTTGTGTCGAAAGACATGATTCTCGAAAGCGCCTTTGCAGCGGGCGAAGCCGGCAAAGCGTTCGGTTATTACGCATTCACACTCGGCCTGCTCGCGGCGGTGATGACAGCGTTCTATTCCTGGCGCTTGATCTTCCTCACCTTCTGGGGACCAAGCAGGTTGCCGGAAAAAGTGAAAAAGCATCCGCATGATGTCCCGAACGTCATGCTGTGGCCGCTGGCCCCGCTCGCCTTCGGAGCGCTTTTCGCCGGGATGGCGTTCTTCAACGATTTTGTCGGCCCGAACGCCGACAAATTCTGGAATGGCGCTCTTTATTCGGCTGCTGCGGCGGATCAGACGGCAGCGCATGATGTAGCAGGCGCGGCCGGTCATGGCGAAATCGCCGCGCATGATGAAGCGCACGCGGCGCCTGCAGGCGACGAAGGCGGCCATGGCGAACATCATTTTCCGGCTTGGGTGATCTGGGCGCCGTTCCTTGCAATGGTGATCGGAACGAGCGCTGCTGCGTTCCATTATCTGCGCGGCGATCCGCTGCGGCCTGGCCTTCTTAGGGAAGGCGGCATGATCTACGCATTTCTCAGGAACAAGTGGTATTTCGACGAGATATACGACTTCCTGTTTGTCAGGCCCGCGCTAAGGATCGGCCGCTTCCTGTGGCTTGAAGGCGACGGCAAGACGATCGACGGCGTCGGCCCGGACGGGATTGCAAGCGTCGTCGCCGCGAGCGCAAGGCGCGTCGTCAAGGTTCAGTCCGGCTATATGTACCACTACGCATTCATCATGCTTGTCGGCATCGCGGCCCTCGTGACCTTTATCATTGTCCGTCTCGGAGGCGTTCAATGAACGATCTTGTCTCCGAAAGCCTCGCGAACCAGCCCTGGTTGTCGCTGCTGACTTTCCTTCCGCTTGTCGGCGCGTTCGGGATCGCGCTTCGTCAAATGATGGCCAAGCGCGGCGCGAACGGAGAAATAATCGCCGCTGAACAGGCGCAGATCGACACGATTGCGCGCCGTGTTGCGATGCTGTTCACGCTCGGCGCGTTCGTCGTCTCCGTCTTCATTTACATCGCCTATTATGATCGCTCGTTCGGCGGTTATCAGCTGGTCGAAAAGGCGGCGTGGCTTGGCGGCGGCGTCTCGTACAAGATGGGCGTCGACGGCATATCCATTCTGTTCGTGTTGCTGACGACCTTCATCATGCCGATCTGCATCGCGGCGTCGAAGTCGATCGAGAAGCGAATCCCCGAATACATGATCGCCTTTTTGGTCCTTGAGACGCTGATCCTCGGCGTTTTCTGCGCGCTTGATCTCGTCCTTTTCTATCTGTTCTTCGAGGGCAGCCTAATTCCGATGTTCCTCATCATCGGCGTATGGGGATCGAAGGGAACAAAAACCTTCGGCGGTTTCGAAATGGCGAGCCGCGTTTATGCCGCAGTTAAATTCTTTCTATTCACTCTGCTCGGCTCGGTGCTGATGCTCGTCGCGATCCTCTGGATGTGGCGTTTTGCCGGCACGACGGACATCCCTGCGCTTCAGCAAACGGCATTCCCCGCAGGCGCGCAGAAATGGCTGTGGCTTGCATTCTTTGCCTCCTTCGCGGTGAAGATGCCGATGTGGCCGGTTCACACATGGCTTCCCGATGCGCACGTGCAGGCGCCGACGGCGGGTTCGGTCGTCCTCGCCGCAATTCTCCTCAAAATGGGCGGTTACGGGTTCCTCAGATTTTCATTGCCGATGTTCCCGATCGCCAGCGCCGACTTTGCGCCGTTCGTCTATGCGTTATCGATCGTCGCGATTGTTTACACCTCGCTCGTCGCCCTCGCGCAAGAGGACATGAAAAAGCTGATCGCCTATTCGTCTGTCGCCCACATGGGCTTTGTGACGATGGGCGTTTTCACCGGAACGGAGCAGGGGATTGAAGGCGCGCTCTTCCAGATGCTGAGCCACGGCTTTATCTCCGGCGCCTTGTTCCTTTGCGTCGGCGTTCTTTACGACCGCATCCATACGCGCGAAATCGCCGCCTATGGCGGGCTCGTTCACCGGATGCCGTTCTACGCGTTCCTTTTCCTCTTTTTCACGATGGGCAATGTCGGGCTTCCCGGCGTGTCCGGCTTCGTCGGCGAGTTCCTCACCATGGCGGGCGCGTTCAAGGTGAATTCGTGGATCGCCTTTTTTGCCGCCTTCGGCGTCATTCTTTCGGCCGCCTATGCGCTGCGCCTTTATCGGCAGGTCATGTATGGGGACCTCACCAAACAGCCGCTGATGGCGATCGCCGACATCGACAGGCGTGAGATCATCATGCTGGTCTCGCTGATGGCGTTTGCGCTCGTCCTTGGCGTTTATCCGCAGCCTGCGCTCGATGTCTTTGCACCCGCCGTCGATATCCTGATCGGCAATTTCGACGCGGCTCAGGGCGCCATAGGAGGGCCGCAATGAGTTTCGCCGACACGCTCTTTTGGGCCATTCCCGAGCTGATGCTCGCCATCGGCGCGATGGCGTTGCTGATCGGCGGCGTCTTCCTGGGCGACGCGTCATCGCGGCTTATCTCGACAATTTCGATCGCGCTCCTGGTCGCCGCCCTGATGGTCGTCGTCGCATTGAACGGCGGTCCGGCGCAGGATCTTTTCGGCGGATCATTTCGCGTCGATGCTTATTCGTCCTTCGCGAAAGTCCTTATTTTCGCGGCGGCGGCGCTTGCGATCTTGATGTCGGACAAATACCTCGCGGGAGAGCAGCTCGGCAGATTCGAATATCCGGTTCTGATCGTTCTGGCGGCGCTCGGCATGTCCTTGATGGTGTCGGCGAATGATCTGATTGCGCTCTATATGGGCGTCGAGACGCAGAGCCTCGCGCTCTACATTCTTGCAGCGTTTAATCGCGACAGCCGTAGGTCGACGGAAGCGGGCCTCAAATATTTTGTGCTCGGCGCGCTTTCCTCATGCCTCCTGCTTTATGGCGCATCGCTCATCTACGGCTTCACCGGCTCAACCCAGTTCGATGCGATTGCGCTGGCGACCAATAGCGGTCAGACCAATGTCGGCCTTGTAATAGGTCTCGTTTTCCTGATTTCGGGCCTTGCTTTCAAGGTTTCGGCGGCGCCTTTCCATATGTGGACGCCGGACGTCTATGAAGGCGCGCCGACCCCTGTGACCGCATTTTTCGCAGCAGCGCCCAAGCTTGCGGCTATGGCGCTCTTTGCACGCGCGATGATAACGCCGTTCGAAACGATCGCCGACGACTGGCGGCCGATCATCGCGATCCTTGCCGTCGCATCGATGGCTGTCGGCGCTTTCTCAGCGATCGTGCAAACGAACATCAAGCGCCTGATGGCCTATTCCTCGATCGGCCATATGGGCTTTGCGCTGATTGGTCTTGCGGCGGGGACCGCAGACGGCGTCAGCGCCGTCCTTTTCTATATGGCTGTCTACGTTGCGATGACGGTCGGCGCCTTTGCTTGCATTCTCCTTATGCGCCGGCGCGGCGGCATGACGGAATCAATCGAAGACCTGTCTGGGCTTTCGAAATCCAATCCGGGCCTTGCGCTGATCTTGACCATCCTGTTCTTTTCACTTGCCGGGGTTCCGCCGATGGCGGGGTTTTTCGGCAAGCTCTATGTCTTCCTCGCGGCGGTTAACGCAGACATGGTTTGGCTCGCTGTCTTCGGCGCGATAATGAGCGTCATTTCCGCATATTATTATCTGCGCATCATCTGGATCATGTGGTTCAATGAACCGGCCCCGGTCTTTGAACGCGAAGTCGGGTCGCGCCTTGGCGCGACCGCGCTTGTCTCGGCCGCTTTGATGCTTGTTGCGATTCCGTTTCTCGGCTTGCTCATGAAGTCCGCAGAAGCGGCCGCCGCATCGCTGTTCTAGGAATGAAGGCGCTCTCATCCGGCGCCCGCATCGAAGTTTTCGACACGATCGATTCGACCAGCCTTGAAGCAAAACGGCGCATCAACAGCGGTTTTGAAGGACCGCTCTGGCTCGTCGCTCATAATCAGACTTCCGGCTACGGCAGACGCGGATCGGAATGGCGCCAGCAGGAAGGCGATGTCGCGACGACATTCCTGTTTTCTCCCGGCGCCGCGCCTGAGCAATTGCCGCAGCTTTCTTTTGTAGCTGCGCTCGCCGTTTCTGACGCGATACAGCGGTTTGCGCCAAAAGCGCGGCTGTCGCTCAAATGGCCGAACGATATACTCGCCGGGGAAGGAAAGATCGCCGGGTTGCTGCTTGAGTTGCTTGGAACGCCGTCTTCGCCCTTGGTCGCCCTCGGCGTCGGGGTAAACATCGTTTCCGCGCCTAAAGGTCTCGGCTATCCCGCCGCACGGCTTATTGACCTGTCGTCATCACCGCCGCCGGTTCCCTACGCCTTTGTCGAGACGCTCGATCAAACCTTCGACGCCTGGCGGAAAGAATGGTCGCAACATGGCTTTGCGCCGGTGCGGGCCGAATGGCTCCGCCGAGCAGCGCGGCTTGGAGAGCGCATCAAAGTGCGCCTCCCCGCAGAGGTCGTCGAAGGCGTCTTCATGGACCTCGATATTGCAGGGGCTCTCATACTAGACTGCGACGGCGTGCGCAGAACGATCTCGGCGGGCGCGGTTTTGCCGGTTGACCGGCTGGAAAAGAGGCATTGATGCTGATCGCCATCGACGTCGGAAACACCAACTCCGTAATCGCGCTTTACGATCACGAAAGGCCGCTTGCGCAATGGAGGACGTCAACGTCATCGACGCGCACCGCCGATGAGTACGCGGTCTGGCTATCGCAAATAATGTCGATGAGCGGCTACAAGATTGGCGATATCAGCGATTGCATCATCTCCAACGTGGTGCCGCAGTCGCTCTTTCATTTCCGAAACCTATCGCGGCGCTACTTCAATTGCGAACCGTTCGTTGTGACGGCCGCTTCAATTCCGGGTGTCGAAGTGCGCATACCAAAGCCCTCGGAAGCCGGCGCCGACCGTCTCGTCAACGCCGTCGGCGCGTTTGTCGCTTATGGCGGCCCGCTCGTTGTCGTCGACAGCGGGACGGCGACCAATTTCGACATGGTCGGCAAGGATGGCGGATTTGAAGGCGGCATCATCTCGCCCGGCATAAATCTGTCTATGCAGGCGCTGCACGACGCCGCGGCGCAGCTCCCTCGCGTTGCAATCGAAAGGCCCGCGCGCGTCATCGGCAAGGATACTGTCGGCGCGATGCAATCGGGCGTGTTCTGGGGATATATCAGTCTCATTGAAGGTCTCGTCCGGCGCATCAAGGATGAATATCCAGATCCGCTCAAAGTCGTCGCAACGGGCGGCATTGCTTCGCTCTTCCCGGGCGCGACGGACTGCATCGATATATTCGACGCCGACCTGACCATTCGCGGGCTCTTTGAAATTCACAAGCGCATCAAGGCCAACGGCTGATGGCGAAGGACGAACTGGTATTCCTGCCGCTCGGCGGATCCGGCGAGATCGGCATGAATCTGAACCTTTACGGGTTTGGACCGCCGCATAAACGCCAATGGATAATGATCGATTGCGGCGTCATGTTCGGCGATCTGGCTACGCCAGGCGTTGAGATTATTTGCGCCGATCCGACTTTTATTCTCGAAGAGAAGGAAAATCTCCTCGCCCTTATACTAACGCATGGTCACGAAGATCATATCGGCGCCGTCGGCATCCTCGCGCCGGAATTTGAATGTCCGGTTTACGCGACCGCGTTCACCGCAAGGCTGGTTGAAAGCAAGCTTGAAGAACGCGGCGTCAAACTTGATTTGCGCGTGATCGATATCGGCGCGAAACTGACGATCGGGCCTTTCGATCTTGAATTCGTCACGCTGACGCATTCGATCCCGGAACCGAACGGCGTCATCATCCGTACGCCTCTTGGTATGGCGCTGCATACCGGCGACTGGAAAATCGACCCCGAGCCGACGCTAGGGCCCGTGACGGACTCCTCCACGCTGCGCGCGATCGGCGATGAAGGCGTTCTCGCCATGATCTGCGATTCGACGAATGTGCTTTCGGCGGGCGAATCCGGATCGGAAATGCGCGTACAAGAAAGCCTTACGCGAATCATCGCCCGCGAGACGGGGCGCGTTGCGGTGACGACCTTTGCGTCAAATGTCTCGCGCGTCGTTTCCATCTGCGAAGCCGCCTATGCGGCGGACCGATCGGTTTGCCTTCTGGGCAGGTCGATGCTGCGCATTGTCGGCGCCGCGCGCGATGTCGGACTTCTCCCCGACGGCGTCAAATTCGTGGAGCCTCAGGAAGCCGGATTTCTTCCGCGCGAGCATGTTCTCTATCTTTGCACCGGCAGCCAGGGCGAGCCCCGAGCGGCCCTGTCGCGGATCGCACGGGACGATCACCGCGATCTCGTGCTGACGGAAGGCGATACCGTGATTTTCTCGTCAAAGATCATCCCGGGCAATGAGCGCGAAATCTTTACGCTGATCAACGATCTCGTTGAGCTCGGCGTCAAAATCATTACCGAGAAGGATGAGTTTACGCATGTTTCCGGCCATCCGAACCGGGATGAGCTGAAGAAGATGTATGAATGGGTCCGTCCGAAATATTCGATCCCCGTTCACGGAGAAGCGCGGCACCTCGAAAGGCATGCGGAATACGCAATGACTTTAGGCGTCAAGGACGCGATCGCTCCGCGCAATGGCGATCTTATTCGGCTGGCCCCGGGCGAACCCGAAGTCATCGATGAAGTGCCAGCCGGGCGCTGGCTATTGGACGGAAACATCCTGACGCCCGAAGGCGCGGGGCCGATGCGGGAACGAAAAAAGCTCTCCTTTGCAGGGGTCGTGATTGTCGCGCTTGCAATCGACGAACATGGCATGTTCGCATGCGAGCCTGCGGTGTCGATTATCGGCGCGCCGAAAGAAGCTCCCGGTGTTGACGACATTGCGGCTCTAATTGCGGAGAAGGCGGAAAGCGCCGTCATGTCGCTTGCAAAAGCGAAACGTCAGGATGACGAAGCCGTCGATCTTGCGGTGACCCGCGCGGTCAGAAATGAAATGACGGCGATCTGGGGCAAAAGACCCGGCGTCGCCATAATGCTTCAGAGGGTCTGATGCGATGAACGTTCCCGCCGCAATCGTCATTTTTGTCCTTGTTTGGTGGTGCATTTTCTTCGCGATGCTTCCTGTCGGCGTCAAAAGCCGATGGGAGAGTAAGGATGATGGAGTAGAAGGCGCTGATCCTGGCGCGCCGGAAGACCCAGATCTGAAGAAAAAGGCTTTGTGGACGACGGCGGTCGCGGCGCCGGTCACCGCGGTCATCGTGGCGGTCATCTTGAGCGGCGTTATTAATTTTCGCGATTAAGCCGCTCTTTCTCTTGCACAATCCGGCGGGCTCGCTTACCGCTCGATCAAGATTCTGGAATCACGCCTCAAAGCGTCGGGAGGCGATTGCGTGCCCGATCCTGCAGTCCTTGATGAGCGTCCTGACGGCCCTGACATATCGGCGGCCGGACACGAATCGTCTGCGCTTCATGACGAACTGACACTCGCTGAACGCTTTGTCGAACCAGTCGCCAACGCGATCGAGACGAAGAATGTCGATGCGATTCGCGGTCTTTTCGATGAACTCCATCCAGCCGACCTTGCGGACGTCATTGCGCTCCTGCACGAGGATGACCGTCTCGCGCTGATCGATCTGCTTGGCGGCAGCCTGCCGGCGGACGTCCTGCCAGAGCTCGATCCCGGGCTGACAGAGGAAGTCGTCAGCGCAATGCGGCCTGAAGCGGTCGCAGAAGCAGTCAGTGAACTCGACACCGACGACGCGGCCTTCATCCTTGAGGACCTCGACGAAGAAACGCGCGCCGACATTCTGTCCAAGACGTCAGCCCCCGATCGGCTTGCGCTCAATCAGGCGTTCGACTTTGAGGAGGAATCCGCTGGCCGCTTGATGCAGCGCGAGGTTTTTGCGGCGCCGGCATTCTGGACGGTCGGACAAATCATCGACCGCCTTCGCGGGAAAGAAGAGCTTCCCGACCGATTTTATGAAGTCTTCGTTGTCGATCCGGCGAACAAGCCCATCGGCGCGGTTCCGCTGGCGACGCTACTGAAAACACAACGCGGCGTTCAGATCGACCAGATCATGCACGAAGAGTTCTGGACGATTCCAGTGTCGATGGACCAGGAGGATGTCGCTTACAAGTTTGAGCAATATAACCTTATATCTGCGCCCGTCGTCGATCAGTCGGGACGCCTCGTCGGCATGATCACCGTGGACGATGTCGTCGAGATCGTGCACGCCGAAAGCCAGGAAGACATGCTTGCTCTTGGCGGCGTCGAGTCGGACGCAGGGATCACGGACTCAGTGCTTGAGACGGTTCGATCAAGGTTCTCTTGGCTTGCGATCAATCTCGGCACGGCAATTTTGGCGTCGCTTGTGATATCGCTCTTCGGCGCGGCGATTGAGCAAGTCGTTGCGCTCGCAGTCCTGATGCCGATCGTTGCTTCAATGGGCGGCAATGCGGGCACACAGACGCTGACTGTCGCGGTTCGAAGCCTCGCGATGCGGGACCTTACAGCTTCCAACGCGGCAAGAATTATTTGGCGCGAAGCAATTGTCGGCGGCCTCAACGGCGTCATGTTCGCCGTCATTATGGGCATCCTTGCGGGCGCATGGAACTACGGAACGCATGGCGACGCAGGGCAGTCAGTTCGGCTTGGCGCCGTGATCGGCGCAGCGATGATCATTAACCTCGTAGCCGCAGGCCTTGCGGGCATCCTTATTCCGCTTGGCATGCAACGCGCCGGCGCCGATCCGGCGGTTTCGTCTGCGGTGTTTGTGACGACGGTCACAGATGTTGTTGGCTTTTTCGTATTCCTCGGTCTCGCCGCGCTCGTGCTTCTCTGACCGACGCAAAAAAAGAGCGCGCCAGAAAGGCGCGCTCTTCAGAAACTGTCAGATCAATTTTACTCGATCCGGGCTTTTGGCGCTCGCCCGAAGGTTAGCCACACGCCGAGGATGCCAACCAGAACGATGATCCATGTTGCAGGCTCCGGCACATCGTCGGGCGGCGGAGGCGGCGGGCACTCAGGATCTGTTTTCGGATCGCAAGGCGGCGTCGGCGGAACGACCGATGGAACGATGATCCCCGGAATTTCGAACGGGGGAATGAATGGCGGCAGCCATTCCGTAACCGCTGGCGGAAAAACCACCGTGGGTTCGGACGGAATTACCGGCGGTGTTTTCTGAACCCGCCCTGGTTCCCGAGGAGCCGGATTATAACCGGCGAGCCGTTTGGGAACGGGGCGGGATCCTAAAAAGGGGCGTCGGCCTTCTTCGCGCCTTCCTCGCCGCAGCAGCCGCAATTTATGACGATATCGTTGCGGATATCGCCGACTGCGCGGGCGTAAAGTTCTGCGATTTCGCCTTCGTCGAGCTGCTTCTTACCGCCGAACCCTCCGGTCCAGACGATTGCGCCGGCGAGGATCGCCGCCGCTATGATATTGGCTATGCCGTTGCCCATCATGGGAACCACCACTCTACGCCCGGGTTAACGATCGGGTCTGAAAGGAATTTCAGCCCAAAACCATACAAAATCGGGAAATCAGGCCGGGCCCTGCTCCCCCGAAAGACTTACCTTCCAATTCTCGTGCCAAGTTGAAACCTTCTCGCGCCGGGTCGGGACTGGGGTATGCTGGGGCGAACGGGGGCTGATCGGCAAAGTGTCAGACCCACCCGGCCATTCTGCCGCGAATCAAGCGCTTAGGCCATATGAGGCGAATCCGTCACTATCGCCCCTCTGACCTCGGACTTGCTGGCGTCGCGCCTACCCTAAAGGCGGAACGCGTGCTAAGAATCGTTAACAAGGCTCCATGGGGTGGGCTTGGGCGGCGGTCAGCATTTGGCCGCAGCGGTGGTCGCGTGACGAGGGGATTGGCGGGTCGGCATGAGGACGGGAGCGACCGGACTTAATCTGATCAAAGGCTATGAAGGCCTCCGGATGTCGGCTCATTACTCGCCTGGCGAGGAGTGGACCGTCGGCTACGGGCACACGTCTACTGCGCGCCACGGAATGAGCGTCACGGAAGGCGACGCCGAGCGGCTGCTTCGGTCCGACGTGCAGCCGATCGAGAAGCTGATCGCCGATACGGTTCGGGCGCCCCTCAATCAAAACGAACACGATGCGATTGTCTCGCTGATCTTCAACATCGGCGAAGAGAACTGGAAGCGTTCGACCGTTCTTCGAAAGCTTAATGAAGGCGACAAGCTGGCGTCCGCGCGCGCATTCGAAATGTGGACCAAAGCGCGCGTCAACGGCGAGCTGGTGGCGCTTGACGGTCTGGTGCGCCGGCGGGCCGCTGAAAAATCGCTGTTTTTGATGCCGACTGACGCCTCGCTCGTTGTTCCGACAGCGGATGTTCGTCCGGCGCCGGAATGCGAACTTGATTTCAAATCGGATCGCGAACTGAAAGCCTCGCCCGTTGTCGATTTTGACCGCAAGGCGAACGGCAAGGCGCTGATACTTTCAAACGAGGAACGCGCGGCGCGCTCAAGGGCGCTGTTTGCAGCAACGCAAGCGCTTTCGGTCGATCCGACTAAAATGATCATCACCAAAGCCGAAGAGCACGCCGACATGGGCATCACGATCGGCGCCATTCTCGCTGGCATACTCGCCATGGCGATGACGGGTCTTGGAGGCGTGCTGCTGATCGGTCAGGAATTTCCCGGGTTCGCGGAGTCGATCGGGCTCGGATATGACCGGATTGTCGAAATTTTTGAAAGCCTTCCCATGTGGCTCGCCGCAATCGGCGCTGCGATAAGCTATTTCATCCTTTATATCCTCGTTAAGCGCGTCGCCCGGCATGATCTTAAACGTCAGCGCGCCCAGGAATTTGCGCGGCTTCGCGCCGCTGAATAGCGTTCATCCGTCTCCGGATGGCATTGCACCCGACAAGATTTGCGGCAACGCCTGAGGGCGGCGGCGAAATTGCGCCGCGCGGAGCGCTCGCGTGTTGCGCAGAGGATTTGCAGAGCTTGGACTTCTCCAAAGGGGAATAATATGGCGAAGGGATTGTTCATTGGGCTTGGCGCCGCAGCTGCGCTCGCGGCGGCAATAACAGCGGGCATATACGGGGCCGGCGAAAAGAAAGTTGCCGAACCTGCGCTTGCCGCCAAGCTTGAGGCGGCGGCGGAAACCGCATGTATCGTGAGCAATGTGCGGCTCGTCGAGGGCATGTCGCGCGGCTGCCTCACACCGGCTCAAATCGAAGCGCTTCGCGATCGCGCGGTGATCGGAGGAGATGGTGCGCCGGTCGACGTCAATCTCGCGGCTCCGGAGAGCGGCGGCGCAGACAACGTAGCGCGAAGCTGCGCTGACTATGACGCGTTGACTGAAAAAGGCTGGTACGCGCTAACCGGCGCAGACATGAAGCGGGAAGAATACTTCGCGCGAGCCTGCGGCGCCTTGGCATTGCTGGCGGATGCGACGCCGGCGCAATCCTCTCACTTTATTGGCGGCAAAGCCGATATCGCGGATATCCGGTCAATGGCGGAACATGACGCAATCGAGTTCGGCGAATCCGCGCCGAGTGTTACCGTTGATGTCGTTGCGATCGAAGCTGGCGTATGGAAGGTCTTGATCGGCGCTGGCGAAACGATGGTTTATGAACTCGCGCATGCCGATTTCACCGGCGACGGCATCGGCGAGATACTTGCGTATGTTTCTGTCGGCGCAGCAGGCGGAACGGCGCGTTCTGGTTCAATCGGATTGCTTGTTAAACCGGATGAAGGCGGCCCCTGTTCGTTCAGCGCGCGCTAATCTCGACCGGCCAATTGTCGATGAGGCGCGTCCTGCCGATGATGAGAGCGGCGAAAATTCGGGACGGCGTCAAAATTGCGCCCGGTCCTTGCGGCGCCAAAGTATCTGCGCTTCTGACTTCGAGATAGTCGATGCGGTCGAAACCAGCCGCCGACAGCGCTTGCCTTGCGTCAGCGATCACGACTTCAACTTCTGCGCCCGTCGCCAAATGTTTCGACATTTCCGCGAGAACGTTGTTCAATTTCCCTGCGACGATGCGCTCGTCTGCGCTGAGATAGGCGTTGCGCGACGACATCGCCAGTCCGTCGCTTTCGCGGACAATCGGCGCGCCGATGATATCGACTGGCATGTTGAGGTCGCGAACCATCCGCCGGATGACCAGAAGTTGCTGGTAGTCCTTCTCGCCGAAGACCGCGATGTCGGGTCGAACCTGATTGAGCAGCTTGCAAACCACAGTCGATACGCCGCCAAAAAAATGCGGTCGCGACGCGCCGCACAGGCCCTGTGAAATTTCCGAAACTGAAATCGCGGTCTGAAAACCTGCCGGGTACATTTCTTCGCGGGCTGGAATGTACGCGAGATGGCAGCCGGCTTTCTGGAGCAGTTCAAGATCTTGCGCTTCCTGCCGCGGATATGCGCCGAAATCTTCGTGCGGCGCGAACTGGGCGGGATTGACGAAAATGCTCGCCACGGTCTTGTCGACAAGGCCATTCGAGCGACGGATCAGCGAAAGGTGGCCCTCGTGCAGGGCGCCCATGGTTGGGACAAGTCCCACCGACTGCCCGGCGGTCCGCCAGGCGTCTATCCTCGCCCGCAGCGCCTTTAAGGTCCGGACAACCCCGATTTGCGAATCGACGGCGGCTGCAGTCATGCTATAGGTCCTCAATCGACGGGGTGACACGGGGTCGGAGACGCTAATGCGACAAGCTGTGGGCGCTTTCAAGGCTGCGCCTTTCGCCGGTTTGGGACGGGGCGCGATTGGCGCGTTTATCCTGCTAGCGCAGGGGTGCGCCGCGTTGTCCGGCAAAGGGGATCCTGACCTCATTGCGGCGCAGGGCGAGGAATTAAGGGTCGCACAGACCCGCGCGACCGAATTGCAATCTGAAGTTGCTCGCCTTGCTGCGGCGAATTCAGAGCTTGAGGCGAAAGTCGCGGATCTTGAAAAGAAGGCGATGAGATTAGCCATGCTCGAGCCGCAGGCGCCCGGCGCTGGCGGCGAGACCGCCCTTAAGGAAGGGCCCGCGCCAAGCGGCGCGCCAGCTGCGGAAAAGCGGCCGTCGACTGCGCCTGCTGCGCCGGTGGTTGCCGCCCCAAATGTTGATGCGTCGATTCCCGGCGCGCCGGTACCTGTCGATGATGCGCCGCGCCTTGTGCAGCCGAGCTTTGCATCGACGGAGCAGATTTTCGAAAACGAAGCGGCGAGCCCCGAAATTAAACTGACGAGCGTCCTGTGGGGCGTTCATCTGGCGTCCTACAAGCAGCCCGACGATGCGAGCGCCGGCTGGAAAAAATTGCAGCGCGAAAATCCTGACGAGCTTGGCCTGCTCGAACCGCGCATCGAAAAAGTGACGGTCGAAGGCAAGGGCGAATATCTGAGACTTGTCGGCGGCGGATTTTCCTCGCGGGAAAAAGCCAAGGCGCTCTGCGACAAGCTTGCGTCCAAGGGCGTCTTCTGCCGTATTGCGACGTTCGGCGGCGATCGCCTTTCGATGCTGGAAATCGGACATCTTCGCTAAACGCTATTGCGGCGGCGAAATCTCGAAATTTTTCTCGGCGAAAACGCGGTTCGCGTATTCCGCCGTCCCGACATAGCGCAGCGTCAGCATCCCGGGCGGCAGCGATGTTTCGCCGAGCGGAAGCGTCAGCGTGCGCAGCGGCGTATCGACATGCAGCGCGACGTTGTCGATTTCAGCAATTGTCGTCTGCGCGCCGTTTGAATTCATCATGGCGACAAGGCGGCCAAGCGCTGAATATTTTCCCGACCTCGAAAGGCTTGTCTTCAGTTCGAGCATTCCTTCGTCGTCGCGGACAAGCTTTGTCTGTGTGAATGACACGGCGGGCGCTGCAAGGCCGCTGCGCAAAATGACGGGCGTAGAAATCCCAAGACCGACATCGACTTCAAGGCCGCCGCCAGTGCGGCGGAGCGGCGTTCTGACCGGCGTCGTCTCAATGAGGAGATGCGAGCGCCGCTCGCCTGATGGGATTGCGGCGCCCTTTTTGACCTGGACCGTGACCTTGGTGCGCTTTCCCGGCTCCAGGCGGAACCGCGCTGGGCTGATGACGAGATAGGGCGCGGCGGAAAGCTTCGCGCGCGCTGCCGGGCTCGCCGGCTCGTAACCTGTCTCAACTGCGGAAAGGTCGGTCCAGCCGACCCGTCCCTCGATGATTCGGTCGGAGACGTTTGAGACCTCATAAATGGCGAGGGGCTGCTGGCGCGTGAGAACCTGTCTCAGCGGCGACACGATAATCTCCGCCGCCGCAGGTCCCGGCAGCGCCAGTAAGGCGCAGGCGGCGAGGAATCCCTTGAGTTTCGACATGGCGGCGCCCTCATGCTCGCCCCCAGAATTGGGCAAGATTGCTAAAGACTGGCTATCGGGGAGCAAGAATTCTGCCTGAGGCGCTTCCGCCATGCCGCGGCGGGGGTTGCAGGAGAGTTCAAAATCACCCTCTGGATGGTTGGTTAATATGGCGCAGCCCGCGCGGGCGGCGGCCTTGAACCTCGCGAGGGTGAATTCGTGACGCATGTGATCGTACTCGGCAATGAAAAGGGCGGATCGGGCAAATCGACCGCCGCCATGCACATCACCATTGCGCTGTTGAAGTCCGGATACCGGGTCGCCGCGATCGATCTTGATATGCGTCAGCGCAGTTTCGCCCGGTATATGGAAAACCGGCGCGCCTTCGCTGCGACGAAAGGCGCCAATCTGCTTTTTCCTGTTCAGCCGCGCATCGAACCCTCGTCCATCGACAGCCGCGAGGAAGCGCGCCGCGCCGAGACCGAGCATTTCACCGCGACCCTGCAAACGCTCGCGGATTGTCATTTCGTCGTGATCGACTGTCCCGGCGCCGATACGCATTTGTCGCGCCTTGCGCATGCGCATGCGGATACGATTGTGACGCCGCTCAATGACAGCTTTGTCGACTTCGATCTTCTTGCGCGGCTCAATCCGGAAACCGGCGCGCTCATTGGTCCGAGCCTTTACAGCGAGATGGTCTGGAATGCGCGAAAGCGCCGCGCCATGTCGGGCGTTCCGGGCGGCATCGACTGGGTCGTGATGCGCAACCGGCTTTCGGCGACGCGCGCCAATAACAAGCGCGCAATGGGCGAGCGCCTTGAGGAATTGTCGACGCGGATCGGATTCCGCCTTGCGCGCGGCTTTGGCGACCGCGTGATTTATCGCGAGCTTTTCCCGATGGGCCTGACATTGCTCGATCTTGGCGGACCGGATGCGCCTTTGCGCCTGTCGACCATGAGCCATGTGACGGCGCGCCTCGAAATCAGATCGCTGATCGCGACGCTCAATCTTCCAAAGCCCGAGATTGAAGGAAAAAGCGAGGATGGCCTCGCCGCCGCCTGACCCTCCGGCCCCGGATGAAGTCTTAGAAAGACATACTAATTCAACAGGTTCGGCGCTGCGGGAGGTTTCGCGCCAGCGCTCTTTCGTGCATTGTGCCGATGCTGCACTGCGCAAGGCCGCCCGATGATCGGAAAGATCGCCATACTGCTTGCTCTCGCGGCCGCCGCCTGGGTGCTGCTCCGCGCCGGCAAGGGCGGCGGCGAAGGTCGCGGCATGTTCCGCCTGAAAGTCGTCGGCTTGCTCGCGGTTGCGACGGTCTTGTTCGCCGCCAAGCTGTTTCCTCTGGCGTTGATGATCCTGGTTGCCGCCGGCGGCGTCACCGCGATCGAGCTC
>JBGSLM010000152.1:0-19015 GCA_041740755.1 Parvularculaceae bacterium | reverse complement strand
CGCCGTCGCTGTGAGACCGAGCAAGGCCCGTCTCGTCCCCGGCGCCCACGTTGTGCTCGTTGACGACGTCCTGACAACGGGCGCCACCCTGTCGGCTTGCGCGCGGGCGCTGAAGAAGGCTGGAGCGCGACGTGTTGATGCGCTCGTCCTTGCGCGCGTCGTCAAAGGGGGATCGGCGCTGGCATAAATAAAAAAATTGCTGATGACCGCTAGGCGCTGATCCAAAATTGATGGATCATCGGCGAAGTTCCGCCAGATGAGGCTCACGCGTCAATGAAATCCGCGACGGTCTATACGAAACCGCTTTGCCCCTATTGCGTCCGGGCGATTTCGCTCCTGAAGAAAAAGGGCGCGCATATCAACGAAATCAGCGCGGCGTTTGATAATGAAAAGCGCGCGGAAATGATGCAGCGGTCGAACGGCGCCAGAACTTATCCGCAGATATTCATCGGCGATATTCATGTCGGCGGTTGCGATGAACTTTATGCGCTCGAAGCTGCGGGCAAGCTCGACCCATTGTTCAATGGATGAGCGCGCTGATACCGAACGCACCGCATTCAGGGCGGCTTGCGTGCAAATGCGATCCGGCATTGATCGCGCTCGAAACGTCGCAGATGCGCTCGCGTTGATCGAAGAGGCCGCACAAAAAGGCGCGCATTTCATTATGACGCCGGAAATGACCAACGCGGTCGACAGGAACGCCGAGCGGCTGATGGCGTCGCTCCCCGAAGGCGAAGAAATCGACGAGGTGCGCGCTTTCGGCGCAGCCGCGGCGGAAAGCGGGGTGTGGCTGCTGATCGGCTCAATGGCGATTAACCGCGGCGACGGACGCCTCGCCAATCGCAGTTTTCTGTTTGGGCCAGACGGTGAGATCGCGGCGCGCTACGACAAGATTCATATGTTCGACGTCAGCCTGGAAAACGGCGAAAGCTGGCGAGAATCGCGCATTTACCATCCCGGCGCCGAAGCCGTGGTTGTTGAAACGCCGCTCGTGAAAGTCGGGCTTTCAATCTGTTATGACGTGCGGTTTCCACACCTCTACAGGGCGATGGCGCAAGCCGGCGCCGAAGTCCTTTGCGTTCCAGCGGCGTTTACGCGCCAGACGGGGCGCGCGCATTGGAAGACTTTATTGACCGCCCGCGCGATTGAATGCGGCGCCTTCGTGATCGCGGCGGCGCAGGGCGGGGTCCATGAGGATGGCCGGGAAACTTTTGGCCATTCTTTGATAATCTCGCCATGGGGCGACATTTTGACTGAGGCAAGGGGGGATGAACCGTGCGTTATCCTTGCCGAGATAGATCCTGCAAGGGTTGCAAAGGCGCGCGGCCAAATTCCAAGCCTCGCCCTTGAAACGGCGGTCAAAGTCCTCAATGTAGAAGTATGATAAAGTATCAGTTGAAATGCGGGTCCGGCTGTTCGTTCGAAGGCTGGTTCAGGTCGAGTGAGGATTTCGACGAGCAATCGGCGCAGGGCGCTCTTCAGTGCCCGTCATGCGCTTCAGCGGAAATATCGCGCGGCATAATGGCGCCGGCGATCGTGACTGGCGGCGCGTCTAGAAGCGACGATCGCCTGGCGATCATGCGGGAAACGATCACGGAAGCCGCGCGCCGGGCGCGCGATTACGTCGAGAAGAACTTCGACTATGTCGGCGATCGCTTCCCGGAGGAGGCGCGCAAGATTCATTATGGCGAAACGAAGGATCGCAGCATTTACGGCGAAGCGACGGGCACGGAAGTGAAAGAGCTGGTCGACGAAGGCGTTTCGATTGCGCCGTTGCCGGCGCCCGTCGCGCATACGGAAATCACCAAGAAAAAACTGAACTGACGTTTGGGGCGGACGCCTCGGCGCCGCTTGCATCGGTCCTCGCATCGGTCTTTCATCAACCTATGAAGGCAGTATTCGATCGATGCCGTGAACTATCGTATTTCAAGGTGTTCGACGACGCCTCGCTGGCGTCTGTTATTGCGCGCGGGCGGTGGTTCTCGCTGACGGGCGGAATGGAATTGTTCCGCCAGGGCGAGGAAGCTGACGCGATCTATTTTGTTCTGACGGGCCGCCTCATTGTCGTCCGGGCGAGCGATGCGGGCGAAGAAGTCCTCGGCTATGTCCGCTCGGGGGAACCGGTCGGCGAGATGTCCGTGCTTGCGGCGGATTTGCGGTCGGCGTCGGCCTATGCGCTGCGCGACACCGAGCTCCTCGCGATTGACAAGCTGGACGCGGAGCATCTGCTCGAAACCTGCGCCGATTTTTCCCATGCGCTGGCGAATTCGATCGTCAAGCGCGCGCGCCACCCGAACGACAGCTTCAAGCACGCAAGTCCGCGCGTTTTCGCCCTGATCGGATCATCGCCTTCAATTGAAATCGAAGCACACGCCAGGCATCTGGCGGAAACGATCGCGCGCTATGGGCGAAAGACATTCGTCGTCAATGACCCGGAACAATTCGGCGACGGCGAATTCGACGATCTAGAAGCGGCGAATGACGTCATTCTCCTGACAGCGAGGGTGGGGGGCTCCTTCGCCTTTCGATTCGCCCTGCGCCATGCGGACAGGTTTTTTGTTTTTGCACGTCAGGACGCTCGCCCGCCGCGGCCGTTTCCATTGACGCCGACTGATGACGCGCCGGCGCGCCGGTTTCGCCTTGTCGATGTCGTTATTTTGCATGAGGGAATGAAAACCGGCAGCGTCGCCGACTGGGTCGACGCGATTGATGCTCATCGCATATTCCATATCAGCGGAAACCGCTCCGAAGAGCGTCTTGCGCGTGCGATCGCCGGCCGGACCGTCGGATTGGTGATGTCCGGCGGCGGCGCGAGGGCCTATGCGCATATCGGCGCCGTCAAGGCTTTGCGGGAACGCAAGGTGCCGATTGATTTCCTCGCGGGCGCCTCGATGGGCGCGATAATCGCTGCCTGCGTCGCCATGGGCTGGAGCGATGAAGAAATAGAAATCCGAATTCGCGACGGCTTTGTGAATTCCAATCCGCTCGGCGATCATGTGCTTCCAGTCGTGGCGCTGACGCGCGGGCTTCGCGTTGAGGAGCGGTTGAAGCGGCACTTCGGCGACACGAGGATCGAAGATCTCGAAATTCCATTTTTCTGCATCTCATCCGAAATGACGAGGGGCGTCACGCGCATACACCGCCGCGGCCTTTTGCGCGACGCTCTGCGGGCGTCAATCGCTTTGCCTGGCATCTTGCCGCCCGTCGTCGACGAAGGCGATCTGCTTGTCGATGGCGCGGTCATGAATAATTTTCCAACTGATCTGATGACGAACCTTCATCGCGGCGTGACGATCGGCATCGATGTTGCGCGCGAAGGATCGATATCGCCCGATGCGTTCGTCGATCCGCCGGATTTTCTCGAATGGATCTGGCGGCACGGATTTCGGTCTGCGCCGCCGATTGTCGCTCTCTTGATGCGGGCGGCGACTGCGCGTCAGGAATTGCGTCCAAAAGACAGCCCCGCCGACATCCTGATTACGCCCGATGTCGCCGGCGTCGAGCTTCGCGACTGGAAGGAATATGACCGCGCGGTGATTGACGGATATGCGGCGACCCTCGGCGCGCTTGAAAGGAATTGGGCCAAGCTCGCGCCGATAGTCGAGCCGGATATTTTCTAACTAATTGATTCATCTAAGAAATAATTTTTCCTCCGGGCTTCGCCTTCGCACACGCGGAATTTATTTCATACTAATCAGTCTAGTATGATATTGGGCAGGCGTGTCAGGGATCGGCTCCATGAAAAAGTATGCATTGGCGGCGTTGGCCGCCGCGTTCATCACGATCATCGGGTATTCGGCCATTCGCTGGTTCGTCCATGGCCGGTTTATTGAAGCGACCGACAACGCATATCTCAAAGCCGACACAGTCATTGTTTCTCCCAAGGTTCCGGGGAGGATTTCGTACGTATCGGTGGCGGATAACGCTCTCGTCCGAACCGGGGACATTCTCGTCGTAATTGAAGATAGCGACTATCGCGCCCAGCTTCGTCAGGCGGAAGCGGAAGTTGCCGCGCGGCAGGCGGCGCTCGACGCGCTTCGCCTCAATATCTCGCTCGCGAGCGCTGAAGTCGCCGGCGCCGCTGCGACGGTCAAATCGACTGAAGCTTCGCTGACTTTGCAAAAACTCGAACGCCAGCGGACCGCCGAACTCGCTAAAGAGAATTTCGCAACCCGGCGCACCCTCGATCAGGCGAATGCGTCTCTCAAAGACTGGAGCGGAAGACTAGAGGGCGCGGCTGCCGGGCTTGACGCGGCCAAGGCTTCCGCCTCGATCGCCGAGGCGCAAGAGCAGGAGGCGGCGGCGTCCCTCGCAATCGCGGAGGCGCGCCTCGATCTGGCGCGTCAGAACATGGAGAATACGAGAATACGCGCGCCGAAAGACGGCGTCGCCGGCAATCTGGCTGCGCGCGGCGGCCAGTACGTCAATCCGGGTCAACGCCTCGTTTCCGTGGTTCCGATCGCCGAAGTTTATGTCGTCGCGAACTTTAAGGAGACGCAGATCGGGCGCATCCGGCCCGGAGCAAAAGCAGCGCTCGAAATTGACGCCTATCCCGGCGTTGAAATCGAAGGCGAGGTGGACAGTCTTGCGCCTGCGAGCGGCGCCGAATTCAGCCTGCTGCCGCCGGAAAATGCGACAGGCAATTTCACAAAGGTCGTCCAGCGCATGCCGGTCCGAATAAAGGTGACGCATGCGCCGGCAAGCATCGCGCTGCTGCCGGGGCTTTCGGTGACCGCCAAAGTCGCTACGCGCGGCGGCGATAAGGGTCCTCCAACCGCGCTGTTCTCGCCGCGCCGGAATCCGACTGGCGACAAGTCGAGTTCATGACTGCGGCAGGCGCAGATCCCGCCATCGCCGCCGCAACGGCTGACGCCGACCGGATCGATCCCGGCAAGCTCGCCGTCTTTGCGATGATGACGCTCGGCATGTTCATGGCGATCTTGGACATTCAGATTGTCGCGGCGTCATTGCCGCAGATCCAGGCGGGGCTTGCTGCGAGCGCCGACCAGATCACCTGGATTCAGACGTCGTATCTTATCGCCGAAGTGATGATGATACCGATTTCTGGGTATCTTGCGCGCGCGCTTTCCACGCGAATCATGTTCACCGTATCGGCTGCGGGATTCACCATTGCGAGTTTTGCGTGCGGACTTGCGCCCAATATGGAGACGCTGATCGTACTGCGCGCCGTACAGGGCTTTGTCGGCGGCGCGATGATCCCGCTTGTGTTTTCAACATCGATCACCGCGTTTCCGCGCTCGCGCGCAATGCAGCTTTCAGCCGGCATGGGGCTTATCGTCACCATGGCGCCGACGGTTGGTCCAACGCTTGGCGGCGCGATCTCTGAGTATCTGAGCTGGCATTGGCTGTTCTTCGTCAATGTCGTTCCGGGCGCGCTGATCACCGCTGTAGTCTGGCTTTATGCGGACTTTGACAAGCCGAACTTCCAGCTCCTGAAAAAGTTCGACGCTGCGGGGTTCGTCATGCTGGCGCTTTCGCTCGGCTTAATCGAGTACATTTTGGAAGAAGGGCCGGCCGAAGACTGGTTTGACAACAGCATGATTTCGACAATGACCGTCGTCGCGCTTGCGGCAGGCGCCGCGTTCTTTTTCCGTATGCAACGCAGAGATGATCCGCTCGTTGATTTCTCGGTGTTCCGAAATCCGAATTTTGCTGCAGGTAGTATGGTTGCGGCATCGACGGGCGTCGCGTTGTTTGGGCTCGTTTACCTGCTGCCCCTCTATCTTGCGCGCATACAGGGGCTTAATTCATTGCAGGTAGGCGAAACAGTGCTCGTCACCGGCGCTTCGATGTTTCTTGCAGCGCCGTTGGCGGCCTTCGCATCTAAGCGATTCGATCCGCGCGCAGTCTCGGCTGCGGGCCTGCTCGTGCTTGGATTCAGCACGAGGGATCTCGTCGCAGTAACCTCTGATTGGGGCTATTGGGAGCTGTTTTGGCCGCAGTTCGGCCGCGGCGCGGGGTTGATGCTGACGATGGCGCCGCTCAATGTCATAGCGCTTGGCACTCTTGACGCATCGAAAGTGCCGAACGCATCCGGTCTTTTCAACCTGTCGCGCAATCTTGGCGGCGCCTTCGGCCTTGCCGTCATCAACACGATTCTCAACGACCGGACCGTTCACCACGCGCGTATGCTGGCTGACGATTTCGATATCTCGCGCACGGTCGTCACTGAACGCTTATCTTCGCTGACCGCGTATTTTGCCGGCATGGGACATTCAGACCCAAACGAGGCGGCGCTGCGCGCGTTGTCCGACATTGCCCGGCGCGAGGCCGCAGTCCTTGCCTATAGCGACGTATTCCAGATAATCACTCTCGCCTGCTTCATGACGGCGCCTCTGCTTATTATAGCGTTGCCGCCGAAAGCGGGCGTCGAAGCCGGAGGCCATTGATGGAAAGCGCAGTTCGCAAGGGCCGGCGCGCCGACCCGTCGAAAGACGAAGCGATTCTGGATGCCGCCAGCGTACTATTCGCCGAGCGCGGATACGGCGTATCAATTGACGAGATCGCATCCGCCGCAGGCGTTTCAAAACAGACGATCTATGCGCGTTACGACTGCAAGCATGATCTGCTGGCGGCGGTCATTCACAAGACCGCAGAAGATCTCGTCAGCCCCCTTTCAATTGAATCGGCTGCGCCCGATGAGGCGCTGACCAAATTCGGCGAACGTTTTGTAGATGTCGTTTTCAATCCGCGAAAAGTCGCGATGCAGCGCCTGATTATCGCCGAGGCGGCGCAGTTTCCCGAACTGGCGCGCGCCTATTACGAGAATGGCCCCTTATTCGTTCGCGAAAGGCTTGCCGACTATATTGCGCGCGCCGCCCAGACCGGAAGGCTGATAGTCGGCGACGCTACGCTCGCCGCGTCGCAGTTTGTCGGCCTGATTATCGGCGCCGATCACATGACGATGCTGATGGGCATCGGACTCCCTGACGACCAGGCAGCGCGTCGCAAACGGCTGCGAGCGGCCGTCGAAGCGTTTCTCCATCTTTACGCGCCTAAATAGAAAAAAACGGCGCAGCAGAGGCTGCGCCGCTTTCATTTCGAATCCGCCCCGGACTAATGAACGCGGCCAAAAAGCCGGGCCAGCAGCGACGGGCTCTCGCCATTCACGGCATGATGCTTCTTGTGGTGATCGTCATCGTCATCATCATGGTGGCCGCCCTTGCCTGAATGATGCTTCTTGTGATCGTCATCATCGTCATGATGGCCGCCCGAATGATGCTTTTTGTGATGATCGTCATCGTCGTCATCATGATGACCGCCTTTGGCGCTTAGATGCTGATGCATCGATGCGGCGCAGGCGTCATTGTGGCGCAAGAATGCGTTCTCGATCGAAGAGTCGCGATACTGGATTGAAGCCTCGACCTTTTCGGCTAGCCGCTTTACCTCGGTTGCAAGTTCCTGGCTTGCGGCAAGGCGAATGTCCGCTTCCGCTTTAGCGGCGCGGCCGGCGCTGGCGATGCGCGCCGCAAAAATTGCAAGGGCTGCCCCGCCAACAAGAAATATTACGCCGGCGCTTAACAAGCCGGCTTGAAAAAGCGATAACGACATGGATTGACCCCTTCAGTCCCCGAAGCCGCGTTTTTTACGCCTGCGTTCTTAAGCGGTCCAGCTGATGTGGCGGCATGCAAAAAAATATTCTGGCGCGCCCTCAATCCCATTGACGCGGCGCGAGCGGCGCCCGCAGTCCATGGCCGTCTTGAACGCGGCAGAGATGCATGACGAGAATTTATCAGCTGCTTCAGCGCTTTACCGTGGTCACCATGTAGTTGACGTCGATGTCATCGCCTATTTTCCACTGATCCATGAGCGGGTTGTAGACTACGCCTGTTGTGGCTGTGACGATCATGCCGGCGGCGACCAGCTCTCTTTGGACTGTTTCCGGCTTCAAAAACTTGGAAGCGTCATGCGTGCCGCGCGGAAGCCAGCCAAGAACATATTCCGCGCCGATCTTGGCCAGGGCGTAAGCCTTCAAGGTGCGGTTGATTGTTGCGACGATCATCAATCCGCCCGACCTGACGAGCGAAGCTGAATCGGCGAGGAACGCGGCCGGGTCGGCGACATGCTCGACGACCTCGAGATTGAGCACGATGTCAAACGGCGGCTCGTTTGCGGCAATCAGCGATTCGACCGTCGTTGCGCGATAGTCGATGTCGAGCCCTGACCCTTGCGCATGCACAAGGGCGGTCTTGATGTTCCTCTCGGCAGCGTCGATAGCGACGATATCGGCGCCAAGCCGACGCATCGGTTCTGCGACGAGGCCGCCGCCGCAGCCGACATCGAGAAGCCGCAGGCCCTTCAACGGCGCAGGCTCCCGCCGGTCACGTCCGAAATGAGCCGCAGCAACGTCCCGAATATACGCCAGGCGCGCCGGGTTGAATTTGTGGAGCGGCCTGAATTTCCCGAACGGGTCCCACCATTCGTCTGCAATCTTCGAGAATTTCTCGACCTCGCCGGGATCGATGCTGGTTCTTCCTGCTTCCATGCCTGTTCGCTTTCAATAAACCTCACCGGAGCAATAGTTTTTTCGCGGCTTGCGCCGGGCGTGAGGCGGACTATAGACATGGCGCCCAATTGAGAGGGTGAAAAGGCGGCGAGCCGGCGCATGGCGCGGATTGTAATGAAATTTGGCGGCACCTCGGTGGCCGATGTGGAGCGAATGCGGCGCGTCGCAGCTTTTGTGAAGCGCGAGGCGGATGCTGGGCACTCAATCGTTGTCGCCGTTTCGGCGATGGCGGGTGAGACCAACCGGCTGGTCTCATTGTGCGCTGACGCCGGCCCGCCCGACGCGGCGCTCGACGTTCGCAACGTCGAATATGACACAGTCGTCGCCGCCGGCGAGCAAGTGACCTCCGGTCTCGTTGCGCTTATTCTTCAGAAAATGGGCTATCGGGCCCGCTCCTGGCAGGGATGGCAGGCGCCGATCAGAACCGATGGCGCCCATGGCAAGGCGCGCATTCTCGACATTCCTGAAGATCCCCTTGGGGCGGCGATCGATACGGGCGAGATCGCAGTCGTCGCCGGATTCCAGGGGATAGCGCCCGACGGACGCGTCTCGACGCTTGGGCGCGGCGGTTCGGATACGACGGCTGTCGCGCTCGCGGCCGCTCTTAGCGCCGAGAGGTGCGATATCTACACAGACGTCGACGGCGTCTATACGACCGATCCAAGGATCAGCAAGCAGGCGCGCAAACTCGACAAGGTTTCTTACGAGGAAATGCTGGAAATGGCGTCGCTCGGTGCGAAAGTGCTGCAGACGCGTTCTGTCGAGCTCGCGATGGCCTATAAGGTCAAACTGCGCGTGCTATCAAGTTTTGAACCGCCGGATTCGCCAAGTTCCGGCACGACCATCTGCGACGAGGACGATATCGTGGAAAAACAGATTGTGAGCGCTGTAACGCTGTCCAAGGACGAGGCGAAAATCAGCCTTATGTCAGTGCCGGACGAACCCGGCAGGGCCGCACTCATATTCGGGCTGCTTGCGGACGCCGGGATTAATATCGACATGATCGTGCAGAGTCCGTCACGCCAGGCGGGCGCAAACATATCGTTCACAATGGCGGAATCGGAACTGGCGCGCGCCGTTGAAACGCTGACGCTCGCCAAGGACAAGATCGGCTATGTGCAGATGCAGTCCGATCGCAATGTCGTTAAAGCCTCTGTGATCGGCGTCGGCATGAGGAGCCACACGGGCGTCGCTTCGACAATGTTCCGCGCGCTCGGCGAAAAGGGCATCAACATACAGAACATCTCGACTTCAGAGATCAAGATCAGCGTTCTTATCGCGTCCGATTACGGCGAACTCGCCGTGAGAACGCTTCACCAGGCGTATGGACTTGATCGCACTCAAGGTGTTGTCTGAGCGACGATGAGATGAGCGAAAACGCGCAATCGGGGTCAAAGGAATCAGGCGGCATCGCCGGGCTCTTGCGCACGATGCACGACGCGCTGGCCGTCGCGGAGACCGCGCAGGACCGGCTCGACAAGCTTACCCACGTCATCGCGCGCCACGTCGAGTCGGATGTCTGTTCGATCTACCTACGGCTTCAAAGCGACGAGCTTGAACTTTATTCGACCGAAGGACTGAACCGCGAAGCGGTGCATAGGACGCGCCTCAACTGGGGCGAAGGTCTTGTGGGCGTCGTTGCGGAAACGAAGCGTCCGCTTGTGACATCCGACGCGCCGCTTCACCCGAATTTCGCTTACAGGCCGGAAACGGGCGAAGACCCGCTCCATTCGTTTATGGGCGTTCCGCTGCTGCGTTCAGGCAAGTCGCTTGGCGTACTCGTTCTGCAAAACCTTGCGAGCCGACGCTATACCGATGAAGAAGTCGGCGCCGCGCAGGCTGTTGCGACGCTCCTCGCTGAAATCGCGGCCTCGGGTGAATTGTTCGATCCGCGCACGACAGCCGAGGTCGGCGCAATGTTGCATCGGCCGGAGCGATTGCCCGCGACCGGCATCGTGCCGGGCGTCGCTTTTGGCCGAGCGGCTTTCCACGAAGCGCCAACCCCTAAACATAAGGTGTTCTCGAAGAACGCCGCCGAAGAGACCGGACGGCTCGACGCAGGTCTTTTGAGCCTTCAGGCTTCAGTTGATGAGATGCTTGCCGACACCGCGCTCGGCGATGCGCCGCGGGAGGTGCTCGAGACCTATCGGCTCTTTGCGTATGATCGCGGGTGGAAAGAGCGCATGCGCGCCGCTGCGATGTCGGGTCTCACCGCCGAAGCGGCTGTAGAACAGGTTCAGTCGGAAAATCGCGCACGGATGACGCAGGTCAAAGACCCATATCTGCGCGAGCGCATGCATGATCTCGATGATCTCTCCAATCGCCTGCTTCGTCACCTGACGGGGCAGTCCGCCGTCGCCGCCGATCTTCCTGAAGAAGCGATCTTGATCGCGCGCACGCTTGGTCCTGCGGAACTTCTTGAATATGACCGGTCGAAGCTGAAAGGACTGATTCTCGGCGAAGCCTCCGAGACCTCGCACGTTGCAATCGTCGCAAGAGCGCTCGGCGTCCCGCTCGTCGCCGGTTTCGACAACGTCAATTCCCTCGCGGAGCTGGGCGATGAAATCATCATCGACGGCGAAATTGGCGAGGTACACATTAGACCAACGCCGGAAGTCGGTGCGAGCTTTCGCGAAAAGCAGGCGCTCCAGTCCGAAAAGCAAGCAGCGTTCGCCGCCGAGCGCGATTTAGCAAGCGTCACCCGCGACGGTGTCGCCATTTCGCTATACATGAACGTCGGCATACCGCTCGACATGGCGCATCTGGAAAGCACCGGCGCCGCAGGCGTCGGTCTCTTTCGCACCGAGCTGCAATTCCTCATTGGCGCGCAGCTTCCGCGCGCCGGCGCGCAGGAAAAGTTATATCGTGAAATATTCGACAGGGCGGGCGGTAGGCCGGTTGTGTTTAGAACGGCGGACCTTGGGGCCGACAAAGCCGCTTCCTACATGAAGCGCCGCGCCGAGGCCAATCCCGCGATGGGCTGGCGCGGCATGCGCATGGCGGTTGATCGCCCGGGGCTGTTCCGGCCGCAAATTCGCGCGCTGATCGCCGCCGCTGCGGGTCGTGACCTGAATGTGCTTTTCCCGATGATCACGCTTGTGAGTGAAATCGAGGTGGCGCGATCTCTCCTCGATCGAGAGATAGAATTTCGCGCAAAACGCGGGCGTGAGATGCCCAAATCGATCAGGCTGGGCGCGATGATCGAAACTCCGGCTGCAGCCTGGCGAATAGCCGAGATCGCGTCGCAGGTCGATTTTCTCTCTGTAGGAGGCAACGACCTTGCGCAATTCTACTACGCCGCCGATCGCGAATCCGAATTGACGCAGCGCCGGTTCGATCCGGTCGAGGCTGGTTTCTTGAGCTTCATGTCGATGATTGCGTCGAAGGCGCGCGCCGCAAACAAGCCGCTGACCTTCTGCGGCGAGCAGGCGGCGGACCTCATCACAGCGGCGGCGCTGATTGGCGTCGGCGTGACGCGCTTCTCGTCTCCCGCTTCGTCGATCGGCCCGTTTCGCCGGCTTGTGAGGTCGATGGACGCAAAGGCGGTTTCAAATTGGATCGTCGAACGCTTCGACGCCCGGCAGCGGCCGCTCCGCCGCGAATTTGAAGCCTTTCTGCGGCAGTCGGGCGCAGCGCTCTCCTGATGCAGGGTTGTTGAACTTGCGCTGGCTCGAAAGATGCTACGCGTCCCGCGAGTGAGCGTGAACGCGATCTTAACCGTCATAGTGGCTAAAAAACCTCGCCTATGCGGTTACAGTTGCGACCCAATTGAGTTAGGTTAACAATCAAAGCGGCGTCAGGCGCTATAAACGTGTCAGTGAAAAACGGATCTGCTGAAATTTTCGAATTGGACGGCGCGCGCGCACGGCTGCGGGCTTCCGATGTCGACCCCAAGAATTTTCTGGCGATCGGACCTTATCTCGAGGCGGTGCGCGTCCACCAGAATCTCTCGATCGCAAGCGTAAGCGAACGAACCCATATCAAGGCGAGTTATATCGAAGCGATCGAACAGATGGCGCCCGACGGCCTGCCGTCGAAGCCGTTCGCGATCGGATTTGTGCGGGTTTACGCCGAAGCGTTGGGGCTCGATCCTGCTCCCGTCGTGGAACGGTTTAAGGACGAAGCCGGATTTTCCGCAGCAAGAAAGGATGCCGACCAACAAGCCGCTCCGGCGCCGACCGTCGCATCCGAGGCGGCCGAACCGATGCGCCTTTCCCTGCTCGCGGTATTGGCTATTTTGGGATTCATGGTCTGGTGCGCCTATCTTGTGACACATCCGGACCCGGATTCGATCAGAAAACCGCTCAAGCTAAGCGGCGTGCCGTTGGCGGAAGGGCCGGTCGAGGCTCGTCCGGTCACAGAGCTTGAACCGGCGCCGATTGAAGAACCGGCATTCGAACCCGCCGCCGTGCCGGCATTGCCCGTTATCGTTGAAGCCTCGATCCTTGAGCGGGTTGAACCCGTATACCCGCCCAATTGCGAGGGATCGGCTGCGCAAGCGGAGACAGTCGAGGTCGCTTTCACCATCACTCCCGGCGGTGAAATTGTAAGCGAGCGGATCGTCCAGTCGACCAACCCGTGTTTTGACCGGGCCGCCCTTAACGCGATAAAACGCTGGCGCTTTCGCCCGCGCACCGTCGACGGCGATGCGCGCCCCGCATTCGAGCAGCGAGCGAGTTTTGGCTTTGATCGCCCGTCATAGGGGTGGTTCGCCGGCCAAACGTTGATTTTTGAACGGCGATTGCGCAAAAGCGGGCCTCGACGGCGGCGCAATTGCGCAGCATTCTGGCGGTAAGGCGCCTTCTAGTCCGAGGAAGTCATTATGTCGCTACGTCCCTGGCGCGATATCGCACGCCGCAAGTCCAGACAGATCATGGTCGGCAAGGTGCCGGTCGGCGGCGACGCGCCAATCGCTGTGCAGTCGATGACAAATACCCTGACCTCTGATGCGCAAGCGACAATACGCCAGGTGAACGAGATTGCGGAAGCGGGAGCCGACATCGTTCGCGTTTCCTGCCCTGACGTCGAATCGACGGCCGCCCTGAAAGAGATAGCCAGGAACGTCCCGGTGCCGATCGTCGCCGACATCCATTTCCACTATAAGCGCGGAATCGAAGCCGCCATCGCGGGCGCGGCCTGCCTTAGGATCAATCCCGGCAATATCGGCTCGGAAGAACGCGTTCGCGAAGTTATCAAAGCCGCAAAAGACCATGGCTGTTCGATGCGCATCGGCGTCAACGGCGGCTCGCTCGAAAAGGACCTTCTCGAAAAATACGGGGAACCTTGCCCCGAAGCGATGGTTGAAAGCGCGCTCGATCATGCGCGCATCCTTCAGGACAATGACTTTCATGAGTTCAAGATCTCGGTGAAAGCGTCAGACGTATTTCTGACGGTCGCCGCCTATCAGATGCTCGCCGACTCGATCGACTGTCCGCTGCATTTGGGCGTCACCGAAGCCGGCGGTCTCAGGATCGGTTCGGTCAAGACGGCGATCGGCATGGGCTCGCTCTTGTGGGCCGGCATCGGCGACACCATACGCGTGTCGCTATCGGCGGATCCTGTTGAAGAAATTAAGGTCGGCTTTGACATTCTGAAGTCGCTCGGCCTTCGTCATCGCGGCGTCAACGTCATTTCCTGCCCGTCCTGCGCGCGTCAGGGGTTCAATGTCATCGATACTGTCGAAAAGCTCGAAAAGCGCCTCGCCCATGTGACGACGCCGTTGTCGCTTTCCGTTATCGGCTGCGTCGTCAACGGCCCCGGCGAAGCGCGCGAAACGGATATCGGCTTTACGGGCGGCGGCGCCGGCAAGGACCACGGGCAGATCTATCTCGACGGCGAGCCGCATCACCGCCTAGACAACGACAAGATCCTCGATCACCTCGTTGAACTCGTCGAAAAGAAAGCAGCTGAGATCCGCGCTCGCGAAGAAAAAGAATCTGTCGCGGCTGAGTAGCGAGGCTCAATTGCATATTAAAGCGCGCGGGAAACTTCGCGCGCTTTTTGTTTGTCCGGTTGCGTCGCCTGAAACTGAACACCAACCAAGAAAAGAGGCGCTATGCGCGATCTGGACGGCAAAGTCATTCTCATCACAGGCGGTACCTCCGGTCTCGGCGAAGCTGCGGCCAAGCTGGCGGCGTCAAAGGGCGCCAAGGTCGCGATCACCGGACGCAGGGAAGAGCAGGGAAACGCCGTCGTGCGTGCGATTGACGCCGCAGGCGGCGAGGCCATTTTTATCAAGTCGGACGTCACTGTGCGCAGCGATGTGGAAGCGATGGTCACGAATACGGTCGCCCGTTTCGGCCGTCTCGACGGCGCCGTCAACAACGCCGGCATCGCCGGCGAGCCGTTTCACGCGATCGCCGACATTCCGGAAGAAAGTTGGCACGCCGTCATCAATACCAATCTCAATTCCGTATTCATGAGCATGAAGTTCGAGATTCCTGCAATGCTGAATTCCGGCGGCGGGTCGATCGTCAACATGTCGTCCATGCTTGGACTCATCGGCAGCGATATCGGTCACGCCGCCTATTGCGCGTCGAAATTCGCCGTTGTCGGCCTCACCAAGACCGCTGCGATCGATTACGGTCAAAAGGGCATTCGGGTGAATGCGCTTTGCCCCGGCTATTGCCATTCGGAGATGGTCGACCCTTATGTCGAGGCTGAGCCGGCGCTATTTGAAAAGCTCCTGAAGCGGCATAGCGCGATGAACCGTCTTGGAGAGTCGGACGAAGTTGCGGAAGCGATTGCGTGGCTCCTGTCGTCGAGTTCGAGCTTCATCAATGGCGTAGCAATTCCGATGCAGGGCGGCGAGATGTCACGGCTTTATTGACGCGCGACGGAGCGAGATGATCGTCGGGTATGAAAAAATGACGCTGGAAAGCATCTACTATATCGGCCAGACGGTTGCGGTCGTCGCGCTTGTCTTTTCGCTCGTATTCGTCGGCATTCAGATCAGCCAGAACACGCGCGCGACGCGGGCGGCTTCCCATAACGAAGTCTCGAATTCTCTCAACGAGATCAACCGAATGTTTGCGGAAAATGCGGACCTTACGCGAATATGGATCGCGGGATCCGTAAACCGGCAGGCGCTGACGGCGGAGGAGCGCTGGCGGTTCGATTCGACGCTGCGCGCCTATATGCATGTGTGCGAGACGATGTTCATCCAGGCCGGTCTCGGGACCGGCGACAAGAGCATCATGCTTGCCGAACAGGACGGCGTGCGGACCTTGCTCGCTTCGCCGGGCGGCAGCGAATGGCGGGCGGAAAATCCTTACGGCTTTTGCGCCGAGTTTCGAGCGTATGTCGCTGAACTTACAGATCCTTCCGGAGCGCCGCGCCGATGACGCTCGAGCAAACCTATTATGTCGGACAGACGATAGCCGTTGCCGTCATCGTTCTGACGTTGTTCGCGATTCTTTTTCAGGGCTGGCAGACGAACAAGATCGCGCGTTCGGAAATGACGTTGTCGAGCTGGATCCAATCCGGCCAGACTCATTATTCGCTCGTCGATTCGCCGGAGAAAGCCGAGTTCATGCAGCGCGCTCTGTTCGGCGAGGCGGCGCTGACGGAGGCGGAGAAGCTGCGGTTCGGCAACCTCATGGGCCTTGCGATCGGCTTGCATGAGGGCGCCTATATGTTGATGCAGCGGGGTCTTATCGAGCACGCCGCCTACAAGCGCGGCGAAGGCATCACCCGCCTCTACATGCAAAGCCCGCGCGTCCGGAAGTGGTGGCGCGCGCGCCGCGAATACAGCTACGATCCGAAATTCCGCGCCCTCATTGACAATATGGCGGAGGAGTTTGAGAAGCCGACCGCGCCGGCCTCCATTGCAAAACCGCAGGAAACGCAAGCTTGATCCCGCAGGACAAACTCCACGCGCTGATCGCCAAATTCGAAAAAGTCGAAGCGGCGATGTCTTCCGCGACGAAAGGCGATGAAATCGTCAAGCTCTCGAAAGAGCATGGCGAATTAAAGCCCGTCGCCGACAAGGCGCGGGAGCTTTCCGCATTGCGCCGTCAACTTGTCGAACTTGATGAGCTGTCGAAGGGCGCCGATAAGGACATGGCCGCGATGGCCTATGAGGAATTACAGGAATTGCGGGAAAAAGCGCCTTCGGTCGAGCGTGATTTGCAGCTTATGCTGCTGCCGAAAGACAAGGCGGATGATTCTTCGGTCATTTTGGAAGTGCGGGCTGGAACCGGCGGCGAGGAAGCAGCGCTTTTCGCCGGCGATCTCTTCAAGATGTATCAACGTTACGCGTCGCTGCAGGGCTGGCGCGTCGAGGTCCTTTCGGTCTCCGATGCGGAAAAGGGCGGCTACAAAGAGATTCAGGCGTCGATCAAGGGAGACGGCGTTTACGCCCGGATGAAATTCGAGGCGGGCGTCCACCGTGTGCAGCGCGTGCCTGAAACGGAAGCGCAGGGGCGCATACACACATCCGCCGCGACCATCGCGGTATTGCCCGAGCCTGAAGACGTCGATATCGAAATCAAGGAATCCGACCTTCGAATCGACGTATTCCGCGCGTCGGGTCCTGGCGGCCAGTCCGTCAACACGACTGACTCGGCGGTGAGGATTACGCACCTTCCGACCGGCGTATCCGTCAGTCAGCAGGATGAGAAATCGCAACATAAGAATCGCGCAAAAGCGATGCTGATCCTGCGGGCCCGGCTTTATGACGCAGAACGCGCGCGCGCGGACGCCGAACGCGCGGCGGCGCGCAAGGGAATGGTCGGATCCGGCGATCGCTCGGAGCGCATCCGAACGTATAATTATCCTCAAAGCCGCGTCACCGATCATCGCATCAACTTGACGCTATACAATCTCGATGACGTCATAAGGGGCGACGCGCTCGGACAACTTGTCGATGCGCTGACTGCGCAGGACCAGGCTGACCGACTTGCGGCGCTGGAGGCAAATGCGTGATTGCCCCGATCCGCCGCGCCTAGACGCGCTGATTCGCTGGGCCGCCGCAGAATTTCAAGATTCGCCGACGCCGATGATTGACGCGCGTGCGCTCGCGAAATCCGCGTTTGGCCTTGATGAGGCGGGTCTGATTATTGCGGGCGGACATGTCGCCGCAGTCGCGCCGCTTGGTCGTTTTGTCTCCATGGTGGCGCGCCGCGCGAATGCGGAGCCGGTCGCGCATATTTTGGGCGTCCGCGAATTCTGGTCGCTCGAGCTTGAGATCGAACCGGGGATTCTCGTACCGCGCACCGACAGCGAAGCGGTAATTGAAGCGATCGTGAGCCGTCGTCCTGCGCATGCGCCGCTCCGCATCCTTGATCTTGGCTGCGGGTCTGGCGCGCTTTTATGCGCGCTAATGAATGAGTTCCCGCACGCTGAAGGGCTTGGCGTAGATAAAGATCCAAATGCGTCAGCGTTGACCGCGCGAAACCTGTCGCGGCTTGGGTTTGCAAATCGCGCCAGGGCTGAGCAGGGTTGCTGGTTCGGTCCAGTCGTTGGATCGTTTGATGTCATCGTGTCCAATCCGCCCTATATTCGCTCCATCGATCGCGACAAATTGCCCAGAGAGGTTCGGGACTTTGAAAGCCCGCTTGCACTTTTTGCGGGCGAAGACGGTCTGGACGCCTACCGGAAAATTGCGGCCGGCGCGCCCCGGCATCTTGTTCTTGAAGGGCTAATGGTCCTTGAGTTCGGGGAGGGACAGGGCGGCTCGGTTAATCAAATCATAAGGGAGGCGCTTCCCCATGCGAAATTCGCCGTTGAACCCGACCTGGCGGGCCGCCCAAGGGTTCTGGTTGTTGACCTTGGGCGTTCGCCGGTTTAGATATTGAATTGTAAGCGACGGTCGATAGACTACGCTTTGAGGGGTCAAGCGGCTAGGCGATAAGCGGCGCACGATCTCCGGCAATTCCAAAGAGACGGCTAAACTGGTGATGAAAGCCGATATGCAGCATTAACGCTGCGGGGTGCGAAGCGAATAACACGAGCGCATTTTCTTGCCGGCGGCGGCCGCGATTGGTCCGCAAACGCGGCATTGCGCATTGAACGCAGCGATGGCTGCAACGATCGACAAATGGGCTGAAAAGCAATCAGGTATGAACAATCATTTCAATAAGCGCGGCAGAAACAATCATCAGCGTCGCAGGCAAGGCGTCAACCCGAACCGCGCACTCGACTCGAATGGGCCGGATGTCCGCATCCGTGGAACGGCCCAACAGATTTACGACAAGTATCAGGCGCTCGCCCGTGATGCGACCTCGAGCGGCGACCGGGTGAAGGCTGAAAACTACCTTCAGCATGCAGAACACTATTTCCGCGTATTGCGCGCAACACAGGGACCGCAGGCGCAGCCCTTCGATCAGTCATCGGTCGATGCGGATTTCGATGGCGACCAGCCGTCGATCAGCAACGACCGTGACATGCGCGAACAGCGCCAGCAGACGGCGCAATCTGACGCCGGCGACACAGGGCCGGAAACGGCTGAATTGCATGTGATCAACGCGGCCGCCGACGATGGCGACG
>JBGSLM010000151.1:0-13954 GCA_041740755.1 Parvularculaceae bacterium | reverse complement strand
GCGCCGCCGCCGCCTGCGCCGCGCCCGCGAGCGCGACAATCGAAAACGCGAAAGCAAGCAGGCGCATTCTTCCTCTCTCAATCAAGCGTTGGGTCGAAAGCCGGCATTTGCGTGTTCTTCCAGACGTGGCCGCGCAACTTCCCCAATCGGTCATGATTCACTCCGTTGGCTGACGATCGCCGGCGCACCGCTGCCATCACCCGTCAAAAACTGAACGGCGTCGACTGCCGGCGAAATCAACGTGAGCCCCCTTTTGCTTGGGTCGAGCCTAGCAGACGCTCGGATGGCGCAATAGAGGAGAAGCAAAGCCTTAGGCTCATTGAAGCGCCCGCCGAGCCTAATGGTCGGTCACAGCTGCAGCAGACCGAAGGGTGGCGGCTTCAAGACCGGCGGCGGGTTTTAGGCGCGCGCCTTTGTCTTCGATCCCCATCAGGAACCGCAACACCGGAACGCGGCGGAATATTTCGTAACCGGCAAAACATCCGCCGACGGTTGCAAGAATCAGCAACGAGAACTCGGCCATCCACGGCAGTTCGAACTTCGCAAGGTTATAACCCGCCGCGACGATGATCGTCTGGTGCAGGATGTAAAAGCAGAAAACTGCATTGGTGAGATAACGCAAAATCCTGCCGTCGCGGTTGAGATGACGGCGCGCAAGGCCGCATAGCGCAAGGATTACCGCCCATGCGTAGACGATACGCATCGCGCGAAGAATATCGGCGGCGCCGATCGCCTCGACCCTTTCCCAATTATCGCCGAACCACGCCATGGCGAAGAGCGGAATCGTCAATGCAATGTATCCAAGCGCAACCGGCGTCGCGCGGTCTACGGCGCGCCAGAAGCCGTCATTCTTTGCAATCATGAAGCCGAGCATGAATATGGTGAAGCGATGCGCGTGGTTCGCCCAGTCGTTCACGAGGTCATGCGTTTCGGGAAAATGCGGTTCGAGCGCGAAGCGGTAGACGATAAACGGGAGCGGCGTCAGCGCAATCAGGATCAGCCCCGACTTGGCGCTCATGGCGCCAAGGCGATCCGCAACCGGCCGCAAAACCGGCGCGAGGGCGATTGCAATCATCGAATAGACAAGCAGATAGACGACATACCAAAGATGGTTCCATGTCGGCGTCACGATGCCGAAATGATCGTCGAAGGAGAAATATTGCGGCCAGAAGGCGAGAATGCCGGGCTCGACGACGCCGTCATACCGCAGCTCGAAATAGGCCTGCGGCATGACGACGACAGCCATGCCGAAGGCGATCGGCGCAAACAGGCGCCAGAATCGCCGCCACGCGAAACCCGCGAGCGGCGCCTTGTCCATCGCATATCGAATGACGACGCCCGAGATAAAGAAGAGAAGCGCGAGCCGCCACGGGTTGACGAACATCATGGGAAGCTCGGCGACCGGGCCCTCATGCGGGCTTTTCACGTGCCAGTCCCAGGTCACGTAGAACATGCCGATATGATAGAAAATGAGGATCGCGAACGCGATCACGCGGAGCCAGTCGAGGTCATAGCGGCGGGAATGGGCTGAGGCGGCGGGAATCACTTGGTCTAATCTCCTATCAAATTCCCTTCCGGTTTGGCGCCGCCGCGTCGCCCATGCGAGCGCCAGGACGCGGGGCCCCCTCCCTTTGTGACGTCCGGCGCCGGTCCCCAGAAAATGGGATGAAAATCAAGGCGCGAGGGATAAAACACAGCCTGCCGGGGACGATCAGCGCAGGCCCGCCGATTGCCGGGCGGCGTGAATTCGGCGACATCTTCGCCATGACCGTTCAAAATTCCGCGCCGCTGCAAAAAGCGCTCGCCGACGACGCCCGCATCGACCGCCAGGCGATCGCCATCGCCATGGTGATCGTGACCGGGTTCACAATCGTCAATTCGCTGTCCGCGATCACCGAATACCGCCGCGAAGGGATGGACATCAATCCGCTGCACCCGTGGATCTATGAGACAAGTTCGCTCATCGTTCACGCCCCCCTCCTCTTCGCCATCGCCTGGTTCACGCGCCGGTTCCCATTCCCGGCGGATGGGTGGGTGCGCGCGCTCCCCGTCTATGCGCTCGGCGCGGCCTTCTACTCGGCGCTCCATATCTTCGGCATGGTCGCGATAAGGATGGCGGTGTTCGCCTTCGTCCTCGGCGGCGAATACCGGTTCTTTTCGGAAAGCCGGCCCGTTGCGGTCGAACTCCTCTATGAATTTCGCAAGGACGCGCTCAGCTTTGCGATTTTCGTCGGCCTCTTTTCGCTTTGGCGCAGCCGCGCGGACGCGCTGCGCGACGCAGAGGCGGCAAAGCGCGAAGCCGCAGAGACGAGCCGCCTGACGCTGAAATGCGGCGGGCGCACGATGTTTCTCGACGCGGCGTCGATCGACTACGCCAAGGCCGCCGGCAATTATGTCGAAATCGCCGCGAACGGCAAAACGCATCTTGCACGCATCACCATGGCCGCGCTCGAAGAACAGCTCGCGGGCGCTGGCGCGCCGATCGTTCGCGCGCACCGATCATGGCTCGTCAACAGGACGAAAATCGCCGAGATCATTCCGTCAGGCGACGGCGACGTCGCCGTCAAATTGACAACAGGCGAAGAAATTCCCGGAAGCCGCCGATATCGCGAAAGGCTCGGCGCGTAACCGTCGTCAGATCTGACCTTCGTCTGCCGGAACGACCGGCGGCGGTTTTTGGATGGACGCGAGCAGATTCTTTCTCTAACGCATTTTTGCAACGCCAATAACTGAATCACCAAGCCGTCATTCCGGGGCCGCCGCAAAGCGGCGGAACCCGGAATCCATGTTACGACGAACGAGTTAGCGGAAAGATGGACTCCGGGTTCGCGGCTTCGCCGCCCCGGACTGACGGCAGGGAGTTTTCATCACAGCAGTCAAATATAACTCTTACGCGCCATCCTCGAGTCAAACGCATCTAGCAGCAGTTAGATGCCGTCGCCCTTATCGTACAAATAAAGCGTCACTTTACCGGAAGCTTCTTCCGCCCACTTTACTACATCGTGAAGCAAAATGTTGCGGCGCTCCTCATACATTACCGCATCTATATTTACTTCACATTGGTCAGCGTCTTCGCAGGAGTTATCATGTGCAGTGTCTTCGATTACCGCGTTAATTTCCTGCCAGCGATATTTTCGCTTCCGTTTGTCAACGATATTCCAAAGCATTCGTCACTCCACGTCTGAAATTTGGGGGGGCTTTGGTCGTAGCGGATATGGCTTGGCGACGACGCTTTTTAGCGATTTGCCGATGCACTGATTTAATATGCGCCCCGACACTATCTGCCTGCATCGATTACGCCCGCTTGACGCCGCGCCGTCATTGGGGCTCGGGCGATTTTTCCGGCGGCGGTTCCTCAGATGCCGTTGGCGAAGCGGCGCCGTCGTCCGTGGGCGGCGATTCCTGCGTCGTCGGCGCTCCTACAATCGCTTCAAGCTGGGCGATCGTCTTGTCGATCGCCTCGATCGTCCGCTTGTCCGTTATCGCGCGGCTGCGTTTTACGATTCTTAAATCATCAAGGGCGCCCGCGTAATCTTGCGCCTTGATCCTGACGCCTGCGCGGAGCTGATGAAATAAGGCCGCCTCATTTTTGGTGAACTCGGGGCCGTACTTTTTCTTGAGCTCCTCGAGGTCCGTCAGCAACACGGCGGGCGAGCGATCCTTCAACAGAGCCGAACGTATCGACGCGAGCTTGAACCACACCGCGCGCCGAACCTCATCTTGCGCTGAAGGCGCGATGCCGCTGCCTGACAGTTGAAAGGTAATCAAGGTCTGGACGCCGGTTCGCCGCACCGGCTTTCCATCGCGCACGCGCGGCGCATATTTCCATTCTGCAACGGAGATGGTGGAAGGGGCTTCCAGACATCGAAGTGTCGAATCGATGACCTGAATATTCTCGGTCTCGCCCGCTTCATTCACATCGAATTCGACTATCACGATTTCACTGGAACGCGCTTGATCCATGGATCGTTCCGGATATCGCGGCGGTTGACGCACCAGCGGCTTGGCGTCGAAATCCTCAAGTGAGGTTTGCGCGATGGTTCCCGCCTCGGCAAAGCGAAAGGTGAACGTCGTCTCAAGTTCTTCCTGTTTGACAGCGCGGCCGTCGACTATTTGCGGCGCGTAGACCGCAGTGCGAATAGCGGCGACCGCCGCATCTTCAAAACAGGGATCCGCCGATTCCGAAACGCGGACGTTTTCTGGCACGCCTTCGCGCGAGACGTCATAGGCGACTGTCACCCGCTGATCGGGATAGGGGCCAGGTCCAGATGGAACGCACTTCGCCGGGTAATCCGGCGCGATTCGAACTAGCGGCTTCGCCGGGACAATTTCCGCCGCTTCAGCGAGGTTTGCACTGGTAGCGATAATGGCGGCTAGAAACGAAAAGACCAATGGTTTCATGAATATCCCCCATTTTTCGTTCTTCTTATAGAGCGACCCTATCATGGGAGAGGCGAGCGTTCCAAATTCCGGCTCTTCAAGCCATGAACGACGCAGCGATCGCTTCCGTCTGAAGCTGCGCTGTCATTGGGGCTCGGGCGATTTTTCCGGCGGCGAATCCGCTGCCGGCGGCGCTGCGCTCGTCCCTTTCGCCGCGCTCGCTGCGTCTTGCGCCGCGATATAAGACTCTAGATTTTCAATTGTCTTTGCAATCGCCTCGCCCGACTCGCCGCTCAGGCCCATTTTCTGCACGACACGGAAATCGTCCAGCGCGCCACGATAATCTTTTGCGGAAAGTCTCGCCGCGCCGCGAATCTGGTGGAACGCTTTCAGCTCGGTTCGCGTGAAATCGTCGCCATACTTTGCTTCAACTTCGGCGAGATCGGCGAGAATCTCCTGCGGATCCTTTTCGGCGCGAATTTTCGCAGCGATCGAGTTGAGCCGCCGCCCTACAGCCACCCGGTCCGGCGGCGCGGAAAATCCGCTCCCTTTATCAAAGACTATCGAGGATTGAACACCCTTGCGTTCAACCGGTTCGCCACCGACAATTTTTGGGCGGTATCGCCACTTGCGGACACTCGCGCGCGCAATCGAATTCAAACATGAATTTGTAGAATCAATGACGCGTGCGTTGGCGGTTTCACCGCTGATCGTAACGTCGAATTCGATCAGGACCGTCTCCCTGTTTCTCGCTTGGTTATAGCATCTTTGGGGATAATCCGGCGGATCGCGCTTGATCGGCCGCGCATCGAAATCTTCGGACACAGTCTCGGCGTTGAACACGAACGTGAAAGTCGTCTCGAGGTCTTCCTGATTGACGACACCGCCGCCCGACCTTGCGGGTTGAAAGCGCCAGGTTCGAACGGCTGCGATCGCCGTCTCGTTAAAGCAGGCGTCGGTTGTCTCGCGAACGCGCGCGTTTTCGACCTCGCCCTGCGTGTTCACTCTATATGTCACAATTACTTTTTGGGGTTCGGCGGTCTCTCCGCCTGCCGGCATGCAGGACGCCGGATAATCAGGCGCCCGCCGCCATTCGGGTATTGCGGGACTGTCGCCGCCGCTCGCCGCCGCCAAGAGCGCGAACGCCGCAAGGAGTGAGTGCATGTTCCAATCCCCTCGGAATTTGACGGACTCTTGCAAATAAAATCGAGAATTAAAAGGCCCTCAATCGTCGGCTCTTGCGGCTCCTGCGATCCGATCGATCGTCCGGCGGCGCGGCGGTATTCCTGACCGATCCTTGCATGAGGCGGATTGCGGCGGTACGGCTCAGGCGTCTGCAAAATAAATGAGAGGCCCCGCGATGTCGCTTGCGCTTTATGGTCATCCGTTCTCGTCCTATACGCAAAAGGCGCTGATCGCGTTGTATGAGATCGCAACGCCGTTTGAATTCCGCTGCATCGGGCCCGACACGCCGCAGCATGCGGCGGAGTGGCTGCGGCGCTGGCCGCTGCGCAAGTTTCCGCTGCTGCTCGACGGCGAGCGCGCGATCGTCGAGACGAGCATCATCATCGAATATCTTCAGCTTGCGCATCCTGGACCCGTGCGTCTTCTTCCCGCTGATCCGATGGCGGCGCTGGACGTGCGCTTTCTCGATCGCTTTTTCGATCTGCATGTGATGGAGCCGACGCAGTTTGCGGTGTCGAGCGCGCTAAAGCATATCCCGGTCGAGACCGAAGACGGGCTGAACATTGCAAGCGAACGACTTGAGCGCGCCTATGCGTGGCTTGAAGGACATCTAGTCGGCAGGGAATGGGCCGCAGGCGATGAATTCACGCTCGCTGACTGCGCGGCGGCGCCGTCGTTGTTTTATGCGGACTGGACGCACCGGATTTCGGATTCCTATCCCATGCTGCGCGCATACCGCGCGCGATTGCTTGCGCGCGCATCGTTCGCCCGCGCGGTCGAGGAGGCGCGCCCCTACCGGCCTTTATTCCCGCTGACGGCGCCCGACCGCGATTGACCTCTCGCAGCGCTTATTTCGTTGAAAAAGACGCGGCCACTGCGTCCGCTATTTTTCGCGCTTTCGCTTCGCCGCCATGGCTGTCGAATATCCAAATCGCGATCATGACGCCGCGCCGGTCATTGACGGCGTAAAGCCGCCCCGCTTTGTCATAGACGTCGAAGAAACCGACGATATGCACTTTGAGCGCGCCGGTGATTTCATCGCCATTCGCGCCGGCGCGTTTTTCTTCGGCGAATTTTTCAGGCTTGCCGTACCATCGGCCTTCGGATTCGTTTGCGTAGGCCCATCGCGTCGTCAACGCGCCGCGCGCGGCGGATATGAACGCGTCAAGATTTTCGAATGCGTCGGCGCGCGCCGCCGCGATCATGCCGTCGCACTCATTGGTTCCAGACAGCATCGAGCGGTAATGACGGTAAGCAACGAGGACGCCCCTGTCGCGCCAGCGGTAATCGCCTTCCAGGATCGGTTCGTAGGCGGATGGTATCGAAACCGACCCGCCGCCCGGCAGCGGCGCGCTTATCACGCGCGGCGAACGCCGCCGGCGCCAACGCCGCCATCAGCAATCCTCCCGCAATCATCCGCCTCGTCGTCATCGGCGCAGTTTCCGCTGCGCGCTCCGCTTCGGCAATACGGCGCACACCAAACCGGAGAATTTGAAGCTCTTAAATTCCCGCAATTGGGACGCATTAATCATATAAGCCGTTGAATAACTTCAAAATCGAAAAAAGTTATCCCCCTCCTTCGCGGCGCCCTTACGCTTTGATCGTTGAAATGCGCGAGGGATGCGCCCCCGCGGGAAAGGAGGAAGCGATGGAAGCGACGACACCGACTTGCGCCAGTCCATGCGTGCGGAAGAATTGCGCCTGCCGCCGCCTCGTTAGCGCGGCGGCAAAGCCGCGCATGATCAAGCGCCGAAGCGGACCGCGTCGCGGGCGCCTCCCCGATCACGCCAAGACGCTTGTCTCAGCTGTCGATCTTCAGCGCCTTGATGAAGGCTTCCTGCGGGATATCGACCCTGCCGAACTGGCGCATCTTCTTTTTCCCCTCTTTTTGCTTGTCGAGGAGTTTGCGCTTGCGGGACGCGTCGCCGCCATAGCACTTCGCGGTGACGTCCTTGCGCATGGCCGAGATCGTCTCGCGCGCAACAACGCGCCCGCCAATCGCCGCCTGGATCGGGATCTTGAACATGTGGCGGGGAATAAGGTCTTTCAGCTTCTCGCACATCACGCGCCCGCGCGTTTCCGCCTTGTCGCGGTGAACGATGATCGAGAGCGCGTCGACCGCCTCGTCATTGACGAGGATCTGCATCTTCACGAGATTGCCGGGCCTGTAGTCGAGGATCTGATAGTCGAACGAGGCGTAGCCTTTAGAGATCGACTTCAACCGGTCGTAAAAGTCGAACACGACTTCGTTGAGCGGCAATTCATAGACGAGCATCGCGCGGCTGCCCGCATAGGTCAGCTCTTTCTGGACGCCGCGCCGGTCCTCGCAGAGTTTCAAGATGGAGCCGAGATGTTCGTCGGGCGTCATGATCGTCGCCCTGATCCACGGCTCTTCCATGTGATCGACGCGCACGGGGTCCGGCATATCCGCCGGATTGTGCAGTTCCTTGATCGAGCCGTCGGTCAGAAAGATCTGATAATTGACGCTCGGCGCCGTGGTGATGAGATTGATATTGAATTCGCGTTCCAACCGCTCGCGGATGATCTCAAGGTGCAAGAGCCCGAGGAAGCCGCAACGAAAGCCAAAGCCGAGCGCCGCCGACGTTTCCATCTCATAATGAAAGCTCGCGTCGTTGAGGCGAAGCTTTCCCATCGCCTCGCGCAAATCCTCGAATTCGGCGGCGTCGACGGGGAACATGCCGCAAAAGACCACGGGCTGCGCCGGCTTGAAGCCCGGAAACGCGGCCGCCGTCGGGTTGCGCTCGTCCGTGATCGTGTCGCCGACGCGGGTGTCGGCGACTTCCTTGATCGCGGCGGTGATGTAGCCGATTTCGCCGGGCCCGAGTTCCGCAACCGGGATTTTCTTCGGCGTCTGCACGCCGATCTGTTCGACCGTGTAGGAAGCGCCAGCGCCCATCAGGCGAATGCGCGTCCCCTTTTTCAGAACGCCGTCGATGACGCGGACGAGAACGACGACGCCGAGATAGCTGTCATACCAGCTGTCGACGAGCAGCGCCTTCAGCGGCGCCTTCGCGTCGCCTTTGGGCGCCGGCAGGCGCGTTACGATCGCTTCAAGCACGGTGTCGATGCCGACGCCCGTCTTGGCGGAAATTTCGAGCGCGTCCGACGCGTCGATGCCGATCACGTCTTCGATCTGCGCGCGCACGCGTTCCGGCTCGGCAGCGGGCAAATCGATCTTGTTCAGCACCGGGACGATTTCGAGATTGACGTCCATCGCCTGATAGACGTTGGCGAGGGTCTGCGCCTCGACGCCCTGCGAGGCGTCGACGACGAGCAGCGCGCCTTCGCAGGCGGACAGCGAGCGGCTGACTTCGTAGCCGAAGTCGACATGGCCCGGCGTGTCGATCAGATTGAGAATATAGGTCTCGCCGTCCTTCGCCTTGTATTCGAGGCGGACGGTCTGCGCCTTTATGGTGATGCCGCGCTCGCGCTCAAGCTCCATCGAGTCGAGCACCTGCTCTTTCATCTCGCGCATGGAGAGCCCGCCCGTCGTCTGGATGAGACGGTCGGCGAGCGTCGACTTCCCATGGTCGATATGGGCGACGATCGAGAAGTTGCGGATGTTTTTGAGCGGGATCATTTCAGCGTCTTGTTGCAGGCGCGGGGGTATAGAGGGGTCGCGCGATTTCCACAACCAGCAGCGACGGGCCGCAGCGGGAGCCACGCATTCAGTCGAATTCCCTCCCTTGAAAAGGGAGGGTTAGGGAGGGTTCTCTCTCCACAAGAACCGACGCTCGAAATCGAACCGGCGCCCGCGCCGCAAATGAACCCTCCCCATCCCTCCCTTTTCAAGGGAGGGAGAAGAACGAGAAGCGCGCTCGGTAAGATTCCCTCCCATGAAAAGGGAGGGTTAGGGAGGGTTTTCTCTCCGCAGGAACCGGCGCTCGAAATCGAACCGACGCCCGCGCCGCAAATGAACCCTCCCCGGCCCTCCCTTTTCAAGGGTGGGAGAAGGAAGGCGCCCCTACCGCCGCGCCAGCAGGTCCCGGATTTCGCGGAGGAGGACTTCCTGAGCGGGCGGCGCCGGCGGCGGCGCGGCTTCCTGTTTCTTCTTGAAGGTGTTCATCGCCTTCACGAGCATGAAGACGGCCCAGGCGACGACCAGAAACGAGAGGACGTTATTGAGGAAGGCGCCGTATTTGATGGCGACCGCCGGAACGTCGCCCTCGGCCGCCTTCAGCGTGAACGCAAAGCTCGAAAAGTCGACGCCCCCAAGCAGCATCCCGATCGGCGGCATGACGACATCGTCGACCAGCGATTTGACGATCGTCCCGAAGGCGCCGCCGATGATAATGCCGACCGCCATGTCGAGGACGTTTCCCTTTACGGCGAACTCCTGAAACTCCTTGATGATTCCCATGGTCTTCCCCTTGGTTGCGGCGACATCGCGCGGCGCGTTCTTTATCTGTGCGCGGACGCTAGCCTGATTTGGGGAAGCGGCAATATGCGGGCTCGTCCGCCATCCTTCGCGACGCCTTTCTGCGAAAGGCTCCTCAGGATGAGGTCCGAGATTCGAGCCGCGTGCGATTCCCTCATCCTGAGGAGCGAGCCGGAGGCTCGCATCGCGAAGGATGGCCGCAAAACCCGGCGCCCGTCATTCCGGGGAGCGAGCAATGCTCGCGAACCCGGAATCCATTTCCTGCCTGCAAGATTGCGTGGACTCCGGGTTCGTCGCTCCGCGACGCCCCGGAGTGACGGAGCAAATTTTCGCAATCGCTTACTTGCAGGCTTCCCGGGCGCGGTCGAGCGCCGCCGAGATGCCCGACAGCGAGACGACATAGCTCGTCGCCGTGCCCCGGTTCGACATCGCGCTGATTTTCATGTCGGCGCCCTTGCGCATCGCGGCGATGAGACCCTGCTCGCTGGAGGCGCTTTCGATGAACGCCTCGTTGTCCGAAACATACATGTCCCATTTTTCCGAGCCGATCCGCACCGTCGGCGGGGGAGCCGCCTGCAGATTATAGCCGACGCGAAAGCTCGGCTGGTTGACGGCCGCGCCGGATTTCCATGTCGCGACGAGAAAGAAGATGTCGCCATGATTGACGGTTTTCGGCGATTTGTCGGAAGCCTCGGCGGCGGCGAAGCACACCCGGTCGGTTCCCGTGTCATGGGCGAAGACGCTCCACGATTTGAACGTCGCGAGCGCCTGGGGCTCTGCGGCCGCCGGAACCGCTGCAGTCAGAAAAGACCCAAGAACAAGACCAAAACCGATACGCTTGCCGAAACGCTTGACCCTCATCACCGCTCTCCAACTCCTCGTCAGCCCGAATTCGCGCGATCCGCCCCCTTATCGCCGCTATTCATGGCGTCAAAAAGACTTCAGAGCCGTCAATTGCACGGCCCGGCCCTATACGCCATAAGGGCGCCGATTCTTGAGGAATTTGCGAACGGAGGCAATCAGTGATCCCGGGACGTGACAGCCTGAAAACGAAAAAATCTTTGACCGTCGGCGGGAAGGCTTACTCGATCTACAGCCTCAAGGCGGCGGAAAAGCACCTCGGCGACCTCTCCCGCCTGCCCTTTTCGTTGAAGGTCCTGCTCGAAAACCTCCTCAGGTTCGAAGACGACCGCTCGGTCAAGGCCGACGACATCCGGGCGTTCGCCGACTGGCTGAAAAACGGCAAGAGCGAGCGCGAGATCGCCTATCGCCCGGCGCGCGTCCTGATGCAGGATTTCACCGGCGTCCCCGCCGTCGTCGACCTCGCCGCCATGCGCGACGCGATGAAGGCGCTGGGGCAAGACCCGGAAAAGATCAATCCGCTGGCGCCGGTCGATCTCGTCATCGACCACTCCGTCATGGTCGATTATTTCGGCGGCGCTAACGCTTTCCAGAAAAACGTCGACCGCGCATATGAACGCAACGGCGAGCGCTATCAGTTCCTGAAATGGGGACAGGGCGCGTTCGACAATTTCCGCGTCGTGCCGCCCGGCACCGGCATCTGCCATCAGGTCAATCTCGAATATCTGGCGCAAACGGTATGGACCGCCGATTACAAAGGCGAGACCTACGCCTATCCCGACACGCTCGTCGGCACCGACAGCCACACGACCATGGTGAACGGATTGTCCGTACTCGGATGGGGCGTCGGCGGCATCGAGGCGGAAGCTGCGATGCTCGGCCAGCCGGTTTCGATGCTGATCCCGGAAGTCGTCGGGTTCCGCCTTTCCGGCAAACTTCCCGAGGGGACGACCGCGACCGATCTTGTTCTGACCGTCACGCAGATGCTGCGCAAGAAAGGCGTCGTCGGAAAATTCGTCGAATTCTACGGGCCGGGCCTCGATCATCTGGCGCTCGAAGATCAGGCGACAATCGCCAACATGGCGCCGGAATACGGCGCGACCTGCGGCTTCTTCCCGATCACGGCGGAAACGGTCCGCTATCTCAAAGCGACGGGCCGCAACCCCGATCGCGTCGCGCTCGTCGAAGCCTACGCCAAAGAACAGGGCATGTGGCGCGACGCATCAACGCCCGAGCCGAAATTCACCGATACGCTTGAACTCGATCTTGGCGTCGTCGCGCCGTCGCTTGCGGGACCCAAGCGCCCGCAGGACCGCGTCCTTTTGAAAGACGCGCCGGCGTCTTTCGCCGCAGCGCTCGACAAGGAATATGGTCTCGCCGGACAAGGATCAAAACGCGTTCCGGTCACGGGCGAAAAATTCAATGTCGGCAATGGCGATGTCGTCATCGCCGCGATCACGTCCTGCACCAACACGTCGAACCCTTCCGTCCTGATGGCGGCGGGTCTCGTTGCGCGCAACGCCAGAAAGCGCGGTCTTACCGTCAAGCCGTGGGTTAAAACGTCGCTTGCGCCGGGAAGCCAGGTCGTCACCGATTATCTCGACGCCGCAGGCCTCACCGCCGATCTCGACGCGCTCGGCTTCAATCTCGTCGGCTATGGCTGCACCACCTGCATCGGCAATTCGGGGCCGCTCCCCGAAGCGATCAGCGCGGCGATAGCCGAGAACAATCTCGCGGTCTGTTCGGTGCTTTCCGGCAACCGCAATTTCGAAGGCCGGGTGTCGCCGGATGCGCGCGCGAACTATCTCGCCTCGCCGCCGCTCGTCGTCGCTTATGCGCTGGCAGGTTCGCTCAACATCAATCTTTCGACCGATCCGATCGGCAAGGGATCGGACGGCAAAGACGTCTATCTCAAGGACATCTGGCCGACCAACAAAGAGATCGCAGAAGTCGTGCGCGAGCATGTGACGGCGAAAATGTTCGCGACGCGTTACGCCGACGTCTTCAAGGGCGACGCGAAATGGCAAAAGATCGACGCGGGCGACGGCGAGACCTATCGCTGGCCGATTTCGACCTATGTCGCGAACCCGCCCTACTTCCAGGGCATGACGATGACGCCAAAGCCCGTGCAGCCGATCGAGAAGGCGCGCGTGCTCGCGCTCTTTGGCGATTCGATCACGACCGACCACATCTCGCCCGCCGGCGACATCAAGGAAAAAGGCCCGGCCGGACAATATCTCAAAGACCATCAGGTGCCGGTTTCGGAATTCAATTCCTACGGCTCGCGTCGCGGCAATCATGACGTGATGATGCGCGGCACCTTCGCCAACATCCGCATCAAGAACCATATGCTGAAAGGCGTTGAAGGCGGCGTGACGAAATATGTGCCGACGGGCGAACAGATGTCGATCTACGACGCCGCGATGAAATACAAGGCGGCGGGAACGCCGCTCGTCGTCTTCGCGGGCAAGGAATACGGCACCGGCTCGTCGCGCGACTGGGCCGCCAAAGGCACGATCCTTCTCGGCGTCAAAGCCGTGATCGCCGAAAGCTTCGAGCGCATTCACCGCTCGAACCTGATCGGCATGGGCGTCCTGCCCCTGCAGTTCAAGGAAGGCGACAGCTGGGCCTCGCTAGGTCTCACGGGCGACGAGGAAGTGACCGTCCACGGCGTCGACAAAATCGCGCCGCGGACCGAAGTCAAAGTCACGATCCGCTCTGCGGACGGCAAGGCGCGCGACATCAACGTCCTTGTACGGATCGATACCGCCGACGAGCTTGACTATTACAGGCACGGCGGCATTCTTCAGTATGTCGTGCGCCAGCTCGCCGCCGCTTAACTCGCGAGCCCAAAGAATCGGGCGCCCGGGCATGTCCGGGCGCCGTGAGACCGCGCTCCCGGAATCAGGGCCGATTCCGCTTTTTTTCCCCAACGGGTTGTGCCTCACGCAATCTTATTGCGCGGATGCGAATTTCTGCGCCGCTTTCTGGCCTGTCCCCCGTTTTGTGGACGGTCAGTCAAGGTAACGCCATCTTTTCCTCGAATGCAATCGGGCTGAGATAGCCGATCGTCGAGTGACGGCGCTTCGGATTGTAGAAGCATTCGATATAATCAAACACGTCCGCCTT